>DATAUY010000226.1:0-14968 GCA_036268025.1 Candidatus Sulfotelmatobacter sp. | reverse complement strand
CCATTGACGTTGTAGCGGTGGATCTCCGTAGCGAAAGCCGTTTCGACCTGCGAGGCATTTCCGGTGAACGAGACCCAGTTACGGCCGCGGGCGGGATGGACGTTGGTGAACCCCTCGCCCTGGAGCCAAGCGACGATCTGCGCGATGTCGCTCTGGCTGAGACCGAAGCGGTCGGCGAATTGCTCGGGCGTGAGCCACTTGTGGTAGTTGGCGGACTTGCGGTCCTGTTGCTGGGCAAGCAGTTGGTCAAGGGCTTGCTGCTGGGCGGCGGTGGGGGTGGTCAGGAGAGTGATGGTGCCCATCTGCATTCCTGGTTCCACCGAACCCTGATCGAACTGGGGCTGGGCCAGTCGATGAACCTGACCAGTCAGTGGCACGGTGGCTGCGGTCAATCCGCTGGTGATGCGGTCCTGAGTAGCGGCGAGGCCCAAACTGCACGAAATCACCGCGAACGACAGCAGACACACCAAGCCCCTGCGCTTCAACATAGATTCTCCATGTTCCTTGCTTCGCCTGAATTGCCTTTTGTATGTCTAGCTTACAACGCCCTATTCTCAGATTCGATCCAACTATTTCCTGTGAAGGTTGTATGGTAGACACAAAGTTAACAGCCAGCGATGTTCCCATCCAACTTTGGCCATCGATAGACGAAGATTTCCCGGCAAGCGGTGACAAAACCACGGAATAAGAGGTACTAAAACCGGAAAAAACCGGGCGTCTTCGGCCCATTGCCTTATACTGCCCAATCTCAGCATGGGGCCAATCTCAGCGGCAAGATCACGTTTGACGTATATCGATTGGATGCGCGGACTGGCCTGCATCCTCATGTTCCAGACCCATTGCTACGACTCCTGGCTCGGCGGCGAGGCGCGGCAGGGGAAATTCTATATGTATTCGCAACTGGGCGGGACGTTCCCCGCGCCGCTGTTTCTTTTTCTCGCGGGAATTTCCTTTGCGCTGGTGACCGCAAAGCTCCAACAAAAGAATTTTTCGTCTTCCCAGATTGCGCGCACAACCGTCCGGCGCGGCGCTGAGATCTTTGGCTTTGGCCTCTTGTTTCGCTTGCAGGAGTATGTCATCGCCTGGGGATGGTCGCCGGCGAGCGATCTGCTGCGGGTTGACATCCTGAATACGATCGGCATTTCGATGATGCTGATGGGCGTGCTGTGCTGGTTGGTGGCAGGAATGGAAAATGTCATGTGGGGACAGCCGCCCAAGCCTGCCCTGAGCGGCGAAGGGGCTGTCCAGCCGGGCACAGCCCGGCAATTTTTTCGTGGTCCATTCATACTGGCCGCGATTGGGACTGCATTGGCGATTTCGCTTCTGACTCCACTTCTGTGGACGACGTGGCGCCCGGATTGGCTGCCCTGGCCGATTGAATCGTATGTAGATGGCGTACACAACCTGGGCGTTCCGCAGCCCGGGCTGTTTCCGCTTGTTCCATGGGCTGCATTTGCTTTTGCCGGACTCGCCCTGGGATTCGTTTTGCAGAGTGAACGGGTAAAGAGACGCGAGGCCCAGGCTTTTTTCTTGCTCGGGGGAATCGGCCTCGTTCTGATTGAACTTTCACGCTTGATGGATGCGTCGAAGTGGCAGGTCTATTCCGTTTACGACTACTGGCACACGAGCCCGAATTTTTTTCTGATCCGAGTGGGAATGCTGCTCGTGATTCTGACTGCGAGCTATGCGTGGTGCCGCTGGGGCGCCGGCGAGTGGGGATTCAGTCCGCTGATTCAATTAGGCCAGGCTTCGCTGCTTGTGTACTGGGTCCACATCGAGTTTGTGTATGGACGCGTTTCGATTCTGCGCAAACATGCGCAGGGAATTGGAATGGCTTCGGTTGGGCTGGCAGTGATATTCCTGGCGATGCTGGGGCTGGCGTATGTGAGAATACATTGGAAGGGGTGGCGGAATCGTCCGCTCGCGTCGCCGGTTTCTTCGCCGGCGTAAGCGAACGGGAGCGTCCGCTCCACGGGTTATGCGAACTGCCGGATGAATTCGACTACCTCGCGCTCTGCCCAGTGGCCGTCGTATCCGTGGCCGCCGGGTTGGCCGATGAAGGCGCAGTGGCCGCCGTCGGCAGTTTCGAGGTAGGTGATATTTGGGTTCGACAGAATGCGCGCCCGAGTCTCCGAAAGCAGCCGTATGAACGGATCGTTGGCAGCATGAATGATCAAGGCGGGAACTGAGATGCGATCGACTACATTCGCCGCCGCAGCGCGGGCGTAGTAATCGTCGGCGCCTTTGAATCCGCAGTAGTAAGCCGTTACGCGATCGTCGAACAGGCGCAGGCTGGAGACCCCGCGAAGGCGGGCGAGATCGAAGTCGCGCGGGAAAAGGCGTGCTTTGGTGCGCAGGCGGCGGAAGAGCTGCATCAGGAAGTAATACTCGTAGAGGCGGTTTTTTGGCTCGTGCAGCGCATCGGCCGACGCGGCCAGATCCATCGCCGGGCAAACCGCGGCGATGGCGCGGAATTCGGGCGGAGGGCTGCTGCCCCATTCGCCGGCCAGCTTCAGTACGAGATTTCCGCCCATGGAAAAGCCGGCGAGGGCGAACTGCTTGATGCCATCATTTTCGACGATGTGCCGTGCAACCGCCGCGACGTCATCCGACAAACTCGAGTTGTAGAGCGTCGGGGCGCAGTGGTCCATGCCGCCGCAGTTGCGCTGGTTCATCAGTACGACATTCATGCCGGCAGTGAGGCCGTCGCTGGCGATCCCTTGCATGTATTGTGAGTCCGAAGAACCCTCGAGGCCGTGAACGGCAACAAGCGTGAGTGCGTTCGTGCGATTCTGTGTCTGCCAGTGGCACCAGCAGCGGACGCTGACTCCGGGCGCCACTTCAACCAGGCGTTCTTCCGCGGGAGGCAAGTGAATCTTCCGCGGCATCAGGAAGCTCGCGATGGTTTGGACGTGACCTCCCCTGAGCCAGCGCCGCGCGGAAAATGGCTCGCGGGGCTTCCATTTTGGATAGTGGGTAAGTTTGATTGTCATCCTGAGCAAGCGTTCTTTGCGCGGCGAAGGATCTGGGCGAGCCGCGCAATGTGTCGCGTTCTTTGCGACACAATAATCGCGCGTTTGGCTCGCTTCCTTATCAAACTGACCCACTACCCCATTTTGCGGTGGATGGCGGGATTTTGCTGGACGGGGAACTTGATATTTGCGAACTGCTCACAAATTGATTCTAATAGGTGACGGAGCCGTTCATGCCTATTTACGAATACATCTGCAAGGAATGCCACCATCATTTCGAGGCCCTGGTTTACGGGAAGGAAAAAGCCGAGTGCCCCAAGTGCCACACGAAGAAGCTCGAACCTAAGCTGTCGGTGTTTGCCGTTTCGGCCAAGGGAAGCGCGAGTTCCTCTAGTCCCAGCGGGGCATGCGGATCATGCGGCGATCCCCGCGGCCCGGGATCTTGTTCACTGAATTGAGGCAGGAGTTTTGAATCGAAGCGACGCGGTGCTGATGGGTGCTCCTCAAGCGATTGGGGAGGGCGAGGGGAGGGCCGAAACACCGCGTCCAAACGGCCATCCAGAGTATCTCCCCAGGTTGCGGACCGCGCAAGAAGAAAACTCCAAAAATCATCGGCGCACTGCAGCGGATTTCACATTAGTTGCATGCGATCCCCACAAACTTGCAAATCCCGGCATGGGTTGCCGGATTTTGCACAGTTAAGCAAACGGACTTTCGTCCGCGCTGGGCCCGTAGATGACGGGCAATGGGACTTCCAGCAAGCGCAAATACACCGACAACTGGCCGCGGTGGTGATACCAGTGGTTGAGCATGACAGAGCGCAGGAAGCCGATGCGCGGCATGGTCGATAAGACCTGATCGCGATGCATGAGATGCCAGTCCGCTTTCGCTTGCTGGTCGGTCATGCTTCCCAAGTTCTGTTCCGCATCGCGCACGCTTTGTTCGTAGGCATTAATGATTTCTGCCAGGCTCTCTGGTTGTGGTGGCACGAAGTTGGCTTGCGTGACGTCGAGACTGTCTTTCTGTAAAAGGCGCGATATATTGCCGGGGATCACTGCGACATGCCACGCCAACTGGCCCAGCGACATGGATTTCGCGTGTGGTTTCCACGCGAGTTTCTGCTCGGGAACGCGATCGAGCACACGCTTGGTTGTAGCCGCCTCTTCGCGGAACTCGGCCAGGATTGGATCGATTGTTGCGGACATACGTTTCCTCCGAAATATCATTAAGGTTTTTTGGAACCGACTGGAACCACCCGAATCTCAAAGATCGCTGGCCAGAGTTTTCCAGTTACAAACAGACGCTTGTGCTCGGGATCGTAGGCAATCCCGTTCAAAACGGCTTCGGCTTCGAGATGATAGAACGGGCCCGGAAGCCCGCTGATGTTGATCCATCCCATAACTTCGCCAGTTCGGGGAGAGATGCGCGCGATCCGGTCCGAATGCCAGACGTTCGCGTAAAGCTCTCCTTCGACGAACTCCAGTTCATTGAGTTGCTCAACCGCCGTCTTTTCATCCCGCACCTTGATGCGACGTCTTACACTGGCGGTGGCCGGATCAAGCACCCGAATCTCGGAACTTCCATCGCTCAGGAAGAGATGGTGGCCGTCAGTTGCCAGTCCCCAACCTTCGCCGTCGTATTGAAAACTGCGCAACTTCTGGAAGCTGTTCAGGTCATAGACGAATCCGGTGTGCGACTGCCACGTAAGCTGGAAGATTTCGCTGCCGAGAATCGTGATCCCTTCTCCGAAGAATTCCGGCGCAAGATCAACCTTGCGAACGATTTCTCCCGTTTCAGGTTTTATCTGCCGAAGAGACGACTTTCCGTTTCTTCCGGTTCCCTCGTAGAAGTATCCGCCGTGGTATGCAAAGCCCTGAGTGAACGCATTCGCATCGTGCGGGAAGCGGTTGACTACTTCAAAGGTGTACTCCGGCGTGCTTCTGGGCCGGCTCGGCCGCGAAGATTGCGCCGCGGCTAGCGACGAGAGAATCAGAAACAACGGAAGCGCGAGCAGAAAAGAAGGCGTAGCTTTCATTGCCGCATTTTCGCACGCGCTCTCGCGTATCGACGACTGCTGGGAGTCAGCGTGTCACCAGACCTTTCAAATCAATCACTTTTCCATCCGGGCAGCGGTCACGATGGCACCGCTCGCTAGCAACTATGGTCGCCGTCGTTATGACTGCCGCTCCTTAATCCGTTTTCGCCGGATTCTTCTTACGAAGGATTCTTGCCGCTAGCGGCGGTCAGGCCTCCGCCTGATACCACGCTGCCTCCCACGTTAGCCGCGCTTGCTGCACATGCGGGGCACATAATATCCAACTCACTTCTTTTTCGCTTCGGCCTTTGCCTTGATGCGGGCGTGCATCTGACCCCAGCCCTCATTCATGCCGCGTCGATGATCTTCGGGAATTACGCCGAATGCCTTGTGCTGGAATCGGATCAGCGTTCCGCCGTTTTCCTCGCTCAGACGATATTGCAGATTGTTGGCCACGGGGTAAGACATGAACAGCGGACCGGTGAACTCTAGCAGCGTGGGCCGCTTGATGGCCTGCACGTTTGCCCAGAAATGGCCATTCGCGTCGCCCAGATCGCGGTACCAACGGCCGCCGGGCCACGCCTCCAGCTTCATCGGCATCTTTTGTTCAGGAGTTTCGTTCCCCGGACCGAGTTGTTCCAGCAGCGCCTCAAACGTGGTTTCCAGCGAGGCGTTGACGTGAATGTCCTGGTTGATAGTGACGCTCAGGCTTTCGATGCCCGGCATGGTTTCGGTGAGACTCATGATTCCTCCTTGTGTATGACCCTGGCGCGGTGACGGGCGAACAGTTGTTAAGATCTCTGCCTAGCTTAGGATGTTCCCGCTTCCTTCAATTGCTTTTTTCTCGGCGCGCTCTTTAATGCGCAGCAACTGGTGCGTCCATAGGCGCTCGAATGTTTTCGTCCACTCATAGAGTGGACGGATCGCGTCGGCGTTGGTGCGGTAAAGCATATGCCTTCCATTTCGCCGGACCCTTACTAATCCCACATCACGCAGCACGCGCAGATGCTTCGAAACAGACGGCTGTTCGAGCCCGAGCTTGATAACTAACTCGCCAACCTGATGTTCGGCGGTAGCCAGATAGTCGAGAATTTCCCGCCGCCGGGGTTCAGCCACAGCGTTGAAGGCGTCGGAAGTAGTAGCAGCCCGTGCCATGAAGGAAATATATATGCCTATATAGGTATATGTCAAGATCTTATTTTGTCTCCAATGGGCGGATACAACCCGCGCGACATTTCTCAGCCAGTGGTAAAGGCCTGACGTCTTACGAACGACGGCGTACGAGGCTTCTTCAGCGATCATGGCTTGATTCAGCGCTGATACACTCGACCTGTGAAGGTGAGGATCCTGGGATCGGCGGCGGGAGGCGGCTTTCCACAGTGGAATTGCGCCTGCGCCAACTGCTCTGGCGTGAGGGGCGGGACATTCCGTGGAAAGGCCCGCACACAGACCGGGGTGGCCCTAAGCGCCGATTCGCAAAGCTGGTTTCTGCTGGGAGCGTCCCCCGATCTCCGGGCGCAAATCGAGAGCACGCCGGATCTTTATCCGCGTGATGGAATCCGGCAGTCACCCATAGCCGGAGTAGTCCTGCTCAACGCCGACGTGGACCATGTTCTCGGATTGCTCCTGCTGCGCGAGTTGCAGCCTCTGAATGCCTATGCCACCGGATCCGTTCGTCGAATCATTTCCGAGGACAATTCCATGTTCGCAATGCTGCGGCGCGTTCCGGGCCAGTTGAGCTGGAACCAATTCAGGCCTGGAGAGTTCTTTCCTCTGGTTGATCTGGCCGGGAAGGATTCTGCTTTGCGCTGCCGCACGATCTCGTTGGGAACGCACTTCCCGGCATATGTTTCGGAGTCGCGGCGAAAATC
Organism: Candidatus Sulfotelmatobacter sp.; assembly: GCA_036268025.1. GTDB lineage: Bacteria > Acidobacteriota > Terriglobia > Terriglobales > Acidobacteriaceae > Sulfotelmatobacter. The sequence goes on along the minus strand of DATAUY010000226.1, from coordinate 8,090 downwards.
GTTAAGGGTAGATGAAGCGTCGCTTGGCTTGATCATCGAATCGCCATCCTGCAAACGGCTTGCCTACATGCCCGCAGTTCCCCAGATCGACGATTCACTATTAAACGAAGTGGATTCCGCCGATGTACTGCTCTTCGACGGCACTTTCTGGAGCGATGACGAACTCATTCGCATTCAGGGCTCCGGTCAAACCGCGCGCCAGATGGGGCACGTTCCGGTCTCATCCGCAGATGGAAGCCTGAGTAAGTTGGCGCATCTGCGCCGCCCACGTAAAATCTATATGCACATCAACAACACGAATCCGATGCTGAACGAAGCGGGAACGGAATATCGCCAGGTGCGCGACGCGGGTTGGGAGATCGCGGAGGATGGATGGCAGTTCGAACTCTAGAACCGAACGTTGAGGGCTTGCTGCCGTTTGACGGCCTGCGCGCGAAGATGCGCGCTGTCGGCGAAGAGCGCTATCACCATCAGCATCCATTTCATTTGATGATGCACGAGGGCCGGCTCACGCGCGGCCAGCTTCAGGCGTGGGCGCTGAATCGCTATTACTATCAGAGCATGATCCCGGTGAAAGATTCGATCATTCTTTCGCGCGGGACCGATCCGGCGTTCCGTCGCGCATGGCGAAAGCGCGTGATCGATCATGACGGCGATGCCAACAGCGAGGGAGGGATCAAACGTTGGCTGAAGTTGGCGGAGGCAACAGGATTGAGCGCCGATCAAGTACGCGCGGGAACCGGGATCCTTCCGGCGACGCGATTTGCGGTCAACGAGTATCTGAACATCGTACGCAGCCGAAGTTTGCTGGAAGCGGTTGCTTCGTCGCTGACAGAGCTTTTTTCTCGCGATTTGATTTCTTTGCGGATGGACCGGCTGCGTCAGCATTATTCCTGGCTCGCTGGAGGGCTGGATTATTTCGAGGCCCGGCTTTCGCAGGCGCCAGAGGACGCGAGGTTTGCCATTACCTACGTCTACGAAAATGCACACACGCGCACTGAACAGGAACTCGCGATCCAGGCCCTGCGCGACAAGTGCGACATTCTGTGGGCGCAGCTCGATGCGCTTCACTTTGCATACGTACAGCCCGGATGGCCACCGCCGGGAGCGTTTGAGCCGGCGCAGGATGGAAACTGACGATGGCGCCTCCCACTGATGCGAGCCAGCCTCGCCTCGCGGCCGGATGCCGCTGGGGCGGAACGGACCAGGAGCGGGTCATATTGTTTCCCGAAGGCGCTATCAAACTGCAAGGTACCGGGCGGCAGGTTCTGGAACGCTGCGACGGCCAGCGTACATTCGGCGAGATCCTCGGGGAGTTGAAGAAGGAGTTCGGGAAGACCGATCCCGGGAAGATTCGCAACGACATCGGCATCTTTCTGGAGCAGTTGCAGCGGAAAAGAATCGTGGATTATTGAGCGATTGGGTAATTGTGTAATTGGGAAGTTGATTTCCCGTTGTGCCGCCTACCCGCTGCCAAGAATTACTCAATTACTCAATTACTAAATTTCCAATTACTCAATGTCGTCTAACCCTCTCGCCCTCATTGCCGAAGTCACTCACCGCTGTCCGCTGCATTGCGTGTACTGCTCGAATCCTCTGCAATTGGCTGGAACGCCGACGGAACTATCGACGGATGAGTGGGCCAGCGTCTTCCAGCAATCCGGCAAGCTCGGAATGCTTCATGCCCACTTTACCGGCGGAGAGCCTCTGACACGAACCGACTTAGTGGAATTGATTGCGGCTGCGCGCGCGGCCGGACTCTATACCAATCTCATCACCTCGGGGATCGGGCTTAACGAACAGCGATTGCAGGCCCTGGTCGACGCCGGGCTCGACCACATCCAGGTCAGCTTTCAGGATTCGCGCGAAGAAGCGGCGAACTGGATCGCCGGCGCCAAGGCGCACGCGCACAAGATCGAACTGTCGAAAGCGATCCGCCGGCACAAGATCGCGTTTACAGTGAATCTGGTTGTCCACCGGCAGAACCTGGATCATCTCGAGGAGATGATCGCGTTCATCGAACAGCTGGAGCCTGAGCGGGTCGAGATTGCGCACACGCAATATTACGGATGGGCGCTGGCAAATCGCGCCGCATTGCTGCCAACGCGCGCACAACTCGAGAAGGCAGTTGAGATTGTTGCTGCCGCTGAAAAACGTCTTGCCGGGCGCATGCGCATCGATTCCGTCGTGCCCGACTATTACGCGAAGTATCCCAAGGCCTGCATGGGTGGCTGGGGACGAAGATTGATGCTTATCAATCCGGCAGGAAAGGTGTTGCCGTGCCATGCGGCCGAAGTTCTGCCGGGATTTTCATTCGAGAATGTGCGGGCAAAGACGCTTGACTGGATATGGAACGAGTCGCCTTCCTTTCAGCGCTTCCGGGGCGAAGACTGGATGCCGGAACCATGCCGCAGCTGCGAGCGGAGGGTCGAAGACTTCGGCGGATGCCGGTGCCAGGCATTTCTGCTGACCGGAGATGCGGTGGTCACGGATCCTGCATGCTCGCTGGCGCCATCGCATGTGATCGTTGAATCCGCGGTGCGTGAGGCGAATGAAGAATCGTCGGTAAAGCAACCCAGAGTTGCGAGTTCGTTCGTTCAGTTACAAAAGCAGACCGGGGATTTGTGGAGCTATCGAACAAATCCGGAGTAAATTGTTCCTTTGCGTCTGCAAGCCGCCATGCTCGTTCGACTGATCGGTGAGAATCCGTGCCAATCTGCGGCTAATGTTTTCTACCAGCGCACGCCGATTGTAATCGGACGCAGGTCGGTAGTGACATTGTCGTGCTTGCCGTGGAGATAACGGAATTCGACGTACAAATCCATGTTGGGACGGATTTTGCGCGTGATGCCCCCGCCGAAGTTGTAGCCGAATTCATTTTGGCTGGAGTGAAGGAAATTCCCATCAATCGGCAGGCTGCCGTTGAAACAGTGTCCCCACCAGAGGAAGAACGTATCGCAGGCCGATCCGGGGATGGCGGTCGAGGAATCAAGTTTCCCGGAGCGATGGTAGAACGCTGGACCAGCCAAAAGGTAGCCACCCCAATTCGTCGAAGCGGGAATGTTGATGATTGGATCGAGCAAGAGCGAATAAACGTGAGAGTTCGCGCCCGTTGCTTGGGCTGCCTGTAACGCCGAAGATTTCAAAGGGAGGTTGTCCCACTGGAAGTCGAGGCGAAGGCCCAGGTACTTGCTCCCGTTGCGGGCTATGCCAGCGGCGGCTATTCCGCCTCCGCTGCGGACGAAGTTTGCGGTATTGCCATTGGTCAGGCTGGCGCCACCGCCGACGTTAAACGTCCATTTGTTGTATTGATTCGCATTCGACTTGCGAATCGGCGTGGACTCTTCCGGAGTCGCTTCCTGGTTGCTCTCCGGTTGCTGAACTTGGGGTTGCTGAGTTCGGGGTTGCTGAGTCTGCGGTTGCTGAGACGGAGTGGGCTGGGTTTGCTGGGCGAAAAGGGTCGCGGTTCCCGCAAGAATCATCATCAAGGCCGGCTTCAAAACGGCGTCAAACTGGGGAACCGCTCGGAACTTTCGAATCATTCATTCTCCTCCCGCTGCCGGGCGTACTGGCGGACCGCAGCGCTCGAACTCACTCGTCAACGACAGGCGCTTGTAAAAGAGCGTGTCCGCTGTGCTCCCGCCGAGATTGCGATCGCAGCAGGCAGGCACCATATTACCAACTTTGATGCGGAGTTGGCCTGCGATGCCGCCCTGCCGCTATTCGATACTCATTCCGAAAACTTTTCACCACCGGGGACACAGAAGTGAACACAAAGAAAAAATCTGATTTGGTTTCTTCGTGGACCTTCGTGACCTTTGTGGTTAAGGGTTTGGAGTTTCCGGGAGTCTCGTCTGCACGTATGATGAAAACTCAATCCAGCGAGATCTGTGGCCAAGAGCGCTTCAAATTCGACCAGGAAACAGCACTCTCCGTGCCGTGTAGCTTTAATCGGCTTTGGGACGGTGGGACGTGCGGTTGCGAAAATCCTGTGCGAGACCGGCGACCAGTCGCTCCAACTGACACACATCTGCAATCGCAATGTGGAGCGCAAGAGACAGCCCTGGGTCCCAGCTGAGGTGATCTGGACCAGCGATGTCGAAACGGTCCTGAACTCCGACGCCGACATGCTGATTGAATTGATCGGCGGAATTACTCCTGCGGAACAGATTGTCCGCAGCGCGCTGGCCGCAGGCAAGTCGGTGGTGACAGCGAACAAGCAACTCATCGCGCGATGCGGGCCTGATCTTCTAAAGCTGGCTGCAAGTAACGGATGTCAGATTGAATTTGGAGCTTCTGTCGCGGGCGGCGTTCCCGTGCTTCCTGCACTGCGAACCGGGTTGAGCGGAGATCGACTGCATGGCATCGCGGGAATCCTCAACGGAACCTGCAACTACATTCTCAGCCGCATCGAGACTGCGAGGATTCCCTTCAGCGAGGCGCTCGAAGAAGCGCAGGCGCGCGGATACGCCGAGGCCGACGCGTCAGAAGATCTCGACGGCGGCGACGCGCGCGCCAAGCTGGCAATTCTGGCGCTCGCCGGGTTGCACGCGCAGGTTGCTCCAGAGTCGGTGCGGGCCCGCACCATCCGGCCCGTAGACGCCGTAGATTTTGATTATGCCGCGGAATTAAATTGCACGATCCGACAGATATCGCGCGCGGAACTAAAAAACGGCGCACTCTTCGCGGAGGTCGGGCCATGCCTGGTAGCCGCCGATTCTCCCTTTGGCCGCGTGCAACGGAATCTCAACCTTGTTCTTACTTCAGGGCACTATGGCGGCGACATGGCGTTCCTCGGGGCGGGCGCGGGAGGGGATCCAACGGCCGTGGCCGTGGTTTCGGATGTGAAGTTTGTCGCGGAGGGCCTGGCCGGTCGCCGAAGGGACACTGTAAGCAACATCACGAGTCCGGCGATAAGCGGTGACTTTGAGACTGCCTGGTATCTGCGATTCTTCGTGCGCGATCAGCCAGGAATCGTCGCCCGACTGGCGCAGATTCTCGCCGCGCACCATCTCAACATTGATTCTTTGCTGCAGAAGCCGGGGTTCGACAAGTCGTCCCTGCCATTTGTGATCACGCTGGAGCCTTGCCGCGATTCGCAACTGCGCCCGGCGCTGGAGGAAATGTCCGGCCTGGACTTCGCCCTGCGGCCCTGCTTGTCTCTACCGATCCTGAAGTGAGTTTCTTCCTGAAGAAAGGCGGAAAAGAAAACCGGCCGATCCGTTGGGATAGGCCGGTTTTCGAAGGAGTTGCCGAGACTAGTTCCAGAAGGGATTGTTCAATCCAGCCGGCGCCATGGCGCTGTCGGCCTTGGTTTCTGTCCCTGACTCATCGGAAATCTTCTCGTCGGTCAGGCGCGACGCTGGAGCGTCCAATTTCTTTTGCTCGCCGCTGGCAGTAAAGGGATATTCAGAGTTCATGGGGAACACCTCCATCTTTATGATCTAGGTTCATTAAACACCGTGATGGGGGCTTTTCGTTTGCGGTAATTTTGATCGCAGCTATCGAAAAAATGGGACGTGAGGATCGCCGACGGGCATAGCAATTTGGTCGGCAAATGGGACGAACCCCGGCGAGATTCGCCGCTTCGAGATATGCTGTTTCATTCTGCTCTTGATCGCACTCTAGCCTCCCAAGGACGCTATCATGAATTACCGCAAGTTTGGACGTACGGGATTCGAAACCAGCGAGATTGCCCATGGGCTTTGGGGCATGGGCGGATGGAGCGGTTCGGACGATCCGGAGTCGCTGGTCTCGATGCAGCTGGCTGTTGATCTGGGCTGCAACTTTTTCGATACAGCTTGGGCGTATGGTGATGGCAAAAGCGACGGACTGCTGGGCGAAACCATGCAGCGCAATCGGGGCAAGCGTCTTATTGCAGCCTCGAAGATTCCCCCCGCCAACCTTCAGTGGCCCGCGCTTTCGAGCTATAAGTACAGCGACGTTTTTCCTGCAAAGCATGTTTTCAAGTATGCCGATCTGATCCGGAAGCAGCTTCGGGTGGACACAATCGATCTCCTGCAGTTTCACGTATGGGACGATTCGTGGACTGACGAGGCGGAATTCCGTTCGACCGTCGAAAAGCTGAAGCACGATAAGTTGATTCATGCTTTCGGAATAAGCATCAACCGTTGGGAGCCCGAGAACGGGATCAAGGCGCTTCGCACGGGACTGGTGGACGCGGTGCAAGTGATCTACAACATCTTCGACCAGTCGCCCGAGGATGAACTTTTCCCGCTTTGCCAGGAACTGAACATCGGGGTGATCGCACGCGTCCCCTTCGACGAAGGCAGCCTCGGCGGAAAGATGACTCTGGACACGCGCTTCCCCGAAGGCGATTGGCGCGCAGGATATTTTGGGCCGGAGAACCTGCCGCAGACGATTCATCGCGTGGAAGCGCTGAAAAAAATTCTTCCGGGCGGCATGACGCTGCCGGAGATGGCGCTACGGTTCATCCTGTCGCATCCGGCGGTGAGCAACACGATTGCCGGCATGAGGAAGGCCGAGCATGTGCGGCAGAACATCGCGACCAGCGATGCCGGGCCGCTGGACAAGGGCCTGCTTGCCGAGTTGAAGAAGCATCGATGGGACCGCAAGCCGACCAAATGGTCCGACTAAAGCCGCCGGCGAGGCAAGCTTGTCGGCCGCATCAGCGCATAAGCCATTCGGTAGCCGCGTGTATGCGAACCAATAGCTGGCCGTAAGTGATCGCGAACCCTGCGATCAGCCCACCCGCAGCAGCCAAAGGCCATAACGGGGATGAGTGCGGCACAACGGCGCGCTCAGTCCACGAGATAAGCCGCTCGACGCGCGCGTTGACGATCGAGATGGGGCCGGTCACAACGGCAGCGGTGAGGTCAAAGCCCGCCCCCGGCGTCGCGAACCGGGAAAGCTTGACCAACGCGGCGGCGAGGTCGAGAGCTTCGGCGGCACATGATACGGCCGCATCGTCGGCAGCCATTTCCGTGGATTCGAGCCAGGCTGTTTCCAGGCCCCGCATTCCCGGGAACGCCACGGAGCGCAGCAGAAGCTTTTTCAGGTTGTCGCGGCGTTGTATATGCGCGGCCTCATGATTCAGCGCTGCGCGCATTTCGTTCTCGCTCAGAATAAATTCGGCTGCTCCTGAGATCAGGACTTTGGGACGCACGATCCCAACCGCCGCCATAGGCGGGATGGCATGCGAAATTCGCAACACCGGATGCGAGGTCGGAGCAGGGAGCGATCGTGCGCCAGCCGTCCACGCCGAGATTGCGCGCGAGGCGCGAACTACCGCCGACGCTGTATTTGCGAAGCCGAAGACGCCCAGGCCCATACCGCAAAAAGCCAGCGCAACAAGACCTCCACTCATCGGCTCGTCGATGGAACGTGGCTCCAGCAGCAGGAAAGAGGGCACGGTGAATGCTGCAGTGATCACCGCAGCACTCGCAAAAGGAAACATGCGCAGCGCGAAAAGCAGATCGGCCACTCGATGCCGCGGTTGGTCATGCGCCGACAGATAAATTCTCCGCCACAAGACGCCCACAAATAGCGACGAAACGCAGTACACGATTGCGAACACCGACAACGAGACGACGATGCCGCGCAACGCAAACATCAGAACTTGTCCTTCGGGCGAGCCTTCTGATTTGCCGGCGACTTCGTTTCATCCGCCCGCAGTTCGCGGCGCTTTGCCTCAACCGCCTCGCGCAGCGTATCGAGCAGTTGCGCGTCGCGTTCCGTGACAATCTCCACCAGATAGGAAAGCGGCAATGACGACGACGGACTGGCGTCGAGAAGCTGGCGAAACGCTTCGGCGGCTGCCTCGCGATGCAGTCCTTCCCGGGTGAATCTGGGAGTGTAGCGGAAGGCGCGTCCTTCAGGCTCGCGCGCGAGCAGGTTCTTTTTGAACAGCCGGTCGAGCGTGGTCATCACGGTGGTATAGGCGAGTTCCTTGCATTCGCCATCAACAAGTTCGCGCACGGTGGCGTTGTCCCGGTGCCACAAGGCCCCGAGCAGGCGTTCTTCCAGCGGCCCGAGCTGCGACGATGAGGCCCCGAAATGGAAGGTGCGCTTCATGGGACAGGAACGATGTGATTGTACCCGCGCAGGGG
>DATAUY010000225.1:0-3801 GCA_036268025.1 Candidatus Sulfotelmatobacter sp. | reverse complement strand
GGTGGCAGCGAGCCAACTGAGCTTAGAAATATGAGCCCTGGATATTGGACAGCGAAAATCGGCAGAAGCAATTGCAAAAAGGCGAGAGGAGAGCTACGACCGTCCAGCTAAGTTAGACAGCACTGTTAACCTTGAGGAAGGTAACCTGCCCGAGCAGGCACGGCTGATAGACCCCTAAGCTCCAATGTTTTCTGTGATAGAAGAAAAGAATCCTGGCTAATTGGGACAGTAGTGCTACGAAAACAGCAATTGTAACTGGTGCCTCGCGCGAGATCGGAGCGGGGCTCGTTGAAGCTTTCGTCAAACGAGGATACAACGTGGTCGCAAATTCGCGACAGATCACAAAAGACAATCCGTTCGCAGCGGCCGCGAATGTTGCGATAGTTGATGGGGACGTCGGTGACCCGGGCACGGCGGCCAGGATTGTGGATACTGCCGTATCGCGATTTGGCCGAATCGATGTACTGATAAACAATGCCGGTGTTTTATCCCGAAGTACTTCATCGATTACACGACCGAAGACTTCAACACTTTAGTCTCCACGACGCTTGCCGGCTTTCTCAACGTGTCACAGCTAACCGTAAAGCAAATGCTGCGGCAGAAGTCGGGCAGCATCATCAACGTGTCCACCACCCTGGTCGACCAACCGATCGCAGGGGTTGGAGCGGCCGTTCAAATTATGCTGAAGGGCGCGCTGAATGCTGTGACGCGCGCCCTCGCCAATGAATACGCGAAAGAAGGCATTCGTGTAAACACCATAGCGCCGGGAGTGATCAATACTCCTATGCACAAACCCGAAACTCATGACTTCCTCAAGGGGTTGCACCCCGTCGGCAGACTCGCACTGCAGGCAGTTCGGCGGTTGGTGTCCGCCATCTTTCTCAAGTTTGCAGAGGTGCCAGGCTCGGTGGCCCTGTTTAATCATATGTCGCAAGCTGTCCAGGGTTGGTATCTCAGCCTGTGTTCCGTTTAGGATCTGGGTGTTCGAGACGGTGATGGCGGTTCTGCTCCTGATCCCGAAGACAGCGAGATTGGCAGCGAATTGATTGTTATGTGGATGACCGCCGTAATTCTCAGTCACATTTTCGTTCTGGGATATGGCCCATTCTTTGTCGATGCTCTCATGGTAATGCTGCTGGCGGTCATTTACCTGTTGCTGACGCGCCTCACCGTAGGTTCACAATGGCTACGGCGGTTATTTCTTACTCGACACGGCCGCCAAACGCCGCACGGTGAGTTTTGAATCAATTGCGGGAGAGTAAATTATGGCAACTCCAATGACGCCCGCCCGGCCTCCGTTCCCGCCGTTCACACGCGACAGCGCGATGCAAAAAGTGCGGCTCGCCGAAGATGCTTGGAATACGCGCGCTACTGCAAAAGTCGCTTTGGCGTACGCGATCGATTCACGCTGGAGGAACCGATTGGAGTTCATCAACTGATGAAGCGAGATCATTGCTTTTCTTTCTCGCAAGTGGGCCAAGGAGTTGGACTGCGGCTTATAAAGGAAATGTGGGCGTTTGCTGGGAACCGAATCGCCGTGCGTTTCGCTTACGAGTGGCACGACGACTCGGATCACTGGTATCGCTCCTACGGCAATGAGAACTGGGAATTCATACAAACGAGCTCCTTCTTCCGGCCGATGAAGCAGACTAGTGGCCTGTATCTGAGTAACCATTGGCAAGTCGGCGGCGCCAACTGTTAATGCCGTTTGGAGCGAAGCCGATAGTGCTCGCAGAAGAAGAGCGTCTCGAGCTTCAAAAAATCACTTACGCACTCTGGCAGCAGGCGACGTGATGAGGGGCGCGTATGATTCTGCTACTGAGCGAAGGTACCTCTTATCGACGCATTCAAGCTCTGCTGAATACGACCGCTCCCACCATCTCCCGCTGGAAGGAACGCTTTCTTCGGCATCGCATCGGTGGATTGACCGAGGAACGGCATCCTGGCCAGAAGCCCTCCGTCAGAACTGCCAAGTTGCAGGCTCGCATTCTGACAGCCATCAAGGATGGCCCCAAGGACGGCTCTACTCACTGGTCCTGTCGCAAACTGGCCAGTCGCTTCGCCGTCAGCAAGGACACGATTCAACGAATTCTGGCTCAAGCCGACGTTCGTCCCCATCGGTTGGAACGTTATATGGCCAGTGATGATCCGGATTTTGAAACCAAGGCTGCCGACGTGATCGCCTTGTACCTGTCTCCGCCACAACACGCTGCCGTATTCTGTGTGGATGAGAAGACGGCCATTCAGGCGTTGGACCGGCTTGATCCTGTGCTTCCGCTATCGCCGGGCCGGTTGGAGCGGCACGGTTTTGAATACCGCCGGAACGGGACGCTCTCTTTGTATGCGGCGTTGGACGTGAAGACCGGCAAGGTGCAAGGCAAGACCGCTGAACGACATACCAGTGCGGAGTTTGTTGGTTTTCTGGAACAAGTCGTTTCAGGATGCAAGTCCAGAAAGAGATCCACATCATTCTGGACAACCTATCCGCCCACAAGACTGCCAAGGTCGAACAGTTCCTGGAATGAAACGCCAACGTGAAGCTGCACTTCACACCTACGTATTCTTCCTGGCTCAACCAGGTTGAAATCTGGTTTGCCAGGCTGGAACGTGAAGTGATTGCACGCGGCATTTTCACATCGGTCAAAGATCTCGCTCGCAAGCTCATGACTTACATCGCGCCTATTCTAAGACCGCCCGTCCCTTTAAATGGAAGTATGCCGACGTCCGCCGGAGAATCCTCCCATGCTAACGAACTCCCTGCGACGAGCCACTAGTATACCGTTTCACTAAAATATATCCGTATTTAGCTGATGGTCAGAGCCTCGAAATTTTTCCAGCGATGGACAATGGGGGCAGCGTTGATTTCCGAGATGCCCCGATGGATGCGGTCGCGGAGTTCTTCCCAGGTTTGCACTCGAATGTGCCGCAAGAATGTGCGCGCCATCTTGCCGAACAACGTTTCTACGATATTCAGCCAGGATCCGTGCTTCGGGGTGAGCACATACTGGAATCGATTCGGCCGCGTGGCTAGAAAGGACTGCGTCTCTTTCGAGATGTGCGCCGAGTGATTGTCCATGATCAGTCGGACTACGGTTTCTGCCGGATAGTGGGTATCCAGATCCTTCAGCAGGGCGATGAACTCGCGGCTGCGATGCCGGCGTTCGACTCGCGCGGTGACGTGTCCGGTGTGTAGATCCAATGCCGCCAGAATCGAGCACGTGCCGAGGCGTTTATACTCGTGGTCACGCCCGAAACCGGAGTGCCGCCCCGGTACGGGAGGCATCTCCGGCGCCGTATTCGCAATCGCCTGCAAGCCGGGCTTTTCGTCCACCGAGACGGTCACCAACGAGATCATTCCGCCCTTCTGGTTCTGCATTGCAACCTCTTGATAAACCAGCAGAACCTCGCGCATTTTCGCTTCAAATTCAGGATCGCGACGTTGGAGGTAGTACTTCACTTTCTCGGGATGCAGCGGTTGTCCGGCAAGAATTCTGTGAACGGTCGCCTTGGCGGCGCGCGCCAGTGCCCCATAGCCAGCCTCCCTGGCGTGCTCTCGCACATGCCGGGCGAGCGCACTCCGGGTCCACACCTCGGCGGCATAACCGAGGTCCTTCGGCTTGGAGCAGGCAAGGTGCACCACCCACGCTTTGGCATCTTCGCTGATCAAGGGCTCCTTGGGCCGATGGTAGGCGTCCCTTAGCGCCGCGCCGGAACCCACGGCCAAAGCCTTACTCACCCATTTCCCAACACTCTTGCGTGTCATGCCGACCGCCCGTGCAATCTGGGTGATCGGCTCGCCGG
>DATAUY010000224.1:0-4512 GCA_036268025.1 Candidatus Sulfotelmatobacter sp. | reverse complement strand
GCTATGGCGAATGCTTCTCCAGCAAGCTGGTCAATGAAGCGCTGCGTCAGGCGGGGTTTAACTCCACCCACGTCGATGCGCCTTCCTGCATCGTGACGGACGCCAATCACGGCCAGGCGAATCCATTGTGGGACGAAACCAATGAGCGCTTGCAGGATGCCTTGATTCCGCTGCTCGATGCTGGAAGAATCCCTGTACTGGGCGGGTACATCGCCTCGACCAAAGACGGCGTTCCTACGACTCTCGGCCGAGGCGGATCGGACTTCAGCGCCGCCATCGTTGCTGCGGCGATCGGCGCCTCTCGCGTCGAGATTTGGACCGATGTGGATGGGGTCATGACTGCCGACCCAAAACTCTGTCCCGATGCTCGCGTTATCCGGAAGATGAATTTCGACGAGGCTGCGGAACTTGCGCAATTTGGCGCGAAGGTTCTGCATCCGGCGACGCTTGCGCCGGCGATGCGCGAGAACATTCCTGTTTACGTTCTGAATTCGCGCCGCGCCGACGCTGAAGGAACCGAGATCATGTCGCGCGCCCGCAACAGCCGCCCAATCATCGCAATTACTGCGAAGCGGAATGTGGCTGTCATCGAAGTTCAGTCTGCGGATGGAATTAACGCGTCGTTTCTTGATGCGGTGTTCGCCGCCTTCGAGAAGCGCTCGTGTCCGGTTGACGTACTGGCTACTTCGCCGAGCGCAGTTTCATTGTTGGCGGAATCGGGCGGGTCGCTGATCGAGGAATTTTTAATCGACGGTTCATTGATGGTCGAAGTCGCCGCTGATCTACACCATGCGGCAGACGTTCGATGGGAGAATCACCAGGCGCTGGTTTGCCTGATCGGCGACAATATTCGCCGCAAACCGGAAATCGCGAGCCGGGTTTTCGGCGCTCTTACGGATCTGGATGCGCGCGTGATCTGCCACGGCGCTTCCGACCGGACGATCTCGTTCCTGGTAAACGACTCGAAGGCGGCTGAATCAGTGCAACGTCTGCACGCTCTGTTGTTCCCCAATCCCGATCTATTGCCCGATTGGGGTGGGCTTCCGACTGCGTTCTGCCAGGCGGGGTGAGGTTTGGGAGGAACCGTGGTTGAAAGCAACCGTGGAAGAGCGGCCCTGCGGGGCCGCGCCAGGACCGGCTGAACGTGGAGCTTCAGCCCTCGCTTCGACTTCTCAGTTCCCTGCCTTCGCGACTTTCGACTCAGCCACCGGCTCAATCATGTGCAGTCCGCATTCCGTCTTGGCGAATCCTGGCCAGCGTCCCGCACGCGCATCTTCCCCAGGCCGGACCGCACGGGTGCAATGGGTGCAACCAATGCTCGGATAATCCTGATTGTGTAGTTCGTTATAAGGAACATCGTGGTCGTGGATGTATCGCCACACCTGCTTCGACGTCCAGTCTGCGATCGGATTGATCTTCACTAATCCGAACTTCGCGTCCCACTCGATTTTATGCGCGACCGAGCGCACCGAAGTCTGATCGCGGCGAATGCTTGTAATCCACGCGCTTAATTCATTGAGCTTTCGCCGGAGCGGCTCGACTTTCCGCAGGCGACAGCAGAGATCGGGATCGCGCTGCCACAAGGCCGCGCCGTGCTGGCGCTCTTGTAGCTCGGGGGAAAGCTCCGAAAATACTTTCTCGATCGTGATTCCGTATTTCTGCTCGATCCGGTCCATCAGGTTATAGGTCTCGGAAAACAGGAATTCGGTGTCGATGGTGAATAGCCGGAAGTTCTTTCGCGACTTCGATGCCATATCAATCAGCACCATGCCCTCGACGCCGAAGGCAGAGGAGATGGCAACACCAGTCCCAAAAGTGTCGAAGGCCCAGTTCAAAACCTGTTGCGGACTCCAGCTTTCCGCCGCCTTCTGAACGCTCAGGAGATCAACCTTGACGGGCGCCTGAAGATAGTCTTGCACTTGAACGATCACGCGAATGACTCCCCTTCTTTCAACAGCGCTTCTTCGTTACCGATCGAAATGAAGTCTTCAAGTGTGGCGTCGCTATGCCTGATAACTTCGCCAACCACCAATAGCGTGGGCGCCGGCAATTGCGGCGCACCTGGAAGTTGTCCAATCGTGGTGCGGTAAGTTTTTTCGCGGGCCGTGGTCGCCTGCGAGATCACGGCGCACGGTGTCTCGATAGGAAGTCCAGCGTGCCTTAGCCTTGCGGCGAGATCGTGATACTTCTGTCCCGGCATGTAGATCACCAGCGTGGAGCCGCTCGCCGCCAGCTTGTTCCACTCTGCTGGATCGCTTCCCTCGGCCTGATGCCCTGCCAGCAGCACCACAGCGGATGATGCGCGGCGATGCGTGAGAGGAATCTGGGCTGAAGCTGCGGCACCGAGAGCGGAGGTAATCCCCGGAACAATTTCGTATTCGATTCCGGCACCGCGCATCGCTTCCATTTCTTCTCCGGCGCGGCCAAAGATTAGCGGGTCTCCCGACTTGAGGCGGACTACCTGGTTCCCGGACTCCGCCAGCGCGATCATCAGGAAGTTGATTTCTTCCTGTTGAACCTTCTTGACGCCCGAGCGCTTGCCCACGTTGTGTAGTTGGGCGCTCGAAGAAATAAGGGTCAATATCTCGGGAGAAACCAGGTCGTCATAGAGGACGGCATCGGCCGCGCCGAGCAAGCGCAACGCCTTGACCGTCAGCAATTCCGGGTCGCCCGGGCCCGCGCCTACCAAGTAAACTTTGCCTTTCATGCTTCCTCTCCTTTGAGTGCCAGTTCCGGTTCTTCTGCCACAGCCGCCTCTAACGCCTCGCGGCTTGCGAGCGAGTGCAGCAACTCCAGCTTGCGTTCTTTGTCGAGGCCACTGGCAAGAATGAGCTTTCGTGTTGCGCCGAGTTCACTCACCCAATCGGCATATCCGGGGCCGAACTGTTTTTCGAGTTGCTGGCGGATTTTCTGCGCCAATGACGGACTCTGTCCCGCTGTTGAAACCGCGATCTGCAAATCGCCTCGGCGCACAACCGACGGATAGTAGAAGTCGCAAAGATCGGGCACATCGACCACGTTGCACAAAATGCCGCGCCGCTGCGCTTCGTTGTAAATGCGTTCATTCGTTGTGCGCGAAGACGTCGCGACGATTGCTATGAACGCGCCGTCGAGATCGTCGGTTGAGAAGGCGCGAAGCTCGAGTTCGATCCGCCCCGCGCGCGCCCAGTCGCGCACGGCCGCACCGGCATCGAGCGAAACCACACGAATGCGAGCGCCCGTACCGAACAGGCCAGAAATCTTTGGTTCACCAACTTTCCCGGCGCCTACGACCAGGACCTGGCGCCCTTCAAGCTTGATGAACATTGGAAACAAACTAGTCACCGTTCCCTCCCATGGCCTGCGCAACGCCGTGGCCCGAGATCGGCACATCGCGAGGCACCGGCTGCACCGCTTCACCGGCCAGGAACTCCCGCAGTTGCGTGTCATTGTGCCGGGCAAAGAAGCGGCGCAGATTCTCACCATCTTCTCGGTCGGATAGATAGCGGCCAAGCAGACGTTCGAGCGCGACGGGAACATCGGTCGCGGCGCAGCGGTATCCCACAGGCCGCGCCGTTCCCTGATGCAGGCCGAGCGCACCGCCTACGCAGAAGTAGTAAGCGTCCACCATCTGTCCGTTGACTTTGATCTTTTTTCCCTCGAGACCGACGTCGGCGATCCAGTGCTGGCCGCAACTATTCGGGCATCCCGTGACGTGCAGCTTAAGGTGGTGATCGAATCCGGGGAGACGTTCGTCCATCTCCTCGACCAGCCAGCGGGAGAAGCTCTTTGTTTCGGTGATTGCGATCTTGCAGAATTCCGTTCCGCTGCAAGCGACCGTGCCACGGGCGAACGCCGAACCTGCGACGCGCAAGCCAATGGCATCAAGTTCTTTCCCCAGCGGTTCGGCATTGAGCGCCGGAACATTTACCACCAGCAGATTCTGCATGTTGGTGGCGCGAAGCTCTCCGCCGGCATAGCGCTCTGCAAGGTCTGCCGCAGCCTGCAGTTGGTCGGCATTGATTCGCCCGCGAAGCACGACCGCTCCCACGTAGGAAAGCCCTGTCTGCTTCTGGGCATGGATGCCCACGTGATCGCGGTACACGTCTTCAGGAGGATGCTCTTCGGCGGCCGGATCAAGCTTGAACCCGATGCGGTCTTGAAGCTCATCGAGGAAGCGTTCGGCAGTCCAGCCGTGACGCAGGAACAGGAACTTCAAGCGCGCGCGCTCACGATGCTCGCGAAGAACCTCAGAGTCGCGAAACAATTCAGCGACGCCCTTGATCACCGGCAAGACCTGATTCCAGCGAACGAATGTATTGAGCCGCGCGCCGAGATACGGATCGGTGGAAAGCCCTCCGCCCACGCGCAGAGAAAATCCAACTTCCGGCTTTCCGCCGAGACTACGCGTGATCGCCGTCAGGCCGATATCGTTGATCTCCGGATACGAGCACCACGAACGGCATCCCGCAATCGAAATCTTGAATTTGCGCGGCAGGTTGTAGAACTCGGCATTTCCTGCCAGCAGTCGGG
>DATAUY010000223.1:0-4036 GCA_036268025.1 Candidatus Sulfotelmatobacter sp. | reverse complement strand
CGGCCGATCCTCGACCGGCTTGGTGAAGATCTGCAGCATGTAGCCTTCGTCGTCGCGATCGACCAGGACACCCAGCTTTTCCAGTTCGTCGAGGGGCTCGTCGATCTTGCCGACGCGTTCCTGCAGGCTGGAGTAGTAGCTGTGCGGCACCTTCAGGAACTCCACACCCTGCCGCTGCAACTGGGCCACCGTCTGCAGGATGTCATCCGTTGCCAGCGCCAAATGCTGAACACCGGGGCCGCCGTAAAAGTCCAGATACTCCTCGATCTGCGACTTCCTGCGCCCTTCGGCGGGTTCGTTGATGGGAAACTTTACGCGCCCATTGCCGTTCGCCATCACCTTCGACATCAGCGCGGAGTATTCGGTCGAGATATCGGCATCGTCGAAATGCTGGTAGAGTCCGAAGCCCATCACGTCGCGGTAGAAGTCGACAAACTTGTTCATCTCGTTCCATCCGACGTTGCCCACCATGTGGTCGATGTGCAGCAGCCCAACCGGACGCGCCTGCGTATCTTCCGGCATCGCGCGGAAGCCGGGCAGGAACGGCCCGTTGTAGTGGGTGCGCTCAACGAAGGTGTGGACGGTCTCACCGTAGGTGGCAATGCTCGCCATCACCACGGTGCCGTGATCGT
Source organism: Candidatus Sulfotelmatobacter sp. (assembly GCA_036268025.1). Lineage (GTDB taxonomy): Bacteria > Acidobacteriota > Terriglobia > Terriglobales > Acidobacteriaceae > Sulfotelmatobacter. Next base: position 3,404 of record DATAUY010000223.1, on the reverse strand, counting down.
CCTTCAGTTCGAAGGGCTCACGCACGCTTTTCGCGCCGCGCTTGGTCGTCTCACGCCAGGCATCGCGTGCATCGTCCACCCACAGCGCAACGTCCTTCACGCCATCGCCATGCTTCTGGATATGCGCGGCGATCTCGCCTTCCGGGCGCAGCGGCGTGGTCAGCACCAGCCGGACCTTCCCTTGCTGCAGAACATACGAGGCACGGTCGCGCTGCCCCGTCTCCGGGCCGGCATAGGCCACCAGCTTATGCCCAAAGGCGAGCCGGTAATAGTAAGCGGACTGCCGCGCATTGCCGACATAGAACTCGACATAATCTGTGCCGTTCAGCGGCAAAAAATCCTTCTTCGCCTGAGCTTCGGGATGCACCATGGTCGCCATTGTTAACCCTCCAGATCGCGCACTCGCGCAGGTAGAGCGAAGCCGCCCCTCGCGCAACCCTCCACGATATACGTTGCATAAACGGATTGCCAGAGTGAGAGCTGCGATGTGCTCTCGGCGTGTCACGGAGATGTGCGCGTTTACGTGGAGAGCTGATCACTGAAGAGATTTAAGACGCAGGGAACGGCAATAAAACGGTTGACGGCATATGTCGCGCCGGGGATACCCTTGTCCCAGTCGGGCCGGGGCGCGGAAACAACCTTTCCAATCAACCCTTTACCCGCCTCGCAGCGAGGGGAACAATGAATTATGCGTGAGGCCATCCGTAGCCTCGGACGTTTCTGCCGCAGAGCCCTTTCCGATCTGCCAACGTCCATCGGTTCAAATCATTTAGGAGTTTGGTTTCCGGCTCTTCCCGCCGTTTTATGGCTCGTATATCAGAGCTATCAGCGCGGATGGCAGGCCATGAAGCTCGATATTTTGGTCGGAGCCATAATCACGTTTTTTTCCTACTTTCTACTTTTCCTATATGTCGCAGTTCGCAACATCTACAGAGAACGTAAGTCCCTAAAGGCGGAGATTCAAGAAGCTCGCGAACAGATTTTGCTTTCTTCGGTCCAAGATCGCGTGCTTCGACTAACCAGGGATATGCGCTCGTTCGTGGAAAAACATCAGAATTATCCGATTGAACCCGAAAATCCCGCCAGTGGCGAATTTGAAGAATGGAGCAAAAAGTGGTCAAGTTGGCTGGCGAAATTCCGGGCTGAATACCAGGAACGATTTGCCCTGCCGCTTCGAGAAGTAGCAACTCAGCTTGAGAAGCTAGGCATCGGTGATGCGTGCAAGCTCGTGTCTTATGCAAATTCAAGCCCGAATCTCCCAGATGGATGCCTTACTCCCATAAGGCTACTATTCGACTTTCTGGTAAGAATTGAGTGCCAAGCGGCAGACGGCAGGGCAGAGTTTATTTACGAAACACCTATTTTTACCCCGCTCCAGATCGAAGCGTTCCAACTTGCCAAAGACATACGTCAGTTTTTGACTGCCTTTGAAGCTATTCCCCCATCCCTTTCTTTTGAGGATTCGGAAAAGCGCCGACTGGAGGGCATTGGTAGGAGAATTGCATGGAGAAGGAAATTGGATAGTGCTTACAGGCGCCATCTTGGAGCCAGGGAAAGAGAGCTCGAACTTAAATTTGGCGAGTGCGGAATTCCTATCAATCACTCGACGGCGGTAAAAGATAGCCGTCGCGGAACTGAAGAGGCGATCTCATTGTACGCAACTGCCATCGTGGCAATGGCGCATCGCTTGGATGGTGTGATGCTTGATCCAGTGAAGAAATAAAAACCCCGAATACCAGGAAAGCGCTAAAGGGGCAGAAGCTTTTTAACGCCTTCGGGCCTTGGTCAGGCTCCAAAGACAGTACTCCCGAAGAATCCCAAGAAGCCCGCGAGGAAGGATGTACAGCGCAAGAGTCCGGCAAAGGCAAGGATTAGTGGGCACCTTGCAGGCGTCTGTAAAAGGTCTCTTTCGTTAGTCCAGTCAAGTCGTTAGGTTCGGCGTTTCAATTCGGAACCGCGACAAGCACATTACTCAAAAACCTGCCACTTAGCCCCATCGATTTCGCTACACTTGAAATAGAGAGACACGAAACGCCCGCGGCCATTCCGCGGGCGTTTCCATTTCACCGACTGCTGGAGGTTCCGTCCAGCAGCGCGAAGATGGAGGGATATCACCTGCTTTTGGCTTCTAACTTCCTTACCTGGACGAATTTGGAAATAAGATTTCTGGAATGAATAGCTTCCGGACCGGACCGCGGCTTTGCCTCACATCCAGTGCAGAATGGAGGCCATAAGCCCTTTGGGAAGACGAATTTAGCGCTAAGCCCTTTCGATAGACGAATTTGGCCGCCGAACGCCATCTAAATCATTACCGTGCAACAGCTTGCGGGTGGCCACCCGGGACCGGAGGGGGAGGGGTGGGGGCGGGGTAACGTGACGTACCAGGCTCGCAGTAAGCCGCCCTGCATTGACATGTCTCCATGCAGGCTGCAATCCTGCCAAGTTTGCTCCAAGGGTTTGCCCACGCCGCCTGTCGCCGCGCAACATTCGGCGCCGCACCTGGTGAGAAGTGCGATTCTTACCTTAGAGAGGGAACTTCATCGATGGCCGCAACCGCTTCTGCTCCCAGCCTTCCGCTTGCTGCGTCCTACCTGATCCAGCAGGACTGGAGCCGGTACACCGCGGACCAGCACGCCGTCTGGGCCGAGTTGGTGGGCCGCCGCATGCCGCAACTGGGAGAGCACGCCTGCCAGGAATATCTCGACGGCTTTCACAACATCGGCCTGCGGCAGGATGTCATCCCAGATCTCGCCAAGGTCAACACGCTGCTGGCGCCGCGTACGGGCTGGAATGCGACCGCGGTATCCGGCTATCTGCCCGGGCCGGCATTTTTTCAGATGATTGCCGCGCGCCGCTTTCCGACGACCACTACGCTGCGCACGCGCGAGTCGCTCGAGTACACACCGGAGCCGGATATCTTCCACGATGTCTTCGGCCACGTCCCGATGCACGCGCATCCGGTATTTGCCGATTTCCTGCAGAGCTACGGACAGGTCTGCTCCGGCCTCACTCGCCAGGAAGACCTGGACCGCATGGCCAGGCTCTTCTGGTTCACGGTGGAGTTCGGGGTGATTCGCCAGAACGGCAAGATCAAGCTCTACGGATCGGGTCTCATCTCCTCCCACGGCGAATCGACCTACGTCCTTTCAGGAGGGCCGGAGATCCGCGATTTCAATCTCGATGAAGTAATCCATCGCGACTTCAACATCTCAGAGATGCAGAAGGTGGTCTACGCCGTAGAGTCCTTCGACCAGATATACGAGGCCACGCGCGAGGCGCGCTCCCGGCTGGGCTGATCAGCCCTTCTGCGCTTGGACGCATGCCCCAAAAGATGCACAGAAATTCATGCGACTTTGCGGTGCGTTCATGCACAATGCGTTAAGAGCCTTTTCCTGTCGATATAA
>DATAUY010000222.1:0-38365 GCA_036268025.1 Candidatus Sulfotelmatobacter sp. | reverse complement strand
ACGATCCTGCTGCGGTCCCTGCCGTACTATCAGCCCGATCGGCTTGTAACCGTCACTGAAACGCTGCCACAGATGGGAACGGATGAGATCGGAGTCGCAGCAGGTGAGTATGTGGATTATCGCAACCGGAATCGTTCGTTCTCTTCGGTTGCGGCCTTTCAGAGTGATGGGTTCAATCTCACCGGCCAAGGCCAGCCGCTGCGGGTGAATGCGGCCCGCGTGTCGGCGTCGGCGTTTCCGCTGTTGGGAGTATCGGCGGAGTTGGGCCGAACATTTTTGGAAGAGGAGGACCGCAGCGGGAAGGTTGTTCTCCTGTCCCATGCGTTGTGGGAACACAAGTACGGCTCCGACGCGAATATCGTCGGCAAGACGGTGAAGCTGGATGAGCAAAGCTACAACGTCATTGGTGTGATGCCAACCTCGTTCCGGTTTCCGTTTGATGGCGCGCCCCTTTCCGAAATGGCGGATGTTTGGGTACCGATCGCGTTTGATCCACACCTGTTCAGCCCGGAAAATCGCACCCAAGAATTCGGCGTCGGGCTGGTCGGGCGACTCAGAGCCGGAGTAACTCTGGCGCAAGCACAGCAGGACGTGACGGGCGTCGCGCACGCGTTCATGAAGCAGTACGGATACTCGGGAACTATTCAAGTTGTGCCCAAGGCCTACGCGTTTGCGCGACATACGACGGAAAAAGCTCGTCCGCTGATCTGGCTGATGTCGCTGGCAGTCGTCTGCATCTTTCTGATTGCCTGCGCCAACGTTGCGAATCTTTTGCTGGCGAGAGCGAGTCAGCGCCGCGATGAGATGGCGGTCCGCACCGCAATCGGCGCAGGCCGTTTTCGAGTCTTACGGCAATGCCTGGTCGAGAGCCTGCTGTTGGCTTTGACGGGGGCTGCAGCTGGAGTTGGAGTCGCCCAGGCTCTGGTCTTCGGCCTCCGGCATTTTGGCCCGGCAGACGTTCCGCGATTGCAGGAGGCCAGCCTGCATCCGCTGGCGCTGCTGTTTACGTTGGCGGTTTCTTTCGTTTCAGCCACCGCCTTCGGGTTTGCTCCAGCCTGGCGGCTTTCCAAGACCGCTCCTATGGATGCGTTGCGTGAGGCGCGTCAGACTGGCCCTGGGCGTGGTACGCAGAGGCTGCAACACTTTGTCGCAGTATTTGAAATGGCTGCCGCCGTCGTGCTGCTCGTCAGCGGAGGTTTGTTGCTCAAGAGTTTTGTGCGGGTGCTGAATGCACCTACCGGTTTCAATCCCAATGGAGTTTTCGTGGTGCGCACGATCTTCGATCCGGGGAGTTATCCCGAGGCCGCGAAGCGGGCTGCAACCCAAAGGCAGTTGCTGAATCGGCTGGCGGAAATTCCCGGTGTAACCGCGGTTGCCGCAGCCAGCCATTTGCCGCTCAGCGATGTCCGGCAGATTGGATTTCGGCTTGAACACGCAGCCGCCGACGATTTTCATTGGGCGCAGAATTCGCTGGTGAGTCCGGGATATTTCCGAACGATGGGAATTTCCCTGATGCGGGGCAGAGATTTTTCCGAACAGGACCTGCCCGATACCGGGAACGTCGCAGTTATCAGTGAAACACTGGCGCGCGAGTATTTTCCGGGCCGGGATGCGATTGGGCAGCGCTTCGAATGGGGAAGGCGCTGGCTGTTCACAATTGCCGGCATCGCCGCCGACGTGCGGATTTCGTCGCTCGATGCCGATCCTCCGCCGATGATCTATTTCTCCATGTTTCAGGTGCAGAGCGGGGCGAGCAGCCGAACTGCATTCGAGCTACGAACGGCGAACACTGCGGGTTTGTTCGACGCAGTGCAGACGAAGATCTGGGCTGTCGACAAAGATCTTCCGCTTTATCAGTCGTCGAGTCTCGCTGACCTTGTTTCGGAATCTTTGGCGCAGCGCCGCTTTACCGCATTGTTGCTGGGCGGATTTGCGCTGGTCGCTTTGCTGCTGGCGGCGATCGGATTATTCGGAGTGATTTCCTATCTCGTCGCGGAACGCACACGCGAATTCGGATTGCGCCTTGCCCTGGGAGCGAACCACGCTGACATCTATACGCAAGTGTTGAAACGCGCCGGCCTGCTGGGCGCTGCCGGATGCGCTATCGGCCTGGCGGTTTCGCTGCTGGTATCGCAGACATTGCAGGCAAGCCTTTACGGCGTGAGCGCGTTCGATTTGTCCACATTTGTGTTGGCGCCGCTGGTTCTTTTAGCTGTGGCGCTGTTCGCCGCCTATTGGCCCGCGCGCCGCGCCGCGAAAGTGGACCCGATGGTGGCGCTGCGGTACGAGTGAGGAGAGGTTCTGACTAACCTGAAGCAAGACGTTCGGTACGCGCTCCGGAAGCTGCGGAAGAATCCTGCCTTCTCGGCGGTTTCAATCCTCACGCTGGCGTTGGCGATGGGCGCAGCAACTGCGATTTTCAGCGTCGTCTACGGCGTGTTGCTGCGGCCACTGCCGTATGCCGATCCCAGCCGAATCATGGCCATCTTCGAGGTCAACGATCGAGGATCGTGGTCGCGGCTTGCCGATCCGAATTTCGACGATTTCCGCGACGAGAACCACAGCTTTCAGGCCATTGCTAAGTACAGCGCCGGAGACGCCTCCGTTTCTGGCGGGTCGCAGCCGACCCGCTCAATCGTGGCGAGCGTCTCTTCGGATTTCTTTCGAGTGTTTGATGTGGAACCGAGAATCGGGCGCAATCTGACTGCCGCGGACACGCGCAAAGGCGCAGCGCCTGTTGTCCTTGTAAGTGATGGATATTGGAGGCAGTATCTCGGCGCGTCTACCGATCTTTCGCGATTGCATTTGAAGGTCGACAATGCATTGTTCTCGGTAGTTGGAGTTCTTCCTGAAGGATTCCAATTTCCGCACGACACTGCCATTTGGCTGCCCGCAGATTTGGATGGTGAAAACCCAAGCAGAACCTCGCACAACTACAGCGGGGTGGCGCGTCTGGGGGATGGGGTGACGGTCGAACAAGCCAAGGCGGACATCAGCACGATCGCACGTCACATTTACGATGCATCGAGCGAAAAAAGCGATTATCTGAGTAAAGATGCCATCGTCGTTCCGCTGCAAGAGTCGATTACCGGTGGTTCGCGACCGGCATTACTGATCCTGCTGGGGGCGGTAGGATTTCTCTTGCTGGTGGCGTGCGCAAATGTAGCCAACCTGTTGCTTGCGCAAGGCTCGGAGCGGGAACGGGAACTTGCGATTCGCAGCGCTCTGGGTGCCGCGCGTGGACGGCTGATTCGTCAATTCCTTACCGAAACTTCTTTGCTGGCCCTCGTTGCAGGCGGGCTCGGAGTGCTGGGAGCGTATTTGAGCCTGAATGCATTGCTGGCGATGGCGCCGGAGAATCTGCCGCGTCTGGATAGCGTCTCGATCGACATTCCAGTTCTCGCATTTTCGTTTCTGCTTTCGTCGGCGGTTGCGATCGGACTGGGAGCGTTCACAGCTGTGAGGGCGACCTCGGGCGCGGTGCGGGAGAGTTTGGGCGAAGGGGGCCGCACGCAAGCTGGTTCCCGGAGCAGTCAGCGGATTGGGCGCGCCATTGTGGCGGCGCAGATCGCAATCACACTCGTGCTCGTCGTGGGAGCGGGATTGCTTGCGCGCAGTCTGATGAAGGTGCTCGAAGTCAATGCGGGTTTTCGCGTCGACAAGATCGTCACCATGGATGTTTCGCTTCCGTGGGAGGGATGGACCAATAGCAAAGCGAAGGCAAGCGAGGCAACTTTCTTTTCGAACCTCATCGATCGCCTCAAGCAAATTCCCGGCGTAAAGCAGGTGGGCGCAACCAGTGGGCTTCCGATGGATGGAGGCCTTGCCGACGGGATGTTCCTGCTCATGACCCAGGACGAAATGCCGAAATCTCCTGGTAACGATGAAGCACTGACGCGGCAATTCGATGTGTTGTTCCAGCAGAAAGAACGACGCGGCACGGCAGATTTCTGTGTCGCGACGAGCGACTACTTTCAGGTGCTCGGAATTCCGCTTCTTCGAGGACGCATCTTCGATCAGCGCGACGGAGCCGACACGCCGCACGTTGCGGTGATCAGCCAGTCGCTTGCGCGTGAGCGGTGGCCCGGCGAGGACCCGATCGGACACACGATTGAATTTGGAAACATGGACGGCGACATGCGGTTGCTCACGATTGTCGGCGTGGTCGGCGACATTCATGAGTACGGACTGGAAGCGCCGCCGCGTCCCACTGTGTATGTGGATCTATTCCAGCGGCCACGATCGGCTCTAACAGTAACCATGCTCAGTGACGCCGACACGCAATTGGTGACTTCGGCGGCGCGGGGGATTCTTCAAGAACTGAATCCGGAAATTCCGGCGAAGTTCAGGACGTTTTCTCAAATCTATTCCGCATCGCTGGGCTCACGCCGATTCAATGTGATCCTCATCGGCTTCTTCGGAATCGTTGCGCTATTGCTGGCCACGGCTGGAGTGTTTGGCGTGATGGCGTATTCCGTGAGCCGCCGTACGCGGGAAATCGGAGTGCGTCTGGCGTTGGGTGCGCAGTCTCGCGATGTTTTAACCATGATCCTTGGACAGGGGCTACGCCCGACGCTGATTGGGGTCGCGCTCGGCCTGCTGGGATCGTTGGCGCTTACGCGCACAATGGCGTCGCTTCTGTTTGGCGTGGCCGCTACCGATCCGCTGACGCTGGCTTTGGTCACGGGGTTATTAGTCCTAGTCGCGTTGCTGGCCTGCTACATTCCCGCGCGTCGGGCGGCGAAGGTCGATCCAATCGTGTCGCTTCGTTACGAGTAATGAGGGGAGGGGAAACCAATGATCAGCGGACTTATTCAGGACATCCGATACGCCTTGCGTCAATTGCGCAAGAACCCCGGCTTTACGGCTGTGGCTGTGATCACACTGGCTCTAGGCATTGGCGCTAACACGGCGGTGTTCAGCGTCGTGGACGCTGTTATGCTGCGGCCGCTACCCTACGTCCATCCGGAGCGGTTGATCGAGGCGGAATCGTTCAACTCGCAGAATCCGGCGCCCGACAACTTTTCATATCCGGATTTCTTCGACTGGCGCGCGCAGAACCATACGCTCGATCATCTGGTCGCCTATCACGACACGCAGCTTGTGCTGACCGGGCTGCAGAGGCCCGTTCAGGTGGATGGCGAAATCGTCTCCTGGGACCTGTTACAGGCTTTGGGAGTGCATCCGGAACTCGGCCGCGCGTTCACTCAGGATGAAGAGAAGACTGGGACCAAGGTCGCGCTGATCAGCCACGGGCTTTGGGTATCACAGTTCGGCGGGGACAAGGGCATCGTTGGGAAGACGGTGCATCTCAGCGGCGATCTGTTCACCATTATTGGCGTGATGCCAGCCTCGTTTCGTTTTCCCGTGAGCCGGCCGGCCAATGGGGTGTGGACAACGATCGCGGTGGATGACGACCCGAAAGATCCGACCCCGGCGATCCGCAACCGGGGCATGCATTTTTTGAGCGCCTTCGGGCGGGTGAAGGCGGGAATCACCGTCTTACAAGTCAGTGCCGATCTGAAAACGATTTCCGCGAATCTCGCCCAGCAATATCCGGAGACTAATACACGGCACGACGGAGGACGCGCGATAGGCGAAGTGGACGCCGTGCTGGGCGATACGAAAACTGTCTTGTTAATTGTGCTCGGGTCCGTCGCACTTGTGCTGTTGATCGCCTGCGGCAACATTGCGAATCTTTTGCTCGCGCGCATGCGGGAGCGGCAACGGGAGATCGCACTGCGGTCGGCTCTGGGAGCTGGCCGACGACGGATTGTGTCCCAGCTGCTTGCGGAGAGCGTAGCGCTCAGCCTTTGCGGTGGGATCGCCGGTTGCTTGCTCGCCTATGTGTGTACTCCGGCAATTCTGTCCCTAATCGGCGACAGCGTGCCGAGAGCTGCCGACGCAAGCGTGGATTTGCGTGTGCTCGGCTTTGCCTTTGCCCTGTCGCTTCTTACAGGAATCGTTTTCGGAGTCGTACCCGCAATTTCCGGATCGCATACGGACCTGGTCGCGACACTAAAAGAGGGCGGCAGAAGCGAAATCTTTGGCCGGGACTGGTTGCGCTCGTCATTGATCGTGGCGCAGGTCGCGCTGGGACTCGTGCTCACGGCTGGGGCGGGACTGCTGATTACAAGTTTTTCACGACTGCTTCATGCGGATGAGGGATTCAATCCGGATCATCTGACGACGCTCTACTTCGAGTTACCGGATGCGCAGTACCAAAACACGCGTCCGCAATTTTATCGCGGATATTTCGAACAGCTGCGTGCCCTGCCAGGGGTAAAGGCCGCCGCTGGCGTCATGGTGCTGCCCATGACCAGCGATGGAATCACCCTTAGCTTCGAGAATCCCGAACATCCTGTGCCAGAGGGGCAGCGGCCCGCAGCGGCAATGACGCCGATCACACCGCAATACTTCAGCGTCATGCAAATACCGTTGCTGCAAGGCCGAGACTTTTCCGATCGCGAGAACATGGATTCCGAGCAGGTAATGATCGTGAACCAGGCATTCGCCGACAAGTTCTTTCCCGGCGAGAGTCTGCTGGGCAAGAAGCTGAAACCCGGCGCGGGAACCGGGAAGCCAGGCGGACCGCCGTGGAGGGTGATCGTCGGCGTCGTGGGGAATATTCGCCTCGGGATGACACAGCGTGAGATGGAGCCGGCAATGTATTTGCCCTCCCCGCAGCTCAACACGTGGTGCTGCCTGTATTCCGTCTTGCGTACTTCGCTTGACCCAACGAGCCTGGGAGCAAGCGTGCAGCGGCTTGTTTCCTCGTTCGATAAAGACATCCCGGTCACGCACGTCCGCACCATGAATGATCTGATGTATCTGCAACTGGCGGCGCCACGGTTCGTCATGGTGCTGCTCAGCACGTTTGCCGGGCTCGCGTTACTTCTCACGATCGTCGGCCTCTATGGCGTAATGACGTACTCGGTATCGCGGCGTACGCGCGAGATCGGCGTTCGCATGGCGCTGGGAGCGCAACGCGCATCGGTGCTCAATATGATTCTGCGTGACGCTGCGGTTTTGCTGCTTGTGGGGATCGGCGTTGGCATCGGAGCTGCGCTGGCTTCGGCGTCGGTCCTCAAGAGCATCTTGTTCGGCACGACGCCACGCGATCCGTGGGTGATGGCATCGGTTTGCGCTGCGGTGGCGGTCGTAGGACTCGCAGCGGCGTATATCCCGGCGCTGCGGGCGGCGAAGGTCGATCCCATGGTGGCGCTGAGGTACGAATAGGAGCCGTATGGCAGAAATCCTACAGAATGTGCGCTATGCACTGCGGCAATTGCGCAAAAGTCCAGGATTCGTTTGCGTAGCTGTGGTCACGCTGGCTCTCGGCATTGGCGCGAATACTGCCATCTATAGCGTCGTCAACGCGGTTCTGCTTCGGGCCCTGCCCTATAAAAGCTCGGACCAACTCGCGTTGATCTGGAGCACAGACAAGAAAACTTTCAACAATCGTGACCAGTTTTCTTTTACCGACATTGAGGAATATCGCGCGCGGAACCACACGCTCGAAGATATTGTCGCGTTTGGCGATTGGAACGCCGTGTTCGGCGGAAACGAGTCGTCCGCATCTCCCGAGCGTATCCCGGGGATGGAGGTGGGGGATGGATATTTCTCCCTGATGCGTGTTCAGCCGCTGCTGGGACGAGGCTTCCTTCCCGAAGAACAGATTGAAGGAAAAGATCAGGTCGTCGTGCTTGGCTTCGGATTGTGGCAGCGGCGCTTCGCGTCTGACCCTTCGGTGATTGGGAGAAAGATCGCGCTTAGCGGCAGGCCCTATACCGTCGTCGGAGTGCTGCCGAAGGATTTCCCTTTCTTGCCCGCAAGTCTGGTGGACGGCCCGGCGCAATTCTATCGTCCGGTTGCCGAGAAATATGACCGCAGCGGCGCGCTGTCCCGTCACTTGCGCGCGCTGACAAGGCTAAAGCCGGGTGTTTCACTCGTGCAGGTGCAGGCAGACCTTGATGTGATCAACCGGAGTCTGGCAGCGCAATTTCCCGGAGACTATGCGACAACTGGAATCCGGGCGGTTTCGCTAAGGGAGGACATCAGCGGAAATCTGCGTCCGGCCCTGCTTCTCATGCTGGGCGCAGTTGGATTTCTGCTGTTGATTGCATGCGCGAACATTGCCAACCTGCTGCTTTCGAGATCCGGGGCGCGAAAGCGGGAGATCGCCGTACGCGCGGCTCTGGGCGCGAGTCGCGCTCAATTAATCCGGCTGGCGATGACGGAAAGTTTCTTGCTTGCCCTGTCAGGTAGCATCGCTGCACTGTTCCTGGCCCGATGGGGGACAACGCTAATTTCGGCGATGGGTACGAATGTCATTCCGCAGCTCGCGCAGGTGCGGCTGGATCTTCCTGTTCTGGCGTTCACGCTGGTGGTGGCTCTGATCAGCGGGTTGCTCTTCGGACTCTTCCCGGCCCTTCAACTTTCCGCCATGAGTGTGAATGAAGTGCTCAAGGAAGGAGGCGCTGGCAGCCGGAGCGTAACGCAAGGTGCGTTCCGAAAAGGGCTGGCGGTTTCGCAAATTTCGCTGGCGCTGATGTTGCTCGCAGGCGCGGGACTAATGTTGCGCACGCTGCTCAAACTTCAGAATGTCGATCCGGGCTTCGATTCCAAGCATGTTTTGACGATGCAGATGCAGTTGCCGTCGGTGCGCTATCCCGACGGCAGCCTGAAGACCGTTACGTTCTACCGTGAACTCACGAACCGCTTGAGCACGATTCGCGGAATCCAGGGTGCGGCGGCGGTCAGCATTCTCCCGCTAGGCGGCGACTTCGACACCGTGGGTATTGAAGTGGAAGGCGTCGGTTATGGCCCAGGAGAGCAGCCATATCCGGAGCGCTATATCGTCACGCCTAACTATCTCAGCGTGATGCGAGTTCCGCTGCTTCGAGGCAGGGCTCTAGTGGACTCAGACAATGAGACTGCTCCTCTAGTGATTCTTGTCTCGCAAACGGCAGCCGAGCGCTGGTGGCCGAACCGGGACCCGATTGGCAAGCACATGCGCCTGCCGGGATTTGAACCGAGCATGGCGAAAAGCTGGCGCACAGTTGTCGGCGTGGTGAAAGACGTCAAGCAGGCCGGGCTCGATGCTCCCCATACGGTGCAAATTTATCTGCCGCATGCTCAGACCCGAAATACATTCATGAGCCTCGTGTTGAGGACGAATTCTGATCCTCTGAGTTTCGGCCCAGCGGTCCGGCGCGAAATTTCCGCGATGGATAGCGGGCTTGCTGTGTCCGACATTGTGAGCATGGATGCTGTGCTGTCCGCGTCCGTTGTGGAACGAAGATTCACAGCCACGCTGATGGCGCTTTTCGGAGGCCTGGGACTGGTGCTGGCCATGGTGGGTGTGTACGGAGTTCTTTCTTACATGGTAGCGCAGCGGATGGCGGAGATCGGAATCCGCATGGCATTGGGAGCGGCGCGCGGAGATGTGCTTGCGCTTGTTTTGCAGCAGGGACTGCGCCTGACAGCGTGGGGACTTCTGGTAGGCATTGCAGGCGCTTTGATCCTGCTGCGATTGATGTCTCGCCTCTTGTTCGAGGTGAGCGCATCGGACCCAGCGACATTTGCCGGTGTGGCGCTTGTACTCGGGATTGTTTCACTGATCGCCGTCTACATCCCGGCCCGGCGGGCGGCGAAGGTCGATCCGCTGGTCGCATTGAGATATGAGTGAGGAGTTTCAGCAATGATTGGCCGATTTCACGATTTTCGTTACGCAATTCGCCGGCTCTATAAGAGCCCGGGATTCACGTTGGTAGCGGTGCTCACGCTTGGCTTGGGCATTGGCGCCAATACGGCGATTTTCAGCGTCGTAAACGGAGTGTTGCTTCGTCCATTGCCGTTTCAGGACCCTGACCGTCTTGTGCGCGTGTGGCACGTTCCACCGGCCAAGAGCTTTCCGGGCATGACGGAATTTTCCGTCTCCGCCGCAAATTATGTGGACTGGCAACGCCAGAATCGCGTTTTCGAAAAAATGGCGGTCTACACCTACCGCGGTTTCACACTCACCGGCGTCGACAAGCCGGAGCGGATTGAGGCAACCGCTGTATCCGCGGATTTCTTCGGAACGCTGGGTGTCAGGCCGATGCTCGGCCGCATGTTTTCGCCCGATGAAGATCAGCCCGGCCGCTCGAATGTCCTGCTGCTCAGCTACGCCTTCTGGCAGCAGCACTACGGATCCAGTAGCGACATCGTTGGCCGAAACATCCTGATGGACGGACAGAACTATCTGGTGGCTGGCGTGATGCCGCCGGACTTCCGTTATCCGGATTTCGCACAGATGTGGACTCCGATGGCCTGGACCGATCAGCAGCGGGCCGTTCGTGGCGAGCACCACTACGTGGTTATCGCTCGTCTCAAACCCGGCGTTCAGGTTCCACAGGCGCAGGCAGAGATGAACCTGATTTCTGACCGGCTGGCGCAGACGTACCCCGATGACGACAAAGGATGGGGCGCTCTCGTGGTCCCGTTGCATCAGGACATGGTTGAAGATGTGCGTCCCGCGCTGCTGGTGTTGTTGGGAGCAGTGGGTTTTGTCCTGATCATCGCATGCGTCAACGTGGCAAACCTGGCTCTGGCGAAGACTTTCGGACGGCGGAAAGAGATTGCCATTCGTACCGCGATGGGCGCAACATCCGGCCGGGTGATGTGGCAAATTCTGGTCGAGACAGTTATTTTGGCCGTGGCTGGGGGAGCGCTTGGGTTGACCTGGGCTCACTGGGGAGTCCGGCTCATCATGGGGTTCCTGGCTGACCGAGTGCCCCATTCGGCCGAAGTAAGCCTTGACGGAAAGATCCTCGCGTTCACCGCCATTATTTCGATTCTTACCGGCATCGCTGCCGGCGTGCTGCCGGGCCTACGTCTGAGCCGCTCGAATGTGAATGAGGCGCTCAAAGAAGGATTGGGCAGGACGGACTCCGATGCCGGCGGGCATCGCACGCGCAACATTCTTGTGGTGGCGGAGGTCGCATTCTCGCTCATGTTGCTTGTGGGCGCCGGCCTGATGCTTCGAACTTTTCAGCTGCTTCATGACGTGAAGCCGGGATTTGAGGCACATGGCGTTCTTACGATGAATGCAGCTGTTTCTCAAACGCAGTTTCCGGAACCGGGTCAACAGTCGCTCTTCTTCGAGCAGGTGCTGGATCGGGTGCGGAGCCTGCCTGGCGTCGAAGCGGCAGGAGTGATTGACGATATCCCGCTGAACGACAGCGGATCACATCAGCCAGTAGCAATCGAAGGCCGGCCCGTGCTGCCAATGTCGGAACAGCCCGAAGTAGATGTGAGGTCGATCAGCCCGGGTTACCTGGAATCGATGCATGTTCCGGTGTTGCGGGGACGCGACTTCACCGAATCCGATGTGACAGGCAGACCCGCCGTGGTGCTGATCAGCGAATCGATGGCGAAAGAATTCTGGCCGGGTGAGGACGCTCTGGGCAAGCGGCTAACGATGACTTTTTTCCCGAACGCCGTACGAGAAGTGGTGGGAATCGTGGGAGACGTGAAGGTTGACGGGCTGGATCAGACCCGCCCGAACACTCTTCTTTATTTGCCGGTGGGCCAGCTATCAGCGCCCGCGATGGCGGTATGGAGATCCTTTCCGATGACGCTGGTGGTGCGCTCAGCCACAAATCCGTCGAGCATGGTCTCTACTGTCACAAACGCGGTGCATTCAGTCGATCGCAACATGCCGCTGACCGACGTCCTTACGATGGAGGACCTGGTGGCCACTTCCTTGTCGCCGCAGCGGTTCAACATGCTCCTCCTGGGCTCATTTGCCGGCCTTGCGCTATTGCTGGCAAGCATCGGAATTTACAGCGTCCTGTCGTACAGCGTAAGGCAGCGAGTGCAGGAAATCGGAATACGGCTTGCTCTGGGCGCGAGTATTTCTGACGTGCTGCGTCTCGTCGTATTGCAGGGCATGAAGCCTGCGCTCCTTGGTATGGCGTTGGGAGCGGCCGGCGCTTTGGCGCTGGGGCGACTGGTGTCGAGCATGGTGTATGGAGTGAAGACAAGCGATCCGCTCACCTTCCTGGCTGTGGCGGGCCTTCTTGCAGCGATTGCCTTGCTCGCCAGCATTATTCCGGCTTACCGCGCAGCGAAGGTCGATCCGCTGGTGGCATTGCGATATGAGTGAGGAGTCGTATCAATGACAAGAACAATTCTTGAGGACGTTCGGTACGGCCTACGAGTGTTACGCAAGGCGCCGGGATTCACGGTTGTTGCCGTGGTCACGCTCGCGCTTGGCATCGGCGCGAATACTGCGATTTTTACTTTGCTCGATCAAGCCGTACTGCGTCCGTTGCCGGTGAAAGAACCGAATCGACTCGTGTTGTTGCGCTTTACGGGCCAAAATAACGGATATTCACATACGCGCTCGGATGATTCCTTGGTTTTCTCCTACCCCACGTATCGCGATTTACGGGATCAGAACTCCGTTTTGAGTGGACTGGTCGCGACAGCATGGGCCGGCGTGGGCGTGCAATGGCACAACGAGCCTACGCTCGAGGATGCGGAACTGGTTTCCGGAAACTACTTCGATGTTCTCGGCGTGCGGCCCGCGCTGGGCCGGTTGTTTGTGCAGTCGGATGATGCGGCCCAGGAAGCGTCTCCCGTCGCGGTTTTGAGTTATTCGTATTGGCAGCGGAGGTTTGGAGGCGATCCTCACATCGTGAATCAGACCATCCAGATCAATGGCCATCCCTTCACTGTGGTTGGAGTCTCCGCATCTGGCTTTCACAGCATTGTGTCGGGTGACAATCCGGCACTCTTCGTTCCGATGATGATGAAGCCTGAGATCACGCCGGGCTGGAACGATCTCGACGTGCGGAGTTCGATCTGGCTGAACATCGTCGGCCGTTTGAAGCCGGGAATTACGCGCGAGCAGGCGCAGGCTGGGACCGATCCACTCTGGCATTCGCTCCGGGTCCAGGCACTCAGCGAGATGGGCCACAGTTCCGAGCGCGTCAAAGAGGAATATCTCCGGTCGCATCTATTTCTCGAAAACGGATCAAAGGGAGTGTGGAGCAACGGAAAAACGCCGACAACCTTGCTGGTTGTGATGGGAATGGCAGGCCTGATGGTACTCATGGCTTGCGCAAATGTCGGAGGGCTTTTGCTGGTGAGGGTTGCGTCGCGTACGCGCGAGATCTCTGTGCGCTACGCACTTGGCGCGAAGCGCAGACGCGTGATTCAGCAATTGCTGGTTGAGGCGTTGTTGCTCGGACTGAGCGGGGGAATCGCGGGAATCCTACTGGCTCCGCAAATCTGCGAATTATTGGCCCACATGTTGTGGTCGAAGAGTGCGGGCGAACTCGCGTTGTCATCGATGCCCGATCTGCGAATTCTCGCGTTTAACCTCTCGTTGACGCTGTTTATAAGTTTGTTGTTTAGCCTTGTGCCCGCAATCCAGTTCTGGCGTCCGGATGTATCCCCTGCACTAAAGCAACAAACGGCGACAATCGCACGAGGGCCGCTGCGCATGCGCCGCACGCTGACTGTGGCGCAAATCGTACTAAGCCTGCTCCTGCTCGTCGGAGCGGGGCTTTTCGTTCAGACACTGCGCAATCTCAAAGCGCTCGATGTTGGCTTCGCAACCGACAAACTGGTCACCTTTGGCGTGGACCCCCGACTAGCGGGCTACCAGCGCGATCAGACAGCAGGCTTGTATGAGCGAATTCTGGAAGACTTGGCGCGTCTTCCAGGTGTGCGCTCGGCTGCGGCGACTTCCGATCCCGAGCTTGCCGATACCAATACAAGCAGCAACATCACCATTGCCGGATACAGGGCCGCCGAAAACGAGGACATGAATGTGGAGCACGAGAAAGTCAGCTCTGGTTATTTTTCCACGCTCCAGGTGCCGTTGCTTGCCGGCCGTGGATTCTCCGAACAGGACACGCTCGGTGCACATCAGGTGGCGGTCGTCAACGAAAGTGTTGCCCGCAGGTACTTTGGACAGCCGCAAGACGCTCTCGGCCATTATTTTTGCTGGGGCGCAGGCGACGTGACTCCCAATATCGAGATCGTTGGTGTAGCAAAGGACGCGAAGCATACCACGCTTCGGTCCGCGGTCGGGCGCTCGATTTTTACGCCATTTCTCCAGGACAAAGAGGCCGGCACAAGTGTAACGGGGATGACGTTTTACTTGCGCACGTGGCAGCGTCCCGAGGTGGCTGAAAGCACAATTCAGCAATTCATGCACGGTCTCGATTCAAAGATTGCGCTGAATGATTTCCGAACGATGCAGGAGCAGGTGGAAGAAAACCTGGGAACCGAGCGAGCGATTGCCCTTCTGGCCGCGTGTTTCGGCGGCTTGGCGGCACTCATGGCGGCGATTGGAATTTACGGTGTCCTGGCATACTCGACGGCACAGCGGTTCCGCGAAATTGGAATACGCATCGCTGTCGGCGCTACGCGCGCGCGAGTAATACGGATGGTGCTAAAGGAGGTTCTGTGGATGGCGGGAACCGGGATCGCGATTGGGGTACCGCTGGCGTTATTACTCTCCACGTTGGTTCGAACGCAATTGTTCGGCGTGTCGGGAAGCGATCCTTTCACGTTATGCGCGGTATGTGCAGTCATCCTTGCAGTCGCTCTAGCTTCGGCGGCGTTACCAGCGCGGCGCGCGGCCAAGGTCGATCCGATAGTTGCATTGAGATACGAATAGGAATTGGAGAAATCATCGATGATTCAGTTCAAGAATCTGGAACGCAGTTACAAAACGCCAGCCGGACAGACTTGGGTGCTACGGCGGATCAATTTGGAAATCCGCGAGGGAGAGTTCATCACCATCATGGGGCCGTCGGGCGCGGGGAAGTCATCTCTGCTCAACGCCCTTGCGCTGCTCGACGATGCATGGGAAGGCGAGTATTGGTTTCGCGACGAGGCCGTGCACCAGATGAAGCGCAAGCAACGCGCCGAACTAGCGAAGAAAAACATCGGCATGGTTTTTCAGAGTTATCACCTGCTCGACGACCTCACCGTTCAGGAAAATATCGACCTGCCGCTTTCTTACAAGGATATTCCGCGCCGCGAGCGGCAGGGGCTTGTTGCTGACACGCTGGACCGCTTCCAGATTGTTGCCAAGAAGGATCTGTATCCCAGCCAGCTTTCAGGCGGCCAACAACAACTCGTGGGCATTGCGCGCGCTGTCATTCACAAGCCTCCGCTGCTTTTGGCGGACGAGCCCACTGGAAATCTTCATTCAATACAAGCCAAGGAGATTATGGAACTTTTCTTCGATTTAAATCAGCACGGAACAACGATCGTGCAGGTGACGCACTCGGAAGCCAATGCGGCGTATGGCAGCCGAACGATCCAGTTGCGCGATGGATGGATGGTCGGAGATACATCTAATCCCGCTCTTGCGCAGCCGGCGGAGGTCAGCGCATCGTGACCTCATTCGCAAGGAGACTGTTTAGAGTTAGCTTGGCTTTCATCGTCACATGCATGGGCCTTCCGGTGGCATTTTCGCAGACGCAGGAACCAGCAGCGGCGCCTCAACCGGCCGCCACAAGTGCTCCTGCCCATTCACTCCAGTTCGATATGCCGAAGTCGCGCAATCCGCTGAACGCCTATGAGCCGGACTCGGTGCCCGAACCGATTTTGACGAACTCGCCGCATCTCGGCCAACTCGTCCGTGACGGAAAACTTTATCTCTCGCTGAAGGATGCGATCGAACTGGCGCTGGAGGACAACCTTGACCTGGCCATTGCGCGTTACAACCTTCCGATTGCGAACACCGACATCTTGCGCACGCAGGCCGGGGGATTCTTCCGCGGCGTCAATACCGGCGTTGTGCAAGGTACGCCGGGTGGTGGCGTTGGCGGCTTCGGCACGGGCGCTCCCGGGGCGGGCGCCGGCGGTACTACAGGCGGTGCGGGCGGGGCGGGGGCTGGCGCATCCGGCCTTGTGCAATCAACGCTTGGAGCCGGTACGACAGTGTCATCTTACGATCCATTCATCAATATTAACGGTGGCGATGAACATCAAACCTCGCCGGAAGCCAACCGTCAGATCTACGGAGTTCCGTCGTTACAAGCGAATACTGTGCAGGTGAACGCCCAATACACGCAGTCTTTTGCCACGGGCACGACAGTCGGCGTTACATTCGGCAACGTTCGCCAGGCCACGAACAGCCCATTCTTCAATCTCTCTCCAACCTTGAGTTCGATGTTCCGGGTGCAGATCCAGCAGGAATTGCTTGCCGGATTCGGCTTCGGGCCGAACCTTCGGTATCTGCACATCGCAAGAAACAACAAGAAAATTTCCGACATCGCTTTCAAAGACCAGGTGATTGCGACGGTCACACAGATCGAGAACATTTATTGGGACCTGGTCAGCGCCTACGAGCAGACGCAAGTGAACGAGCAATCGCACGCATTTGCCCAGCAGACTCTCGATAACACTAAGAAACAACTACAACTGCAAGCAGTTCCGGAAATGGACGTGATGCGCGCTGAGGCGGAGGTTTCCAAGCGCGCCCAGGACCTTACGGTCGCGCGCACAAGCCTTCAACTGCAAGAGACTCTGATGAAGAATGCGATTACGAAGAGCCTGGACGATCCGGTGCTCGAAGCGATGTCAGTCGTGCCGACGGACAAGATGGAAACTCTCGCCGTACAGTCGGACCAGCCAATACAGGATCTGATTACCGAGGCGCAGAAGAACCGGCCAGATCTGGCTGAGTCTGACATCGATCTGGTGAACCGGCAGATCAGCAATCGCGCAGCGCGGAATGCGCTGCTGCCGTCGTTGTCACTGATCGGGTTCTACGGAGGATCGGGATTGGCTGGCCCGCTTAATCCTGTATACAACCTGGGGGTAAATAATTCGGAGGTCCCTCCGGATTTTGGCGGCGCTCTGCAAAACGCCTTCAACAATTCTTCCCCCGACTATTATGTGGGACTGAACCTGAATATTCCTATCCGCAACCGGGTTGCCAAAGCAGACCAATTCCGGTCTGAGCTCGAATATCGCCAAGCTGAACTACGAATGGAACAGCTCAAGAAACAAGTGCGGATTGAAGTTCGCAACGCGCAGTTCGCCTTGGACCAGACGGGTGCGCGTGTCGAGGCTGCGCGGAAAGCCCGGGATCTTGCGCAGCGCACATTCGACATCACCAAGAAAGAGCAGGAGTTGGGAGCCGGTTCCAGCTATCAGACACTGTCAGCGCAGCGTGATCTTGCTTTGGCTGAACTCGATTTGGTGGGGGCGATGACCGTTTACCAGAAGGCCAAAGTTGAACTGGACCGGGCTACAGGCACGACCCTGGACCATAATGGCATACTGATTCAGGATGCTATCAGCGGTGTGGTCTCACACCGTACGCCTTAGGCAGATGCCGACGACGATCAAATCCGGGGAAATCGAACTGACGCCATTCCGCCAGGAATCAGAGGCACCGATGCGCGTGCTGGCGGCGGATGATCAGGAGCACATTCTTGATGCGCTCGATCTGTTGCTGCGCCCGCAAGGATATCGCGTCGACCGGGTCAGTTCTCCAGTTCTTGTTCGCGAGGCGCTGGCCAGCAATTCCTACGACGCGATTCTGATTGACCTGAACTATACGCGAGACACGACCTCAGGACAGGAAGGCCTGGATCTTCTTTCGCAGATCGTGGCCGTTGACGCCGCCATTCCTGTGATCGTGATGACGGCCTGGGCGAATGTGGAACTTGCAGTGGAAGCGATGCGCCGCGGCGCGCGCGATTTCGTGCAGAAGCCGTGGGAGAACGAGCGGCTGGTTTCGATCCTGCGTACGCAAGTCGAGTTGCACCGGGCGTTGCAGCATGCGGCAAGGCTGGAAGCGGAAAACCGTTTGCTCCGTGCTGAGGGAAGGCCCGAATTCATAGCGACGGCGCCCGCGATGCAGTCGGTGCTCGACACGATTGCGCGCGTCGGCCCGTCCGATGCGAATGTTCTCATCACAGGAGAGCACGGAACCGGAAAGGAAGTTGTCGCACAAACACTGCATGCGCTGAGCGGGCGTGCGTCGCGTGCTTTGGTCGCGGTGAATACGGGTGCGATTCCCGATGGTGTTTTCGAGAGCGAAATTTTCGGGCATGTGAAAGGCGCGTTTACAGATGCGCGAACGGACCGCATCGGGCGCTTCGAACTGGCTGATGGCGGAACAATTTTTCTGGACGAAATCGGGAATGTTCCTTTGCGGCAACAGGCCAAGCTCTTGCGTGTGCTCGAATCGGGAGAAATCGAACGTGTGGGATCGTCGCGGTCGCGCCGGGTAAACGTTCGCGTGCTTTCCGCGACAAACACGGATTTGCCCGCTGCATGCGCGGCGGGCCAGTTCCGGGAAGATCTTTTGTTCCGTTTGAATACGGTTGAAATTCATGTTCCAGCGTTGCGCGAGCGGAGGGAAGATATTCCTGTGCTTGCAGCGCATTTTCTGAAGCGCTACGCGTCGCGCTACCGGCGCCCGGTGCAGAACTTCGACCAGGCGGCGATTCAGGCCTTGAAGCAATATTCCTGGCCGGGAAACGTGCGTGAACTGGAGCACACGATCGAACGTGCCGTGCTGATGTGCCGGACGTCAGAGATCCAGCCTGCCGACCTTTCCTTGAGTTCGCAGCGGCCCCAACAGCAGAACCTGGAAGACCTCAGCCTGGAAGCGGTTGAGGCCGTGCTCGTGCGAAAAGCTTTGCAGCGGTTTCAGGGGAACGTCAGCCAGGCGGCGGAAGCACTGGGCCTCAGCCGTGGCGCGCTCTACCGGCGAATGGAGAAATATGGGGTCTAGCCCCTTCGGCGCCCCGAAACATCCGCGAAAACGAGCCCGTCTCCTCTACGAAAACCGCATCAGCCTTTACTCCTTCCTCGTGGCCCTGCCTGGACTAATTGTCAGCGGCATCCTCGTCTGGACGCAGCCCTGGAGCACCGAATCGCGCGTCGCACTGATTGCCGCTGAAATATTCGTGTGGTGGCTGCTTGCCCTCGCTTTGCAAGAGCAGACGACGAGGCCTTTGCAGACACTGGCCAATGTGATCGGATCACTTCGCGAGGAAGACTATTCGTTTCGGGCGCGAAACGCGGTTGCGGAAGACGCGCTCGGAGAACTTTCTATCGAAGTGAATGGACTCGCCGACATGTTGTCGGACCAGAAGGTGCGCGCGATCGAAGCGACGGCCCTGTTGCAGCGCGTAGTCGATGAGATTGACGCGCCGCTGTTTGCGTTTGATCCGGCCTCGGTGCTGCGGCTGGTGAATCCGGCGGGCGAGCATCTTTTGCGGCAACCGCGTGTCCGAATGATCGGACGCAGCGCCGCTGAGCTCAAGCTGGAGCAATGCCTCTCCGCCGATAACGAGAGTCTGGTCGACCTGAATGTCAACGCCTCGCAGGCTCGGTGGCTCCTGCGGCGGAGCTCGTTTCGACAGAATGGCGTCCCTCATACTCTGGTTGTGTTGTCGGATGTCAGCCGGGCGCTGCGCGAGGAGGAGCGTCGAGCATGGCAGAGATTGATTCGCGTGCTTGGCCACGAGCTGAGCAATTCTCTGGCGCCCATCAAATCAATTGCCGGGAGCCTCAGTTCGCGTGTGGCGGCGACTGCGATGGACGCGGAGGTCCGCAGCGACGTGCAGCGTGGCCTGGAAATCATTGAAGCGCGTTCCGCTTCGTTGCATCGCTTCCTCGAAGCCTATCGCAGACTGGCTCAAATGCCCGCGCCAGTTTTGCGGGAAGTTCGACTATCTCCACTCGTCGCGCGGGTAGCCGGGTTGGAGACCAGAGTGAAAGTGGGGGTGAAACCCGGGCCCGACGTGGCATTTCAGGCTGATCCCGATCAGCTGGAACAGATGCTCATCAACCTGGTGCGTAATGCGGCGGATGCCGTTCTGGAAGCGAAAGGCGGCTCGCCAAAAGGCGATGGCAACACACAGTCGGACGAAAATATCGAAGTCCACTGGAGCGCCAATGCAGAA
This sequence comes from Candidatus Sulfotelmatobacter sp., assembly GCA_036268025.1. Lineage (GTDB taxonomy): Bacteria > Acidobacteriota > Terriglobia > Terriglobales > Acidobacteriaceae > Sulfotelmatobacter. Next base: position 18,422 of record DATAUY010000222.1, on the reverse strand, counting down.
GACGTTGTGCTGGCGATTGACGATCACGGGCCGGGACTGTTGAATCCGGCAAACGTTTTCACTCCCTTCTATACGACCAAGCCGAACGGAAGCGGAGTAGGACTGGTACTCTCTCGCCAGATCGCGGAAGCGCATGGCGGGAGAATCGAAATCAGCAATCGCCGTGACGTGCGAGGCTGCACGGTGCGAGTCGTTCTGCCCAGATCGAGAACGAACGCAGCGACGACGCCAGTTAATTTATAAAATCGAGGGATGATTGGGGACGGCAGACAGCCGTCCCCATATCTTTACGCGAGGATTTCGGCTGGCTCAATCACCGAGAGAGATTCCTCCTCATGGAAAGCTCGGTGCGTTTTCGCGACCAGCATATAGATCGACGGCACCACGAATAACGTAAATGCCGTTCCAATGATCATGCCGCTGACCAGCATGATACCGATGCTGTTCCGCGCCCCCGCGCCGGGCCCTGTGGCGAACACGAGCGGAAAGTGTCCGAAGACAGTTGCCGCCGTGGTCATCAGGATTGGCCGCAACCGCGTGCTGGCCGCGCCGATGATGGCTTGCAGCTTGCTCTGGCCGCTTTCCTGAAGATGGTTCGCGAATTCCACGATCAGAATGCCGTTCTTGGCGATCAAGCCGACAAGTGTGATCAATCCGACCTGGCTGTAGATGTTCAATGTCGTGAATCCGAGGAATGAGAACATCAGCGCTCCTGACAAGGCCAGGGGCACAGAGCCAGCGAGAATGATGAACGGATCACGGAAGCTCTCGAACTGCGCGGCAAGCACCAGATAAATCAGGATCGCCGACAGCAGGAATGTTCCCAGGAACTTGCTGCCCTCGACGCGAAGCTGACGTGACTCGCCCGCGTAGTCCACGGTGAATCCCTGAGGAAGAGTTTTGGCTTGGTCCTCGAGGAATGTCAGCGCCTTGTCGAGAGGCACGGGTGGCGGAATGACACCCTGAATACGCACGGCATTCAACTGTTGAAACTTGTTTAACGAACGTGGCTCAGTTGTGGTCCGCAGGCTCGCAAACGTCGAGAGAGGCACGAGCTTGTCTGCCGAGCCTTTCACGTAAATCTGCGAGAGTTGATCAGGCGTGAGGCGGTCGACGCGCTTCAGCTGTGGAATGACCTTGTAGCTCCGTCCTTGAATGCTGAAGCGGTTGACGTAGTTTCCCCCTAGCATGGTCGCCAGATCAGATCCAGCCTGACTCAGGTCGACTCCCTGCGAACGGAGCTTGTCGCGATCGAACACGACTTCGGTCTGCGGCTGGTCAAACTTCACGTCGGTATCGGCGAAGATGAACAGCCCGCTGGCCATCGCTTTCTGCACAATCTGTTCGGCAAGCGCGCTCACCTGTTGCGGTTCAGCAGCCGAAGCAATTACGAAATCCACCGGGAAGTTTCCGCCTCCGGGAAGCGGAGGAGGAGTGAGCGGAATCACGCGAATGCCGGCAATCTTCGAAAGAGGGCCAGTAGATTCGACGAGCAACTGCTGCGCTGTCTTCTTCCGCTCGCTCCATGGTTTGGTGACCATGCCTCCGAAGCCGCCGTTGGGGTTGGTGATCTGGAAGATGCTGTCGCTCTCAGGGAACGATTTGTAGACGTTGTAAACCTGGTTCGTGAAAAGGTTCGTTTGGTCAATTGTCGAGTTGGCGGAGGACTGAATCACACCGAAGACGACGCCCTGATCCTCAGCCGGCGCCAGCTCGCGCTGCGAGAACATGTAGAACGGGATCATCAATACTGCGACGACTGCCCAGAGCGTGAGCACGACGGGTCGATATTGCAGAGTGCCGGCAAGCAGACGCGTGTACAGGTTGCGTACCCGTTCGAACTGCCGGTTGATGAAGCCCGCGAATCCGCGCTCGGTGTCACCGGCGCGCAGTAACTTTGAACCCATCATGGGCGACAGAGTCAAAGCTACGATGCCGGAGACAACGACCGCGCCCGCAAGCGTAAATGCGAACTCCCGGAACAGCGCGCCGGTCAATCCACCCTGGATTCCGATGGGCGCGTAGACCGCGGCCAGCGTAATGGTCATCGCGATAATCGGGCCGACCAATTCGCGGGCCGCATCTTTTGCAGCCTGAAAGGCCGTCTTTCCCAGTTGCAGATGGCGCTCCACGTTTTCGACCATCACGATCGCGTCATCCACGACCAATCCGACGGAGAGAACGATAGCGAGCAGCGTCAGCAGGTTGATCGTGAAGCCTGCCGCAAGCATCAGGAACACGGCGCCGATCAATGAGATCGGAATGGCGACGATTGGAATCAGGACGGAGCGGAACGATCCCAGGAAGAGGAAGATTACGACAATGACGATCAGCAAAGTCTCAACGAGCGTGTGCAGGACCTCGTTGATCGCATCTTGAATGTAAGCGGTCGAATCATAGGGAACGCCCAGCTTCATGCCGGTAGGCAACTGCTCTCGAATCGCCGGAAGCTCTTTTCGCACGTTCTTGATGACGTCAAGCGTGTTGGCCGTGGGCAGCACCCAGATGCCCATGAAGGTTGCGGTTTCGCCGTTGAAGCGCACGTCCTGGTCGTAATTCTCAGCACCCAGCGAGACGTCGGCAATCTCCCCAATGCGGACGACAACACCTTTATCCTGCTTAACCACCATCTGCTTAAATTCATCGGGGGTGCGCAGGTCGGTGTTGGCGATGAGGTTCACCGATACCATCGAACCCTTGGTGCTGCCGAGCGCTGAAAGATAGTTATTTTTGGCAAGCGCATCACGCACGTCGGAAGGAGAAACGCCCCGCGCGGCCATTTGTTCGGGCTTCAGCCAGAGGCGCATGGCGAAGGTGCGATCGCCAAGAATGTCGGCGCGTTGCACCCCGCTGATTGCGCTCAGCCTGGGCTGGACGACGCGCGTCAGATAGTCGGTGATTTGGTTCTGATCGAGTTCGCTCGACGAAAAGCCCAGATACACCGCCGCGAACTGCTGATCAGCCGTTTCCAGATCGATAACTGGAATTTGCGCGTCCGGAGGAAGATCGTTGCGGACTTGCGCGACTTTGGCCTGAATCTGGGTGAGGGCCGTCGTCGTGTCATAGTTGATCTTCAGGTGGACCTGGATGGTGCTGAGTCCCTGCGCGCTGGTGGACTCCATGTAGTCGATACCATCAGCGCTGGCGATGACGCGCTCGATCGGGGTCGTGATGAACCCACGAACGAGATCCGCGTTCGCGCCCACGTAGACCGTCGTAATCTGGATCACGGCGATGTCGCTGCGAGGGTATTGACGCACGCTCAGCGAGCGAATCGCCTGGATGCCTGCGATCAGGATGACCAGGTTGACGACGATCGCCAGGACGGGGCGTTTGACAAATAAATCAGTGAACTTCATACACGCTCCTTACGTGTGTTCCTATTCGCCGCTTTGTCTGTTTAGCTGTCTTCAGGCTTAGGAGCTGGGCTGTTCGCGGGTTTCACCGTGTTGTTCACCTGGATCGGCGCCCCGTTACGGAGACGGAAAACGCCGGAACTTACAATCTCATCTCCGGGCTTCACGCCTGACGTAACCGCGACCTGATCGCCGCGGGAGCCTTCGATCTTTACGATCTGCTGGCGTACGCCACGATAGGAATTGCCCTTCGGATCTTTCATGTCGGCGATGACATACACCGAGTCCCCGTAAGGGGCATAGTTGATAGCGGAAGCCGGCAGTGGCACAACCTCGCGTGGCTGGCCAAGGGGCATTTCTACTTCAACGAACATGCCGGGACGCAGCCGGCTGCCTTTATTTGCGAGCGTGGCCTGTACCTGAATGTTGCGGGTCTGTTCGCTGATGACGGAATCCAGAGCTGTGATCTTTCCGGCGAACGACAGGCCCGGCAGATCATTGTTCGTTACGTGAATCGTGCGTCCGGGCAAAACCTTGCCGGTCTCCTGCTGGGGAACTCCGAAGTTCACATAAATAGGATCGAGAGATTGCAGGGCAACGATCGACTGTCCGGCGGCAAGATATTGGCCGAGACTGACCTGGCGGATTCCCAGCAATCCCGTGAACGGTGCGCGAATCGTCTTGCGCGCAATGGCGGCGCGAATGTCGCCGACCTGCGCTTCGGTCGCCTTCTGTTGAGCGCTGGCGCTGTCATAGTCGGAATGAGAAATGACTCCGGCTTTTAGCAATTCCTGCGCACGGTCGTAGTTGGTCTTAGCGAGATCACGCTGTGCTTCCAGGCTGGCGAGCTGGGCGCGCTCCTGGCGAGTATCGAGTTCGACCAGCACATCTCCCTCGTGGATCCATTGGCCTGATTCGAAGTGAATCTTGTCAATCGTGCCCGGCAGATCGGCGCTTACCGTCACACCTTGGATGGCGGCAGCTGTGCCAATCACTGACAAGGTCGAGGGCCAAGTCTCTTTCTCGGCTACCACCGTGGTGACGGCGGTGGGCGGAAGCTTGAAGTTCGCTCCTTGCGCAATGGCAGTCTGAATTTGATGAAACTTCGTATATCCAAGTCCGCCAAGCAGTGCGAGCACCGCCACTAACATCAGGATCATTCTTTTGGCCATACATTCTCCAGAATCTGTCTACGACGACTGGGCTGTGAGTGGGAAAACCAGGCGCAAAATCTATAGTGGCAATAGATTGGAGGGGCTTGGCAAAGGATTCAGCTTTTCAGGTCTTTTGTGACAATGGTTTCAGCGATGGGGGACATCGAGGACACGCTTCGCGTGCTTTCTTGCTCTTTAAAAAGCTCCAAGAAAGAGATTCCCACAAAGGCCCCTGTTTCGTTTAAAGTATCGTCGTCAAATTGAGACGCTGATGGCACATAAGCAATGACACCGGGAGGAGTTATGAAGGAGAAAGTCCAGGCAGACATTTCGTTGGGGAAACCGGTTTCGCGCCGCGAATTCGTAACGCACAGCGCGGCAGCCGCGGTCGGATTTTCCATTGTTCCGCGACGGGTTCTAGGCGGGCCTGGATACGTGGCTCCCAGCGACAAAGTCAACATTGCTTTCATCGGGGTCGGCGCACAAGGCACGCGCGTTATGTTGCACTTCCTGCACGAGTCGGATGTGCAAGGGGTTGCAGTTTGCGACGTCAATAAAAGCGGATCGAACTACCCGCAATGGAGCAGCCTTGAGTTCTGCAATTCCGTTCGCAAACTGCTGGGAGTTGACAGCGGATGGGAATGGCTAAGTCCCAATCAGCCGATTCAATTGAGCCACACACTTACGGCAACCGGCGGTGTGGCCGGCCGGGAACCTGCCCAGAAGATCGTGGAGGCCCTTTACGCGACACAGCAGAAATCAGGGCAATATCGCGGATGCGCCGCATACAACGATTTTCGCGAATTGCTTGAGAAGCAGCAGGACCTCGACGCAGTCGTAGTCTGCACTCCAGACAATCTGCACGCCGCTGTTTCGGCTGCGGCGATGAAGAGGAAAAAACATGTTTTCTGTCAGAAGCCTCTGACGCACACGATCTACGAAGCTCGACAGATCGCGGAGATTGCGCGTGAGACCGGCGTTGCGACACAGATTGCAGTCGCGAATCAGGCGTCGGAATCCACTCGCCAGTTGTGCGAGTGGATCTGGGGTGGCGCGATCGGCCCGGTGCGCGAAGTCAAGAACTGGTCGAGCCGTCCGTTCTGGCCGCAGGCCATTGAGCGTCCCAAAGAGACGGAGCCGCTTCCTGATGGGCTGGATTGGGACCTATGGATCGGCCCTGCGCCGATGCGCCCCTACAACCATGCTTACCTGCCGTTTGTCTGGCGCGGGTGGACCGATTTTGGATGCGGTTCGCTCGGTGACATGGGCTCGTACAGTTACGACACGCTTTTCCGCGTGCTGAAACTCGAAGCGCCAATGAGCGTCGAGGCGAGTTCGACAGATCGCTACGACGAGACCTATCCCCAGGCGTCCGTTATTCGTTACGATTTTGGCGCGCGAGGAGACATGCCCCCCGTCAAATTCACGTGGTACGACGGCGGGCTGAGGCCCGAGCGTCCGGAAGAACTGGAGCCGAACCGTCCCTTTAAGAATGAGAAGGAAGGGGAAAATGGAGAGGGCATGCTCTTCATCGGAGACAAGGGCAAGATTCTCTGCACGTTCAATGGCGGGAATCCGCAGATCATTCCACAGTCGAAGATGGACGCCTACAAGCAGCCTCCGAAGACGTTGCCGCGATCGCCCGGCAATGAGCGCGAGTGGCTCGACGCCTGCAAGGGCGGAAAGACGAAGCCGGGCGGCAATTTCGAGTTCGAAGGGATGGTCACGGAGACGCTCTTGCTCGGGAATATTGCAGTCTGCACCGGGCAGAGGATCGAATGGGACCGCACAAACATGAAAGCCAACAATTCTGACCTTGGACAAAAGTACATCAAGCCTGAACGCAGGAGCGGTTGGGAATTGTAGGTTTCCGGAGGGATCACATGAAAGCGATTTCAAGAAGAGACTTTTGCAAAGTCGCAGCAACACAGGCTGCCGCCGTTGGCCTGATGAGCAGCGGGGTTTTCGAATTGAAAGCTAATCCCCTGGGCCTGCCCATCGGATGCCAGACCTGGCCTGTCCGGAAAATGATCGCGCAGGATTTCCCGGGCACGATCAAGCAGCTTTCGGCGGCCGGGTTTCAGTCGGTCGAACTCTGCTCCCCCATCGGGTACGCCGACAACGACTTCGGCGGCCTTGCCAAGTACAAGGGCGCTGAGCTGAAGAAAATTCTCAATGACAACGGCGTCACCTGCGTCAGCTCACACTTCGGTATGGACGAGTTGCGCAAAGACCAGCAGCGCTCCATTGACTGGGCGAAAGAGGTCGGCCTGACGCAAATGCTGGTTGCGAGCCTCGGAGGGCCGAAGAATCCGACGATGAATGACGTGAAAAAAGCCGCTGACGAATACAACAAGATAGGAGCGGTCGCCGCCAAATCAGGCATCCAGCAGGGCCTTCACAACGAGGACTTCGAGGAGTCGATGGTCGACGGCAAACGCACCTATGACGTGCTGTTCGAGTTACTCGATCCAAAGCTGGTGAAGTTTCAGTTCCAGGTTTCGACCATCGCCCACGGATTCGATGCGGCGGAGTATTTTACGAAGTATCCCGGCCGATTCATTTCTATGCATGTGCAAGGCTGGTCTGCTCAGGACAAAAAGATTGTTGCCGTGGGACAAGGCAGTCTGGATTGGAAGAAGATCTTCTCCGCAGCAAAGGTCGGAGGGATCAAGAATTACTTCGTCGAAATGAACCTCGATATGATGAAGGCCAGCGTGCCCTATCTGCGCAGTTTGCAGGTTTGAGAATCTGCCCGCGCTACCTGCTGGACTTTTCGGCACTAGATTCGCAACCCAGGCACTCTGGGTTGTAGGCGTTGCCTTTGTAGTCGAGTTCTTTCAAGCGGGCGGTTGCCCCTACACGATTTTCACGCCTTACGAATTTGACCGCATCTCGCTCGAGGTGCCGCCTGCGGCGGGAACGTAACATTGCAGCGTGTAGTCCATGACCATCCGGTCGGCATTGAACCGCCAGCCCAGCGTGCGGATCGTTCGCTTCATGCGCTTGATCCAGCCCCGGGGCAGACCGTCGCGGTCGCGCTGGTAGTACAGTGGAATCACTTCTTCCCGGAGCGTCCGCATCAGATCTTCGCCGTCGCGGGAATCATGGACGCTCATGTTCGAATGGGTTCTGCCAGTGCCAATTGCGAAGCCGTTCATGCCGTCGAATGCCTCGGCCCACCACCCATCGAGAATCGAAAGATTCAGGCCGCCGTTGAGCACGACCTTCTGACCGCTGGTACCAGAGGCTTCAAGGGGACGGCGCGGATTGTTGAGCCACACGTCCACTCCCTGCACCAGGTAACGACCCACGTTGATGTCGTAGTCCTCGACGAAGACGAACTTGTCGCGGAACTTGGAATCGCGCATCAGTTGGGAGATTTGCTGCATGATGCGCTTGCCCGGCTCGTCGAGCGGATGGGCCTTGCCGGCAAATACGAACTGCACCGGATGATTCGGATCATTGACCATGGAGGCGAGACGCTCGATGTCGGTCAAGATAAGATTGGCCCGCTTGTAGGTCGCGAAGCGGCGCGCGAAGCCGATCGTGAGTGCGTCCGGGCTGAGGACTCGATCGAGCCGATCCAGTTCCTCGGATGATTCTCCGCGGCGTACTGCCTGGGCAACGGCCCTTCGCCGGACAAACTCAATCAATTGCGATTTGAGGTTGAGGTGCGTCTCCCAAAGCTCGCCGTCATCGACGTTTTGGATGCCGAGCCAGGTCTTGGCTTCGCTGCCGCGCTGCTGCCAATCCGTGCCAAGATGACGATCGTACAGGCGGAACATCTGCGGCGCGAGCCATGACGGAACGTGGACGCCGTTCGTGATGTGGCCAATGGGAACTTCGTCCTCTGGTTTGCCGCGAAAGAGCCCGGTCCACATAGCGCGCGAGACTTCGCCGTGAAGGGCCGAAACCGCGTTCGCGCGTCGGGAGAGCCGCAGCGCGAGTACCGTCATGCAGAACAGTTCTTCGGAATTGCCAGGATTTTCACGGCCGAGGCCGAGCAGACTTTCCTGGGAGAGACCGAGGGATTCGCGAAGAGGGCCTATGTGTTCTTCAACCAGCTTGGCATCGAAGCGGTCGTGCCCAGCGGGAACCGGCGTGTGTGTAGTGAAGACCACTTCGCGGGAGACGCGGGGCACGGCGGCGTCGAAAGCGAGGCCTTCTTCCTCCATCCGCATGCGAATCGCCTCAAGCACAGCGAAAGCGCTGTGACCTTCGTTGAGATGCAGGACGCCGGGTGTGATGCCGAGAGCTTTAAGCGCTCGCAGCCCGCCGACCCCCAAGAGCAACTCCTGACGAATGCGGATACGTATGTCCCCGCCGTAGAGACGCGAAGTCAACTCTCGATCCTCGGGGGCATTGCCTTCTACATCCGAATCGAGCAGCAGCAGATCACGGCGCCCGACTTTCACCCGCCAGACTTTAGCCTCCAGGCGACCGCTGCGTGTCTCGATTTCGACGACAACAGGCCTGCCATCTTTGCCGATGGCCACTTCCATCGGCAATTGATTGACATCGGTCTCGAGATAGTCCTCGCGTTGCCATCCGTTTAGATCAAGGTGCTGACGGAAATAGCCTTGCCCGTAGAAGAGACCAATGCCAACCAGGGGAATATCGAGATCTGATGCGCTCTTGATGTGATCGCCGGCGAGAACCCCCAGGCCGCCTGAGTAAATCGGGAGGGACTCATGCAACCCGAACTCAGCGGAAAAATAGGCAACCGGATGGGGACGTAAGACCCCGGCGTTTTTGGCTCCCCAGGTCCGGTCGGCATCGCGATATTCCAACAGTCGGCGATATGCATAGTTCACACGGCTGTGCAGCATGAGTTCGGTGGCGCGTATTTCTAACTTCGCCAGCGGAATTTCATTCAGCAAGGCGACCGGGTTGTGATTGAGTTCATTCCAGCGGGCGGGATCCAGATCGAGAAACACGCTGGCGGAGTTGTGGTCCCAGCTCCACCAGAGATTGCGCGCGAGTGACCAGAGGCGCTCCTGCAACGGGGCGATGAAACGATCGAGCGTGCGCGCTTCGCTGACTACGGGAGCAACTTGCGTGGCTGCTTCGGAAAGCAAGCGGATTTCCTCTTCGCTGAAGTCCCGCGCCTCGATAGTTTGGACCACGAGAACACCCTGCAAAATGCCGCGATCAATCAGAGGAACTCCCAGAAATGACTGATAAGCATCTTCTCCAGCGTTCTTGAAATACTTGAACCGAGGGTGGTTTTTTACTTGCCTGACAGCGACAGGCTGCACCTGTTCGGCTACGAGGCCGGTGAGGCCTTCGTTGACCGCCATTCGCAATGTACTGATGCACTCGCGCTTGAGTCCGATGGTAGCGGCGAGAACCAGATTAGCACGGTCCGGTTCGAGCAGATACGCCGAACAGACATCGGTATGGAATCTCTTGGCGATCAACGCCACCACATTCATCAGCGTTTCTGCCGACTGGCCGCCTTCCACGGAAAGATTGGCGATCTCCTCTGGAGTGAAAACGCTTTTGATCTCGGTCACACCCACGGCTTGCTCCATACTTTTGCTATTGGACCTTCCCTGCCAGTTTCGTAGCACCGTCCGTATGTGCGAGGGGAAACGCGATTTCTGATTTCGCAGCCGGAGGAATCAACCATTGTACGGGCTAAGTACGAATTTGCGAACCGCGCGCGTGCATCATTTTTAGACAAAGACTTAAGTTTCGTTCCGGTGTTCATGGATGGTGATGCATCGTTTAGCAGTGGAAAAATAGCCGGAAAAGCGCAGGGAAAGGCGTTTACTTGAAGTCCGTGAAAGAGTAAAGTTTTTCGCAATCCAGCCAGACCAGTGGAATGTGGATCCGATTGTCCGGTGAAAATCGAACAGCATTGTGACTGGCCCAGGCATTCCTCTGCACAACGTTCGCCAGAACGTGAGACGAAATAACTACTTTCGCTGCAACAGCACAGGAGCAATCAGGCTTGCGGTACGTCCGGTACGGGAGGTGTGCGGTGCCGGCATCTCAATCCGCTCGACAGTAAGCAGGCACAGATAAGACCATTGGTTATGAGCGATTCGTCATTGAATCATGCGAGAATGCAAGAAGGCAGAAACCCTAAAAGAAGCCGTGGTACCGGTATGAGAAAGTATTTGTGAACTCTGCCCTTTCGTGCGGAAAAGTCGGGACAACCTCGCTCGGTGGTGCGAGCCATCAAAAGGTATCATGAGCCGAGAAGCAACAATTGAAAGCGAAAGCCACGCCATCAAGTGCGAACTTGCTGCCGAGGTTCTGCGCTCCTCGGGATGGCTATGGTTGCAAGTGGGTGGCTGGAGCATGCTTCCCACTGTGTTTCCAGGAGATACGCTGTTGATCGAGCGGTCGGATAGTGACGAAGTTGTGGAAGGGGACATCGTTCTCTTCAGCCGCGATCGTCGGTTGTTCGCGCATCGCTTTGTCCGGCGGGTCGATGTCGCCGGTCATGAGATTTTGACCCGCGGAGACGCGATGCCGGCCGCTGATGCGACCGTTCGAAGGCAGGAAATGCTCGGGAAGATCGTTTTGATCTCAAGAAACGGAAAGCACATTAAGCCTCGCAAGCGGATGCACCTTACAGAATGGGCGGTCGCCGCGTGTGTTCAGCGTTCCGAAATCGCCGCCCGCTTGGTTGTAAAGGTCCATAGTTTGCGCCAGACGTCGCCGGTTTAGTCACAGAAATTATCGAGTCTTCCTTGCGAGAATTGACTGCCGAAATCGAACCGTCCAGCCTTGTCATTGAGATCGGGGCTGTGCCCGTGCGGGTGAATACCACGGATTCGCGCTTCCTTGACATTCTTCAGGAGCGCTACGCGGGATACATCGGTTCGACTTCAAAGTCTACTGAAATCGAGTTTGATGTGGATCTCAACGCGGATCGCTCTGCGGACCCGAATGCCGATGTCCGTGTAACACAGCGAGACGGCCGCTGGAGGCTGGAACGCGGGGATTTCCGTGCCGAGTGGGAACCGGCCAGACGGCGGGGCTGGATTCGCCAGACTGCCAATCCTTATTCGATAGATGCCGTGCTCCGTATCGTGCACACACTTGTTCTGGCGAGACAGGGAGGATTCCTGCTGCATTCCGCGAGCGCCATCCGCAACGGCAAAGCGTTTCTGTTTGCTGGTGTATCGGAGGCGGGCAAGACGACCATCTCGCGTCTGGCGCCGGCCGACGTGACGCTTTTGACAGACGAGATTTCCTACGTACGCAAGCAAGACAATGGCTATGTAGCTTTCGGAACGCCATTTACAGGTGAGCTTGCGAAGCTGGGAGAGAATGTCTCTGCACCGGTTTCCGCCCTGTACTTGCTGGCGAAGGGGCCTGAGAACCGGATTGACTCGATCGCTCCAGCCCAGGCGGCGCGATCTTTACTTGCGAATCTGCTCTTTTTCGCCGAGGATGAGGAACTGGTACAGGCGGCGTTTCACTCTGCTTTCGAATTCGTGAGCCGAGTCCCAGTTTCGCGGCTTACGTTTGTACCCGATGCGAGGGTTTGGGAGTTGATTGGATGAGCAGGCTTTATGTAGCGCGGAATCCGCGCGTGGCGGCGCGTAGCCTCGACGGCGAGATGATGATCATGTCCGGCCGGGACTCGACTTTGTTCACGCTCAATAAAACCGCGACCATTTTGTGGCAATCGGCCGATGGCGCGACGCCGCTGGATGAGATTGTTGAGCAGCGCATCTGCACGGAATTTGAAGTCGATCCCGCCGAGGCCCTGCAAGACGCCGAGGTCATGGCCCGGGAACTGGCAAATCACGAAATTCTTCAAGTCTCTGAACAGCCAATCCCTCAACGCCGCGCATCCGGAGATTCGCGATGAGCGGCCTGCTCCAGGAGATGACGGCGAAGGCCCTGAAGCTAAACATCCCTCTCAACGTCCAGCTCGACCTGACCTACCGCTGCAATGAGCGATGCGTTCACTGTTATCTCGACCATAATGATCATGGGGAGATGACGACCGCCGAAATCAAACACCTGCTCGACGAAATGGCCGACGCCGGTGTTTTTATTCTCACTCTGAGTGGCGGGGAGATTTTCCTGCGCAAGGATTTCTTCGAAATACTCGAACACGCGCGGCGATTGATGTTCTGTGTGAAGCTGAAGACGAACGCCGTTTTAATTCGCGAGAAAGAAGCGGCGCGCCTTCGTGATCTCGGAATCGAATCTATCCAAATCAGCATCTATTCGCATCGGCCCGAAGTTCATGATGCGATCACGCTGGTTCCAGGTTCCCTGAAGCGCTCTGTCGATGCCATCCGGTTCCTGAAATCGCAAGGGTTGAAGGTAATTATCGCCAATGTTTTGATGATCCAGAATATGCAGGACTACCAGGGCGTGCGCGCTCTGGCTGCAGAACTCGGCGTCGAATGTACGCTCGATCCCACCGTCACGCCGATGATGGATGGAGATCGCTCGGTTCTGGACCTGAATGTGGACCAGAGTTCACTGCGGCAAGTTTTTCGCGATGCCTTCTTAGTTGGCGATGTTGATGAGTTTTGCGCGATTCCTGCACCGGCCGGCGAAGACGAACTGAATTCCACTCCATGCAGTGCCGGGCACACCGCTTGCTATGTTTCTCCATACGGGGAGGTCTTTCCGTGCGTGCAATTTCCGCTGCCGACCGGCAATGTCAGGAAACAGCGCTTTGTGGACATCTGGCGGCACTCCGAGCAGATGGACGACGTGCGATCAATCCGCCTGAAGGACTTGCCCACGTGTTCTTCCTGTTCCCACGTCGGGAGCTGCACGCGGTGCCCTGGATTGGCTTACATGGAAGGCAACATGCGCGGGCCGTCTTCACAGGATTGCGGGAAGTCCTTTGCCCGCACAGGAATTCCTTCGGCTAACATGCTGGCGAAAAAACAAGCCTCCGCAAAGCTGGTTCAAATTCGCGCACTGTCGGCTTCCGCAAGTCTGGCCGTCTCAGGCGCAATCGCCTGATGTAGACTGCGTCTCGCAGTTCCAATCGAAAAGTATGGCCGGGTCTAGCCCAAACCACGAAGCTGAGTGGTCGCTGTTACGGGCCGCCTGCTCTGCCAATCCGCAAGAAACCATTCAGTCAATCGTCTCAGTCGTCCCATCCCCTCGCTGGAAAATCCTGTTTCAACTTGCCGAACGGCATGGCGCTCTGCCGCTTCTATATCCGGCGCTCTCGGGCATTCAATCCATGGTTCCCGCCGACGAAATGCGGGGTCTCGCGCAGAGTTATCAGGTGAACCTGCACAAATCGCTATTTCTCGCGCGTGAGTTCATTCGCATTGCCGACAGCCTGGACGCGATTGGCGTGGAGTTCCTGCCTTACAAGGGGCTGACGCTGGCCGAAGGTGCGTATGGCGATATGGCATTGCGCCAGTCGGGCGATATTGATCTGCTGATTCGTCCGCACGACCTTCCGCGCATTCGCAAGGCTGTACACGGACTCGGTTACGAGCCGCACGGGCCTCTTGGTGAAGTTGAGGAGCAGGCCTATCTAAGGTCGGGATATGAATGTGCTTTTGACTGTGAGGCAGGCCGTAATCTTCTGGAAGTGCAGTGGGCGATCCAACCGAGATTCTACGCGGTGGATTACGACATGGGAGGGTTGTTCGAGCGGGCGATACTGGTGACCGTTGCCGGCCGCAGCGTGAAGACTCTCTGCATGGAAGACCTCTTTATCATCCTGTCTTTGCATGCAGCCAAGCATGCTTGGGCGCGCTTGATCTGGCTTTGCGATCTGGTTCGAATTATGAATTCCCCGCCGCTGAATTGGGCGTGGATCGGAACGCAAGCTATCAAATTGGGCGTGGCGCGAATCCTGCGCGTCAGCTTGCTTCTCGCGGAGCACCTGTTGGGCGCGAAGGTCCCCTCCGCCGCGGACAGTAGCTTGCCAAAAGACTCAAAAGCCGCCGCGCTCAGCGAGGAGATCGAAAAGCACATTGCAAGTCAGTCTGATTTTGATGTCGAGTCGCTGGCCTATTTCCGCCTGATGCTTCGATTGCGTGAGCGGCAAACGGACCGCGTGCGCTTCCTCAGCCGCCTCGCTTTCACGCCGGGACCCGGAGAGTGGGCGGCTATTCGTTTGCCGCGTTTCCTGTTTCCTTTGTACCGGTTGGTGAGGATTTCGCGGCTGGCTGCCCGGGTCGTGGGAGGCTAAGGTGTTGCTATGCGCGCTGTCTTGCTTCTGGTTCTGTCCAGTCTCGCAGATACAAGGCAAGCATTGCCGCACAGCCGATAACCGGCATATACAATCCCGCCTTGAGTGTTCCTTGCCTGCTTGAAAATACGCCGACTATCCAGGGAAGAAGACCTCCTCCGATGTTGGACAAAACGAACATCACCGATCCGAGGCGCGACGAGGCGGACCCAAATTCCCGCGAGAAAAGCGCGATCGTGATGGGATACACCCCCGAAAGACCAAAGCCCGTGGCGCATGCGCTGGCGATCACGCCGGTCAGCCCGCCGGAGAGCAGCAAGCCGGCGGTTCCGCCGCAGGCAAGGATCAATCCCAGTTTCGCCAGAGCAATGTCATTCACGATTCGGAGTATGGCGGGAGCAAAAAGTCTTCCGACCATCAGGGAAGCGTAGAAGAACGAGGGCGTCATCAGCGATTCGGCCGGACTCATGTTTCCGAGAGCCTTCGCATAGGAGGCGACCCAGCCTCCGAAACTGTTCTCGGTGCCAACGTAGACGAAGAACAGCGCTGCCAAAGCGAGAAATGGGAAGAGCTTTTGTTGCACCGCCGGCATCGCGGATTGACCGGGGCTTTGAGTTTTTGGCTCGACAACATGACCGGGAATCAGCGCGATGCCGAACGCTACCGCCAGCGAGAGGACGGCAACTAATCTTAAAAACAGCGGGACTTGCTGATGCCTGGACGCCCACGATATTAAAAACGGGCAAGACACCGCGCCCGCGCTCCAATAGAAATTGAGCCAATTGAGAGTTGCGCTGCGCCGTCCAGGATTCAATTCCGCGACGAGAAGGTTGGCGGCCGGAACTGCCAGGCCGATCCCGCCTCCGTAGAGCGCGATACAGAGGATTCCCAGGAACCTGGGGCCTTCCATAAGTAGAGCGATTCCGGCCGCCATCAGGAAGATTCCAAGCTTCATCGCGAATCGGAATCCGAAGCGGGAGACGAGAAACCCAGAAAGTGCGACCGCACACGTAGACGCCAAATACTGTGCAGTAAACAGTGCACCTGCTTGCGCATAGTCTAGTGCCCAGCGCGTGGATAACGATGGCAGCATCGGCCCCAGGAGCACAGTCCCGATTCCAATCGGCACAAACGAGACATACGCCGCGCGCGTAAGAATGACGGACGAATTTTCCGGTGATTCAAGCTGGGGCATGAGGGAAGCGTAAGGTGCGGTTCTTAGCCGCGATTGCTTCGTAGAATGCTAGCAGGAGCCGGAAGCCTTGGCGGTAGATTGGCGAATAACCAGTTCCGGTTCGATCGCGATCTCAGGAACATAGTCTTTTTTTTCTTCAATTCGTTCCAGCAAAGTCTGCGCGGCGACTTCTCCCATTCGGTTCAGCGGCTGCCGTACTGTGGTCAGGCTGGGGCTATGAAACGCCGCGCCGGGAATGTCATCGAAGCCCATCACTGATACATCCTGCGGAACCCGAAAGCCGTGCTCCTGGAGCGCGCGAATCGCCCCGATCGCTGAAATATCGTTGTAGGCGAAGAGGGCAGTGAAGGGTTTCTGGCGCTCCAGCAATTGCTTGGTGAAGGGGTATCCCAGCATCGGCGTTGGGTCGTCGGTGTCGATCTGCATGGTCAATTCCGGATCGATGTTCATCCCGATTTCTTCCGCAACCTGGCAAATCGCTGTCCAACGATCCTTGGAGTCTGCACTCAAAGGATTGCCCCTCATGAACGCGATGCGTTCATGACGCAATTCTTTTAGGTGACTGAGCGCCAGAACAGCGGCACGCTGGTGGTCGAGCACGATGTTCGTGACCCCCTTGAGCTTCTTATGACCGGCGATGGCAACGGTGGGAAGCAAGGGGGCTTCCTGCACTGTTGTATCCACTGTAATGATGCCTTCGACGCCGCGTTCCGACAGCAACTGCGAGTACCGATTGAGTAATACCTGATCATGGCGATGAACTACGGTAAGGAAGAAGTAATTCCGCTGGCGGAGAAATTGCTCGATGCCGCTGATAATCGGAGAGCTGTAGGAGTCGCCGATTTCCTCCGCAATCACTCCGATCGTATAGGTGCGCTTGTTGCGTAGACTGCGGGCAAAAAAATTGGGACGATAGTTCAGCTCTTTGGCGGCGGCGTGGATCCGGTTCTTGGTTTCCTGGGGAATGGAGCGGGCCGAAGGTGAGTCGTTGAGAACGGCGGAAACGGTGCCCGGAGTCAGCCCTAAATATTGCGCGACCGCTTTGAGGGTGACTACTTCGGGCTTCTGGCCAGGCTTTCTCGTCGGAACCATGCGTTAAATCGTTTTAGTCCATCTCTCTAGCGGGCGGCAAAACTGCTCTTAGCACACGCCAAGAACATGTCTGAGACTTGCAAGCCCCTAAGCGTAACGTTCACTGTTCGGCTTCGAGCCGCTCAAAGCGAAGAACAGAATGTACAAGTAGCAGATAACCGGCAGAAAGAATGCGTGATGAATGCCGATGTGGTCGGCGATCCATCCCTGGGCCACGGGAATAATGGCGCCACCGACGATCGCCATAATCATGACTCCGGAGCCATCTCCAGTCAACGGTCCGAGTTCCGCCACACCCATCGTGAAGATGCTTGGGAACATAATAGAGTTGAAGAAGCCGACCAGAATGATGCTGTACATAGCGACGTGGCCGCTTGTCAGCATAGAGACGGCGACAAGAGCGGCGGCGCACACCGCACATAGTCCAAGGAGGCCTCCGGTCTTCACCTTCTGAAGCAGTGCGGAACCGATAAAGCGCCCGACCATTGCACCGCCCCAGTAGAAGGCGACGAAGCTGGCGGCAACCTTTTCCGTCAGGCCCCCGATCTCTGGCTGGCTGAAGTAATTTACGAGGAAGCTCCCGATTGAAACCTCGGCGCCCACGTACACAAAAATCGCGATCGCGCCGAAGATCAGGTTCGGATGCTTCCAGATCGAATCGTTTACCTTCTCGCCGAGATGATGCTGGGCATGCTCAATTGTTGGCAGCTTGAAACTACCGATTGCAACCGCGAGCACAACCAGTGCGATGCCCAGGCCCACGTAGGGCGTCTTGACCGTGGCGGCTTCGTGCAAACGGTACGCTTGCAGAGCATCGGGAGCGAGCGCCCGAACTTCGTCCATATTGCGCGCGGTTGTCAGAATGAAAAGGCCGCCAAAAAATGGCGCCAGAAATGTGCCCAGCGAGTTAAACGCCTGGGTGAGATTAAGCCGGCTCGACGCCGTGTCGGGATTGCCTAGAACCGTGACATAGGGGTTCGCAGCCACCTGCAGGCAGGTGATGCCCGCGGCAAGCACAATGAGCGCGCACAGGAAAAACGGGAATGACGGGACACTGGCGGCAGGTACAAAGAGAAATGCTCCCACACCCATGGTGAGCAGCCCGGCCACCATCGAACGCTGATAGCCGATCCAATCGATGATTTTGGCGGACGGGATCGAGAAGATGAAGTAGGCGCCAAAGAAGGCGAACTGGATCAGCATCACCTTCGTATAGTTCAGGTCAAAGATCGACTTCAGGTGTGGAACCAGAATGTCATTCAGGCAGGTGAGAAACCCCCACATGAAGAAAAGAGTGGTCACCGTGGCGAGAGGAGCGCCGTAGCTTTGGCCTTGGCCTGACCCGGTAGCAGTTGAAGCCGTATTCGGCGCGGTGATAGCCATAGGTCTTTTGGTCACCCTTGAGATGTGAATCGCGAACGGGGCCATCATACATCGGCAGGGTTATCTTTTGCCGCTTTTCTTGGTTTGAATGG
>DATAUY010000221.1:0-8205 GCA_036268025.1 Candidatus Sulfotelmatobacter sp. | reverse complement strand
TATCCAAACCAGATCCGTACCGGGCCTCGGGCGGAAGTAGATGTCCGCACGTCGCGCCATCTCATGTTCGCGTGGATCGGCCACAATCAGCCTCTGGCCGTAAAGTTTGTGAGCTCGCTTGACTCGGGTTGCCAGAACCGGGTGACTCTCCGCGGTGTTGCTACCGACAATCAGCACCAACGCCGACTTGCCAATATCCTCAATCGATCCCGAATCGCCACCGTAGCCCACGGTGCGAACAAGACCCATGGTCGCAGGCGACTGGCAATAGCGGGAGCAGTTATCGACGTTATTTGTGCCAATGATGGCACGGGCGAACTTTTGCATTAAATAGCCGTCTTCATTGGTGGTCTTTGACGAGACGATAACGCCGATCGAATCTGGGCCATACTCCTGCTTGATCGCTCCGAGCTTCGTTGTTACAAGACTTAGCGCCTCTTCCCAACCCGCCTCGCGGAAGTTGCTGCCTTCGCGAATCAGTGGGCTTTGCAGGCGGTCCTTATGGTTCACATAATCCCACCCAAACTTGCCCTTAACGCACGTGGAAATCTGGTTGGCGTGGCCATGCAACGGTGCAATCTTCAGGATTTTGCGGTCCTTGGTCCAGACATCGTAACTACAGCCAACGCCGCAGTAAGTACAGACCGTCTTCGTCTTCTTGATGCGCTCTTCGCGCATCTTCGCCTCGGTCTGCGAGACTTGCATAATAGCGCCATAACCCATCTCCGGCTCAAGAGCCTTCACCACATCGATCATCTTGTTCAGAGATTGTTTCGGCATACCGCTGAGGAACCCAGCTTCGCCAAGCATGGACTTCTCCATCAGTGCATTGCAGGGACAAACGGTGATGCAATGGCCGCAGGAAACGCAGCTTGATCCGCCGATCTCGTGGCCGCCGTCCCACAATACGCGGGGGTGCTCGAGTTCCCACCCAATCGACAGAGTCTCGTTGACTTGCACCGTCTGACATGCCTGGACGCACTGGCCGCACAAAATGCATTGACCGGGATCGTAGCAATAGAAGGGATTGGACATGTCCACTTCGTACGGCTTAGGCGTGAAGGGATGCTCCTGGTGTTGAACATTCAAGTGCAACGCCGTGTTGTGGACCCTGCAGTTTTCGTTGTTGTTGTCGCAGACGGTGCAATAGAGCATGTGATTGCCGAGGATCACATCGAAAGCTTCTGACCGGGCATCCTTCGCGCGCTTTGACTCGGTCACCACCTCTATCTGCGCACCTACTGTCGTTCCGCACGAGCGGACGAGCTGCCCATCTACCTCAACGATGCAGGTATCGCAGGTCTGAATCGGTCCCATGAGCGGCGAGTGATAACAGATATGAGGAATTTCCTTATGGCGGAGGATCGCTTCCACCAGAAGCTCACCTTCGCGCGCAGTGACGGTCGTTCCATCGAGGGAGATCTCCACCTCGGGTGGCTTACCAGAGTCCCCGGCTTCGACTACGTTTGTCTTCTCAATCACGCTCATTGTGTTACTGTCCCAGTCACCTTGTTTAGGGAAGTCGGGCGCCTGCAGTTTTAGCTGTGGAAGAGTGTCGGGCATCTCCGAATAGTTGCCGTTCGGACACTGCGGGTCATCGAGGCAATGCCGCCGGTTACAGAGGTTGCAATTGAAGAGCCAAAAGGTCTGTTCGTCTGGCGTCGCTATTTCTTAGATTTCATCGCAGCGGAGTCAAAATAGCGACAGCTCTGGCGCCCAGCCGTCACACGCATTCATCACTGCTCCACAGTGTCGTATCTGCGCGCTTCTGTTTCATCTGCTGCTGTTTCCCCATTGCACCGAGCGTGCTAGCCTAAGTCACCATTCGTTGCGTCAACAATGAAGGCGCTACCGCAGACAAGTCCAGATCGCCGTTGGAGGAGAGATTGGAGGCCAGGACCGATCGGGCCACCGTGGCCGCGGGCAGATCCGCGCCCGATGTCTTTGCAGCCTCCATAACCAGATCCATGTCCTTGCTCATCAGCCGTAACGGAAACTCCGGGGAGTAGTCGTGGTCCTTGATCTTTTTAAGTTTGCCTGCAAACGCCGGGGGTATTACCGTCGTCTTGGACAGTACGTCGAGCAGAACATTCCTATCAATTCCACAATGCTCTCCCAGCGAAACGGCTTCAGCAATCGCCAGCATGTCGACTCCAAGGAGAAGATTGACAACCAACTTCATCAGGGTGCCAGAAGAACCAGGTCCAATTAAGAACCATTGCTTGGCGATAGATTCGTAGATAGAAGTGCATTTCTTGAAGACATTGTGGCTGCCGCCAGCAAATAGCGTGACAGTTCCTGCCTCGACCGCCGGCGTTGACCCGGACACGGCTAAATCGAGCAAATCAAGGCCTCGATGGGATGCTTCTTGGTGGAGACGGCGGGACAAGTGCGGTGAGATCGTGCTCATTTCAAGAATTGTCGTTCCGGGCATCGCCGTAGAAAAAACACCACCGCTATCGAAATACACGGAGTGAACCGCCGCGTCGTCGGTCAAGGAGGAAAGAACTACCTCCGACTCGGCGACGAGTTGCGCAATCGACGACGAGATCTCTACTCCGTCACGACTCAGCGCTTGCGCCGGATCTGGACTACGATTCCATGCCTGAACATTCCAGGCCGACGAATGCAAGCGCCGCGTCAACCGGCTCCCCATAAGACCCAGGCCGATGAATCCAATTCTGGCTGTACGTTTATTGATTGTGTTGTCCAACATAGTGGTCACGATCCTGCCTCACTTTCGATTCGTCATTGCTACTCTTAGTGGCTATCGGTTCATTTCTGAAATTGCGCGAAAGCTAACCGACGAGTCCAGAATGTCGACCTCACAAATGCTCTTCGAGGAAATCGCGACTAGTGTGGACCAGCTGCTTGCAATGTGGTGTCTACGTTTGAAGAAGGAGGCGTCCCGTGCCAACATCGTTGGCTCATAGGGAATGCCCCGGGAGCACGTGGACCTCATCCCATAAGGTGTCGGGAAGATTGACAACAATTGGTTCGGAAGTGCTCCGCACCACGATCCATTGGAAGGAAAGAGTTTTTGAAGGGTTGATTTCCTGGTGGGGAAGCCACGCCGGAACATACAGGAAATCACCGGCGTGCAAAGTGGCGTCGAACTCTCCCCGCTCGCCCCACCGGACGTAGGACGTGCCGCTCAGCACATACGCGATCGTGTGTTGCTCACCATGATGGTGGATTGCCGTGCGGGCGGCAGGTTCAACAAAAAAGACGCCACCCCACATGGGCGAGTCCACGCCGGCGCCGAGATGAATGGCTGCGAGACGTTGTGATCCGGGCGTTTGAGCCGTTGCGGAATCTAACTGATCGCGGCGGACTACACGGATCGATTGATATTGCATGAGTTCTCCTTGGCAGAATTGACCGTCATCCACTTTCTACGCGATTGCCTGATGAAGATTGTGTGCCACCATATCTCCTCGTTGCTGTTAGTGCATTCGGAATGCCAGATCTGGTACAGACGACCAAACTGCAAGGTGGTTGAATCTTGGGGTGTTACGGGGCCCGCGGCTTGAGGACACGTGAGATCTAGCAGAGGTGTTGGTCGAAATATCGACAGAGAGCCGAAATACTCGACACAGATCTGACCCGACAAGAATGTGCGAAACGGCAGGTTGTCCCGCGGTGGCTCGCGAAACCAAAGCCTGCTCCCTGCGATCTGGGTCTGTGTTGACTCAGCGGAAACCCTGAGCCCGTCGAAATACCGGCCGTTGTGTCGGCCTTACGACACAAGCACGGGCTGGACGAGATGCTCCTCAATCATCCGCTGATGTACGCCGCTGAAAATACGTCGCTAAATCCACTGACCGACATTTGGCAAGCGGCGTGCATCTTGCAGACGCGATCAGGAGGTACAGACAGAGTGCAAGGAACAGAGTCATATATCGGAAGCAACCAACGCCTCGACGTCCGCCTATTTGAAAAACATACCCGAGAAATGCAGGACGTTCTTTTGGAGTATCTGCCGTCGTTCTACAGAAGGGCTTATCGATACCTGGATAATGCTGCTGATGCTGAGGATGCAGTCCAGGACGCACTCCTGTCTGCTTGTCGGCACCTGGGCCAATTCAAGGGGCAGGCGAAGATGTCGACCTGGTTGACCACCATCGTCATCAATTCTGCCCTGACGAAGTTGCGAAGGCGGCGGCGTCAGATCCACACCTCGCTTGACGAGCGATTGGGGGAGGATCAGAAATATTGCGTTTCGGAACGATTGGCAGACTGCAGACCTAGTCCTGAAGATGAGTGCGTAGGGTCAGATCTGCATGGGCGCTTACTGCAATTCGTAGCGAAGCTTTCGCCTTCATTGCGAAAGGCCTACCAATTGCGTGTTTTGGATGGGCTGACTACTAGCGAAGCAGCACAGATTGTGGGAGTGGCAGATGTAACCATGAAGGCGCAGGTCTCACGGGCACGCGCAGAACTCAGGCGGATGATGCGCCTGGCGCTCGCTGCGCAGCCACGTTCAAATGTGAACTGCTCTACTTCACTCCTTGTCGCAAGGAAGTAAGTACCGGGATCGGGCTCTGAACGCGGCATGCTATCGCCACGGGGCACAGTTTCCAGGCCACAGAGCGTTTAGGCTGACCTTGAACCTTCTAGTGCAAACTGTCCGGCTCCTCAGCTCACAAGACTATTGTCACTGCGATATCAATGCGTCGGCTAAGCAGCTACTGTTACTTTCATCGCAGCAAATTCAGGGCCAAGTCTTACGCTTGGGATGAATTTTAGATGGACCAGAATAGCGAAGGCGGTAGTTCTGGCGAGGCCGTTTCCGGAGGAACTGTCGCGCGCGGAGCTGGTCGCCTGTTTTCCTTCCCGTCATGCTCGCGTTGCTGCATCGCCTTTTCCAGTTCCTTCTGATGATCGGTAAGCAACGCATGAATCTGATGGTGGGTTTCGTTGCTGATCGCGTGAATCTGCGGACCGAGCTCCTGGCGCGAGGCGTTCGGAGTTTTATCGAGCAGCACCTGGATCTTATCGTGATGCTCCTGAAGCAGAGGCCGGATCTGCTGCTGCTGTTGCGGCGTCAACTCCAGATCTTTGCTAAGACGAATGAGTTCCTGGTTGATGGATTGCCGCGTATGGATGTGCTGGAGCTGTTCACGCGCTGAGGGTTGCCGTGCTCCATTGTCCTGAGCCAGGGCAGGGCCGGCCATTCCGAGCATGAGCATAATTCCGGATGCAAACGTGAAGGGTCGATTTCGCACGGATAGCAACTCCTCGAGAAGTTTCGGTCCAGACTCTATATGTATAGACGGGAAAGTCTGCAGCAAGTTGCGTTCGCAGCGATTCGATCCGGCGGAAGCGATCTCGGCAAACGTGCCTGTGCGTTGCTCACCTAAACTATCGATATGCGGAAAATTGTCATTACCGGCCCGCCTCCCGTTCAGGTCCTCGATGTGACCGGTCCACTCGAGGTCTTTTCCAATGCGCCCGATTACGAGATTGAAATTGCAAATCCGGGAAGGGAGCGAACTCTTCAGACTAATCGCGGCGTGGTGCTGGCGGATGCAACTCCCATCACCGAGGTGCACGGTCCCATCGACACGCTGGTCATCGTGGGCGGTCCGGGCGCAGAGAGCGGCAGCTACGATGCCGACTTCATCGCGTGGATCGCCAAGGCCGCGAGGCAGTCACGTCGCGTGGCATCCATCTGTACCGGGGCATTCCTTCTTGCAGAAGCAGGTTTGCTCGAAGGGAGGCAGGCGGTGACGCACTGGAGCTTCTGCGAACGTCTCGCGAGGGAATACGCAGAAGTCGTTGTCCGGCCCGAGCCGATCTATCTGCGCGACGGATCGATCTACACATCGGCAGGCATCACGGCGGGGATCGATCTCTCGCTGGCGTTGGTCGAAGAAGATCACGGACACGAAGCGGCTCTCAGGATCGCGCGCTTCTTGGTGATGTTCCTGGTGCGTCCGGGCGGACAGGCGCAATATAGCCATATGCTCTCGCATCAGGCGATCGCCTTGCAGCCGTTGCGCGAGCTTCAGGTATGGATGCTCGAACACATTCATGAAGAAATCACGGTGGAATCGCTTGCCGAGCGCATGAGTATGAGCGCGCGCCACTTCACGCGCGTCTGCCTGCGCGAGATGGGAATGAACCCTGGTCAGTTCGTGGACCGGATGCGCGTCGAAGCGGCGCAGCAGATGGTCGATAGCTCCGCGTGCGGGCTGAAAGAGATTGCCGGCGCCTGCGGCTTCAAATCTGCAGACGCGATGCGGCGAAGCTTTGTGCGGATTCTTGGCGTGACGGCAGGGGAATACGCCAGCCGCTTCAAGAGCACACTCGCGCGTTCGTCCGTCTCGTAGCAGCGATGTCCTAAATTGCTGCCATTATGTCGTGGCGTTCAGGTGTGGCGAGTTCTAAGGTAGGAATGTAAGCACATTTACCCGCGGAGCACGTCATGACTATAGCAACTCAGACCTCTCAAGCAGCGCTTATCTCGGGGGTGTCTATTCCCGACAGTAAACTCGCACAGGACATTACGGAGTTCATCCGCGATACGGAACCGGCCCTGTTATTCAATCATTCTAGCCGGGTCTATTATTTTGGCGCGCTCGCGGGACAACGCCGTGGTTTCAAGTTCGACGCAGAACTTCTCTATGCAGGCGCGATGTTCCACGACATCGGCCTCACGCCCGTCTACAGCAGCGACATAGACCGTTTTGAGGTGGATGGAGCCAACGCCGCGCGCAATTTCCTGCGTCGCCATAACATCTCAGAGCAGGACATTGATCACGTGTGGACGGCGATTGCGCTGCACACCACCCCGGGTATCCCTCAGTACATGCATCCGGTGGTTGCCCTTTTGACGGCAGGCGTTGAAATGGATGTGCTCGGAATCGACTATGGCAGCTTTACCGACTCGGACCGCGAAGCGGTCGTGCAAGCGTACCCGCGTACAGCCCATTTCAAAGAAGACATTCTTCAGGCGTTCTACGACGGCATTCGGCACAAACCTGAGACCACCTTTGGAAACGTGAAAGCGGACGTACTCGCAGACAAGGATCCGCACTTTCACCGCGGAAACTTTTGTAGTGTGATCCGCAACTCGTCCTGGCGCAGCTAGTGCGGCGGAAGCTCCATATTCGAGACAGTCCTACCCACATCTCTCAGGGCATGTGGGTTGACTTCTGGCTTTCCAACCTACGACCGATTACGGCGGATTGCTCTTTGGGTTGGCCGCTATCTAAGTTGATATCGTCGTAGGTACTAACTCGGTTGATGGAGTGCGCCCGAGTCAGATAGAAAGCTCAGATAGAAAGTCCGTGTGTGTCAGGATTCGGGCGAACATGGGGAGGTTCTTTTCAAATGTGAAGTGTTGCTCCTCTTCGGACAGCGTCGCGGTGCAATCAGAGAGCGCAACAACGCTAAAGCCCTTTTCGTAACCCGTACGTGCTGTCGACTCGACACAGCAGTTCGTCAGGAAACCAGCGACTACCAGAGTCTTAATCCCGCGTGAGCGAAGGATGAAGTCGAGGTTCGTGCTGGCAAAAGTATCGAGTCCACGCTTGCCTTCGATAATGATGTCCTCTGAGCCGGGCAAGAGCGAATCTACGATTTCCGCTCCCCAGGTTCCACGGACAAACGCATTCGCGTCGACGACGCCTTTGAGGATTCCGTAAGGCGCCGAAGTAATCTCCCGATAGCCCTGCGCAAACGAGATAGGCGCAAACATCACGGTAACACCTGCAGCGCGCGCTTTGGTTGCCGCATGCGCTGTGTTGGCAAGCATTTTCGTGCTGTCCATCACGGACTTCACGCCAGCATGCAAAGCGCCTCCTTCAGTGGTGAAGTCGTTCTGATATTCGATCAGGAGAAGCGCTGTGGACTTCGGATCTATGGGCATACTCTGATTCCTTTTGTTGGACAAGAAAAAACTATGCGACAAGTAAGGGAGGGGCGGACAAATAATCTGGTAGACAACTCATCCGCCTCTTCACCTGTTCAATGTGCTTAACGATGCCCGCCACCGGCTCCGCCGTGGAAGCCGCCACCGCCGTGGAAACCACTGCCACCTTGGAAGGCACCGCCGTAGCCACCACGGTCTCCGGCGGCGCGCTCACCGTGGAAGCTGGTCTGTCCATGTCCATATCCACCGCGAAAACCACCGCGACCGTAGCCATAAACAAATCCACCGCCATATAAGTAGTAGGGTGAGTAAAAGCCATAGCCAAA
>DATAUY010000220.1:0-15442 GCA_036268025.1 Candidatus Sulfotelmatobacter sp. | reverse complement strand
GTCGCTTCGGCGATTGATCACGCGCTGCATGGCATCCAGAGTTTGGTTGCGGACGTTCGAGAAATCAAACTCGACGTTCCGACCGACCGGACGCTACAGGCGGCGGAGTCTTATGCGTATCATGCGGAGAATGTGGCGAAGGGTCCGGAGTTGTATCAGGCGGAAACTTTGCGGCGGATTCGCTCGGGCGAAAAGGTTACGGCGGCGGAATACATTCAGCGGCGGGGAGATCTGGGGGAAGCGCGCCGGAAAATTGGTAATTCTTTTGCCGACATAGACTTGATCGTTACGCCAACTATGCCGATGCCTGCACCGGCCATGGCCGACTTGAAGGCAAATCCAGAGGCGCTACGGCCGGCGGAGTTGAGACTGCTTCGCAATACGCGTCCGTTCAATGTTTGGGGACTGCCTGCGATCTCGGTGCCTTGCGGGTTCACGCAAAGCGGGCTGCCGATTGGATTGCAGATCGCGGGAGCGCACTGGCGCGAGGATTCGGTGTTGCGGCTGGCCTATGCTTATGAGCAGGCTACTGAGTGGCACAAAATAAGTCCTGAGTTGTAGGAACAGGGCATCGGGCATCCCTTCTGAGTTGGAAGGCGGCACGCCATGTCGTCTGAAGGCATTCTATGTAGGCATGACATCTGTGTGATCTGGCCGTCTAATTTAAGATCGGTGGCGCAAGGGTAGCTGAAAAAAGTTATGAGGGGCAATTCACCTCAGCGGCTAAAGCCACTTTTAGGGACATTTATCGCAGCGCTTAAGCGCTGCGCCACCCAAACTCGGCGTGCGATTGAATTCTCGATAGCCCGGTAATTATCGTGACCTACTTGGAGCCTTATATGAAATTGATCCTTAAGTTTTCGAAGTTTGCAATTATTTGTGCAGCGGCGCTTTTTGCCGTCAACACGCAAAGCGCGTCCGCGGAAGATCCACATGGGATTGTCGCCGCCAATATCGATCGGGCGGTAAAGCCTGGTGATGACTTCTATCTTTATGCCAATGGCGCGTGGATCAAGCGAGCCCAGATTCCGGCGGACCGCGCCGGAGTCGACATCTGGACCAAACTGGAGGACCTGAGCAACCAGCAGACATCTGATCTGATCGCCGAGATGGCGAAGTCGAACGCTGCCGCCGCCTCAAAGGAGCGCAAAGTTGCAGACCTCTATAACTCGTATATGAATGAAGCGGCGATCGAGGCGCGAGGCATGACTCCGCTGCGTCCGCATCTGGATGCGATTGCGGCCATTCACGACAAGAAAGAATTGGCCCGGGCGCTGGGAGAAACTCTGCGGGCCGACGTGGATGCGCTCAACAACACGAACTTTCACACTCCAAATCTTTTTGGGATGTGGGTTGCGCCCGGCTTCAACGATTCGGAGCACTACACCGCTTACCTGATGCAAGGCGGATTGCAGTTGCCCGACCGGGAGTACTACCTGGCTGACAGCGAGCACATGAAGAAGACTCGCGAGGAGTATCTGGCGCACATTTCGGCGATGCTCAAACTGGCCGGCTTCTCGGAGACGGACACGCGAGCCAAGAGGATCTTGGATCTCGAGCACGCGATCGCCGAAACGCAGCTTTCTCTCGCGGAGAACGATGACATACACAAGGCGAATAACGCGTGGAAGAAAGCGGATTTTCCGGCGAAGGCCCCCGGGCTGGATTGGGCGGAATATTTTCGCGGAGCCGGTCTTAGCCGTGTCGATAGTTTCATCGTGTGGCAGCCGACGGCGTTTACCGGCGAATCGGCGCTGGTCGCGTCGCAGCCGCTCGAGACCTGGAAGGACTGGCTCTCGTTTCACGTCATTGACGGCTACTCCGGCGTGCTTCCCAAGAATTTCGCGGACGCGCGATTTGAATTCTTTGGCAAGACGTTGTCGGGGACGCAAGAGCAGCGCCCGCGCTGGCAGCGTGCGGTATTCACTGTGGACGATTACCTGGGCGATGTGGTCGGCGAAGCCTACGCGCAGAAATATTTTCCGCCGGAGGCCAAGGCGCAAGCCGACGCGATGGTAGCGAATATCATCGCGGCATTTCGAAAGCGGATTGAAGCGCTCACCTGGATGAATCCTGCAACCAAGGCAGAGGCCGAGGCGAAGCTTTCTACCTTATATGTAGGCATCGGTTACGGCGAGAGTTGGCATGACTATTCAAACTATGAAGTGAAGGCGGATGATCTGTTCGGAAACATCTGGCGCGGAAACCTGGCGGATTATCAGCGGCAGGTTGCACGGCTGGGAAAGGCGGTTGATAAGAAAGAATGGTCGATGACTCCGCAGACAGTGAACGCCGTGAACCTGCCGTTGCAGAATGCACTCAACTTCCCTGCTGCGATTTTGCAGCCGCCGTTTTTCGATCCGCAGGCGTCGGCTGCGGCGAATTATGGCGCGATCGGAACCGTCATCGGACACGAGATTAGCCACACGTTCGACACGGAAGGCAGCACGTTTGATTCGAAGGGCCGCGTGCGCAACTGGTGGACTCCGGATGACCTCAAGCATTTCGATGAAGCGACGGCGCGACTGGCGGCGCAGTACGACACCTACAAGCCATTCCCCGATCTGGCGGTGAACGGCAAGCAAACCCTGGCAGAGAATATCGCCGATGTGGCCGGCATCGCGGCTGCCTATGACGGATACAAGGCTTCGCTCGCGGGGAAGCCCGCGCCGGAGGAAGACGGTTTTTCCGGCGACCAGCAATTTTTCCTGGCATTTGCGCAGAACTGGGGCGAGAAATTGCGCGATGCTGCGCTCCGGCGACAAGTGATGACCGATGGACATGCTCCGGGAGAATACCGGGCGGAGACTGTCCGCAACATCGATGCGTGGTACGGTGACTTCGACGTACAGCAGGGAGAGAAGCTTTATCTTGCGCCGGAGGACCGGGTGCGGATCTGGTAAAAAGGAGGAAGCCGCGCAAGGCGGCTTCCAACCGTCTTTAATTTCACTAATTCAGTTCACTAATTCAGGCCGAAGGCGGCGAAGCCGTGTGTGGAAGAACCGAAATAGACTTGCCCATTGGCCACGGACGGTGAGCACGAGCATGTCTGCGACGCCGGTGTGTTCGGGATGTAGCTAAACAGTTTGGCGCCTGTGCTGGCGTTCAACGCGTACAGGTTAGCGCCGCGGCCCTTTGGGGTCGGGGAGCCAATGTAGACCACTCCATTGGCCACAGCGGGTGAAGACACGCCTCCGCCGGTGGCGAAGCTCCATAGCTTGGCACCGGTAGTGGCATTCAGGGCGTACAAATTGCCATCGTCTGAGCCGACATACACCACACCATTAGCCACGGCAGGCGAGGAATTGACACGTCCGCCGGTGGTGAAGCTCCACAGCTTGGCGCCGGTAGTGGCGTTGAGCGCATAGAGATTGTCGTCCTGGGAACCGATATAGACGACTCCATTGACAACGGCTGCCGAAGATTGCACCGGGCCGCCGGTGGTGTAACTCCAGAGCAAGTCACCGGTACGCACTCTTAGCGCGTACACGTTCTTATCATTCGAGCCGACGTAAACGATGTTGCCCACCACGGCGGGAGAGGAATCGACCTCGTCACCCGTGGGGAAAGACCACACCACTGAGCCGTCGGTGGTTGACAGAGCATAGACGAAACCGCCGATGTCGCCGTCAGAATCCACGCCGATGAAAACCATCCCATGGGCGACGGCCGGCGAGGACTGAGAGATAAAGTCGCCAAGCGGAGGGGTGCTCCACACGAGTGCGCCGGTGGTAGCGTCGTTCGCCTGAACGGCGCCGTAACCGATGCCGACATAGACCACGCCATTGTCCACGGCAGGAGTGGACGTTGAGGCGGCATCAACGTCTTCAAAGTAACCCCAGAGCGTTGTCCCGGCGAGGCCTCTGATAGCGCCCAGGTTGCCGAAGCTGCCGCTTTCCGACTGGACGTAAACCACTCCGTTGGCTACGGCCGCGGACGATGCCTGGTCGGTCCCAATGAAGTTCGTCCATTTCAATTTCAGGTTCTTCACATTGCTGACATTGAGCGTATTCTCAGCCGAATTGTAGCGATCCATGTTGGTGGTGAGGAACTCGCTCCAGTTGTTGAGAGGGTTGCTTGCCGACGACTTCTGCGCCCATGCCGCGGATATCGAGCAGGCACAGAAAATTAAGACCGCGATGCGGATGTGTTTCATAACGATCCTCCTTTAGAACAAAATGCGCTGACCTGAAGGTCATGCCAAGGGGAGGCCGAGGGAACTGCGGGGCCTAGTAACCGAGAGTGGTCTGGTTCGGCTCGGACGTTAGGCTCGCCGGGGATCCAGGTCAATGGCCCGATGGTGGGGTATCGATTGAGAGCGCACTGAGTCGGCATTGCAGAGGGACCTAATCCTTGCCCTCCGTGTCGCGGTCTGGAGTTTTCGCTATGGCGGTCCTGAAGCCTCGGATACTCTCTCCCAAGCCTTTGCCGAGTTCTGGCAATTTCTTCGGGCCGAAAATTAGCAAGGCAATTCCTGCGATTACCATCAGGTGCATCGGCTGAAACACTCCTTCAAACATAGAAAATCTCCTTGATGTGAATTCCTGGGCGATAAGGGGGCCGAGGTTTACTTGAAGACCGTTGGCTCAAGACTCCTCAGCCCCGTTGGCTCTTGTTGAATCAGCATCCAGAGAATGAAAAGAAATCTCCCAGCGGATTCGGCAGAGTTGGCGTGAAGGGCTGGAATGGGTACGACTTTGACGTATCGAACCCGGCTGCAGCGGCGGCGTTGGTGTCGACAAAGGGCAGCAGAGCGGCGACCGCCTGATCGATCCGGTTCCAGCATTGCGTTCTTTCATATCCGTTGTTGTTGGGAGGATCGACGCTTTCGGCGACGCCCTGAAGGCCGGTGATGGTTTCGATCGGGCCGCCGTCCTGCGTTGCAACACCCGGTGCTACGACCCGCGCCAGCGTGCGATGATCGCTCTCGATTCCCATGATTCGCGCCGAGGTCACTCGTAATTCCAAGGTGCTGAAATCGCGGACTCCCACCAGATATGCCGCGATGAATGCATCTTCGAGAGTCACGAGAGTATTCAGAGTGGTCTGGGCGTCAGCGAACATATTCATGGGATAAAAGAACGACGTGAAGGGTGTGTCCTGGTTGGTGACGGACTGCTCCAGGAGGTAGTGGGACATCTCTTCCTGCAGCGCGCCGATAAGGTATCCCTGATCGTCGGATTCGAGCCGGGTGAAGAACGGGGCCGTGTTGATGATGTTGGAATAGGTTGTGACTGCCAGGGCCTCGGCAATTTCGGCGGCTACGAGGATGATGCGGTCTTTGACCGCCAGTTTACTGTTAGCTGGAGCGGAGTTGGCAAGCTTCGCAACTGGATTGGTGACGGCTGAAGCCATGGCTGTAAGGCCTCCTGCGGCAACCAGGCCGGCAGCTCCCATTGCACTCAGTTTGAAGAAAGATCTCCGGGATTTTTCCTCGCCCGGTGTGACGATCAGGTTAGTGAGTTCGGTCTCTTTGGGTTTCACCGTACATCTCCTGGAAGGAATTCAGGGGCTGGTGTCGGTAATGGCCACGAGCATGGCGATCACTGTCCCCAACTTGCCTGTGATGGGAGTACGGACGCGCACGCCAGGTGGATTGCCGGTTTTGTTCTTTTTACAAATGCGACAGGAAGTAGCCGGCGTGGGCGAGGTACGGCTGACTGGACTCCGGATGAGTATTCCATCAATGATGATTCTGCGGGTGAGCGCAGCGATCGTGGTTAGGAAGAAATGCGAGAACGTGATATGAAGCCGGCGGGGATATGCTTCCTCATATTTCTGGTGTGCACGTCCGGCGTTCTATTCGCGCAAGCGGTCGTTCTTAGAGGGCGCGTGGTTGATCCGCGGGGGAGCGCTCTTCCCAATGCAGTAGTGACGCTACTCGAGCAGAGCCGAGTGATTTCGCAGGGTAAAGTCAGGTCCAGATGGCCGATTCCTGTTTAGTGCCGCGCCGTCGGGCGAGTTCGCGATCAAAGTTGACGCTCCGGGATTTCGTTCGGTCAGGCAGACCGTTACCGTGCGCCAAACCGGAAACGCCGAAATCACCATCACCGCGAGCCAAATCCAATTTCAAATCGAAAACATTACGGTCACTGCAGAGGTGAGCGGATCTGATGTCCTGTCGCCTGATCCGGCGGAAAAGGTGTTCGTGCGGCAGGATTTGCTGGACGCGAATCCCGGGCGTCCAGGAGCACCAGTCTCGATTCCGGGATATCCGATTGAAACCGCATCCAGTGGAATCAAGGCTCCGCAATACTTCGCGCCGGGAGTCGCGGGAGATCACGGCGAGCCGATCGCGCAGTTTATTGGTGTCGGTAGCTATCCAGTTCCGAACAATCTGTCGGCCAACGCGCACGGCAATGGCTACGCCGATCCGAACATCTTCATTCCGGAGGTGGTGGAGAGCGTGCAGATAGATGGCGGTGCTTTCAACGTCCGCGAGGGCAATCACTCGGTCAATCTTGCGGCGACTTATGGATTGCGCTCGCGTCTCGATCCGTTTATCGCGCTCACGGCGGACTATCGCGATGTTGATCTGGTGGGCGGATTCAGTCCATCAGCCAATTCGTGGATCGCGCTGTCGGGCTCGTTTGGGAAGGGATTTCTTGACCGTCTGGAACACCGGCAGCAATACAACGTGAATGGAGAGCACCTGTTCAATAGGGGCGAGCACAAGATCACGTTGTTCGGCATTGGATATTACGGAGTTTCGAAAATCCCGGGGCTGGTGCCGATATTTCCCGCGAACACCGACGATGCGAACTTCCCCAATCTGGGCGACACGATCGATCCGCGGCAGAAAGACCAGACGCACACCGCCCTGGTTGCGGTGAACGATGTCTGGCAGGTGAGTTCGAGCCAGCAACTGCAACTCTCCGGTTTTTTTCGCACATACAACCTCGCGCTGTATTCAGATTTCGGTCAGGGACTTATCCGGCAGAGCGAATTCCGGACGGTGACAGGCGCGAGCGCGAATTACGTGAAGAAATTTGGCGAATTCCTCTCCCTTCTGGGAGGGTCCGATTTTGAGCGGGAGGCGCCCCGCCGGGACGACCTGGACCACTACGGATTCGTTGACCAGAGAAATCCGAATTATTACGGGCCTTTCACGCCTGTGGCGGCGAATAATCTGGCTATCTCTCCGTTTACCCCTTACGTTGCGGCGGAAGGAACGCTCGGCAGCAACTTTCGTTATTATCTGGGATGGCGGCGCGATGAAATCGACTTCAACAATCAGGACTTGCTGCATGCGGACAATTCGTTTCAGAATTGGGCGGGAGTCAACTCGCCGAAAGCTACGCTCTCATTCTTACCGGGGGACTCACGGTTCCTTCCGCTAATCTCTGTCAGCTTCGGACAGGCATTTTTCACCAACGACCCGCGGATCGGGGCGGGAACGGCGCCGCCGACGCCTGTAAACACAGCACACTCGTACCAACTTGTCGCCAGCAAAACTTTTCAGAAGACGGACATTCGGCTGACGCTGGGGCATGTGACGACCAGCCAGACGCTGGGTCAACTCGATGCGGACACCGGTTTACAGGAAGATCAAGGGCCGGGACGGCTTCGGTTCGTGACCATCGCCGTACGCCATAGCTTCAGCAAAGGGTCTTTGCTGGCAACATTTTCCAAGGCCGACGCACGCGATCTGGACTCTGAACTGCCGACGCCGGAAGCGCCGCGAACGATTCTTGATCTGCTGGGCGCAGTTCAACAGCTTCCTTTTCACCTGCAGGCCAGAGGCGAGTTCGAATATGTTCCCGCGAAACCCCTGGGCACTGGCTGTCTGCCTAATCCGAATGCCGAATGCTACGGAGTTCCGGTGAAAGAATTTCGCGTGGCGGTGATTCGTCCGTTCATGAGTGGGAGATTAACTGTGGGAGTCAACATGCTGATCGCGAGCGGCCACACGGGACAGACGCTCGAAACATTCGCGCCATCCGATATTTCAGAAGTCGCGGGCGTGCGAATTCCGTCGTATGCCAGCGCTACGTTGAGCTATCGCTTCGGAGGAAGATCTGGGCACTAATGGCTGTTGTTGAGTGGCTGGAAATGGCGGAAGCGAATGGGAGTCGAACCCATCATCGCTATCGCGAGATAACGATCGCCGGTTTTGAAGACCGGGACGATCACCGGATCGCATGCGCTTCCGCGGAAGTGCGAGAGTCCATGGTAACTGGCTCGAAGGAGTTCCGACCAGGCTGCCAGGGAGTTAAGGGGTCGGGGGTTTTGTCCATTTACAAAAACCCCACTTCCTTGCGCGTGCGATGCGCGAGAAAATAGGGTCTTATCCTCCTGAATCTTTCTGAATCTTTTCTTCAGGTTGCGGGTTCGTTTTCCCTGTACGCAGCTACTCCTTATCGTAGACCGCAGTGCTGGTGACTTTCTTGCCGGCGGCATTCATGCCGGAGAGGGTTAGGGTACGGGACTTGCCGTCGGCGGAGATTACGATTTTTCCGCTAGTGGTGACCTTGCCGGCCTTCTTATTTTCCAGGGACAGGTGGTGATCATCA
This sequence comes from Candidatus Sulfotelmatobacter sp., assembly GCA_036268025.1. Taxonomy (GTDB): domain Bacteria; phylum Acidobacteriota; class Terriglobia; order Terriglobales; family Acidobacteriaceae; genus Sulfotelmatobacter. Next base: position 6,929 of record DATAUY010000220.1, on the reverse strand, counting down.
ACCTTGGTGTAGGCGCGCGTGTCGGCACTGGGATCGCCGGTGAGGGGATGATCTTTGCCGTCGAACATGCCGGTCCATTCGGTTTGCAGGGGACTGCCGTCGCCAGCGGTGCCATCGGTAGTGATCTTCACATTGTCGCCGGTCGCGGCGTAAACGACCGTGGTGTTCTTCATCATGCCTGCGGCCAACTTCGACTTGGCCTCATTGAGCTTCCAGGTTCCCATGTACGGGTTCTGGGCGAAGCCAAAAGATACGGCGGCCAAACACACGAGTATCGCCAGCAAAATCGATCTTATTTTCATGTTGTCTCCGGATTGAGGGTGAGAATGGAACGGATTGAGAAGCGCGGCAAGTGTATGCCTGTGGGGTGGGTTGTGCAAACCTGGGTCCGAAGGCGGGGACGTAATGTCCGGCCTCCCGCGGTTCGCCTATGCTCAATTTTACGTCGAACTCACAAACAAATCCCCACTTCTCGAGCAGACAACGCGCGAGAAATGGGGCACCCCGGTTGCGTATTGCTTCCTCGAATCTTTATTTACTTTGGCTGCTTCACGATGCGCAGGTATGGCTTGGGGGCCTTGAAGTCTCCGAAGCGCTTGCGGGCGTCGTCGTCGTTTATGTTGCCGCCTACGATCACGTCTTCGCCGGGCTTCCAGTTGGCTGGAGTTGAGACGGAATGCTTCGCGGTGAGTTGCAGCGAGTCGATCACGCGGAGAATCTCGTCGAAGTTGCGTCCGGTAGACATCGGATAGCTCAGCTGTAGCTTAATTTTTTTGTCGGGGCCAACGACGAAGACGGTGCGGACGGTCGCGTTGAGAGCGGGCGTGCGGCCTTCACTGGTCTCTCCGGCATCGGCGGGCAACATGCCATAGAGCTTGGCGATCTTCAGTTGCGGATCGCCGATCATGGGAAAATTCACCTTCGCGCCCTGCGTCTCTTCGATGTCAGCGGCCCACTTGGAGTGGTTCGTGACCGGGTCGACGCTCAGGCCGATGACCTTGACCTTACGCTTCTCAAATTCCGGCTGGAGCTTCGCCATTGCGCCGAGTTCGGTCGTGCAGACCGGCGTGAAATCTTTGGGATGCGAGAAGAGGATGGCCCAGCCGTCGCCGATCCATTCGTGGAAGTGGATCGTGCCCTGCGTGGATTCGGCGGTGAAATCGGGGGCGGTGTCGTTGATCTTGGGAATCGAAGTCACTTCATTTGCGGTAGCGGTCGTCATGGTTTCTCTTTTCTCCTTCGCAGAATGATTCAGTCAGGAATACGAAAGTCCGCCTGCCGGCTACCCAACGCATAAAAGCGGACGAAACAGAAAACCCACCCGCTTGCGCCGGGTGGGTAGGAAGAATCTCGCTGGTCCTTACCCACACGCCGGCATCAGGCAACAACAACACATTGTGCTGGCGGCCAAGGTACGGAACATGAGTAAAGCATAGGCGCTGGAAATGGCGGGTGTCAAACCGTTTGCGTAGTTTTTTGTGTTTGTTTCAGCGGCGGTTTGATCCAGGAACGACGCTCTTTTCTGCATCGCAGAGCGGCGTTGGATCATCGTTTCCTTGGGCAAACGGACTTTTCGACTCTGAGGCTTTCCATGAGCAAACGGCTGGCAATGACGCAGTGGGATGTTTTTTCCTCCAAACCGCTTGAAGGAAATTCGCTGGCGGTATTTTCCGACGCGCGAGGATTGAGTGACGACGAGATGCAGGCGATCGCCAAGGAGATGAATTTGTCGGAGACGACGTTCATCTTTCCGCGAGATGCAAAGATCGAAAGAGAGCGCGGCGTGCGCGTGAGAATTTTCACGGTGCAGGAAGAGTTGCCTTTCGCCGGGCATCCGACGCTGGGGACGGCGTTTTCTTTGCGGGGAAACAGTGGCGCTAAGGAGATCACACTCGACCTGAACGCCGGAAAAGTTCCGGTGCGATTTGAAGATCGTGACGGGCATCTGGCTTTTGGAGAGATGACGCAACTGGATCCAACGTTTGGCATGGTGCATGACCGGGAGGCAGTCGCCAAAGCGACCGGTGTGAATGTGGAAGATTTTGATTCCTCGCTGCCGATTCAGACCGTATCGACCGGAGTTCCGTTCACGATTACTCCGCTGAAGTCGCTGGCAGTGATCCAAGAATTGCGGATCGACGCTTACAGCGCGGCTGAGTACGGTGAAAAGACGGGAAGCAAGTTCTTTTATTTCGTGTCACGGGAAACTGTAGATCCGGCGGCCGGTTTGCACGCGCGAATGCTTTTTTACGGAAGCGAGGACCCCGCGACCGGTTCGGCTGCTGGATGCACCGCAGCATGGATGGTCGAACACAAAGTATTCGAACCCGAGAGGCGAGTGCTGATCGAGCAGGGTGTCGAGATGCAACGTCCGAGCAGAATTTTCGTGAAAGCATCGCAAACAGATAACCGTGTAGTTAACGTTCGCGTCGGAGGCAACGCAGTCGAGGTAATGCTTGGCGAAGTTTTTCTATAACGCGCGCGACGCAAGTTCTGGAAAACACTGACGTGCACTCGCTGTTGAAAAAATGTGTAGCCAGAAAGCGCCATTAGCACCGGCGCTACTTTACAGCGCTGGCATTTTGCTTCTACTATCTTTTTCGCTTTCCCTATTCTTCATATCGAGAGAGAGCTTCGCTGGCAAGTGCGGCCCACCGCGTTCACGCCACAGGATTCCAAAGACGAAATGAAGCCAAAGCGCACGATTCTTTGTGTTGACGACAATGAGCAGTCACTCTCCCACCGGAAAATCATGCTGGAAACGCGCGGATATCGCGTGGCGAGCTTTTCACGCGGAGAAGAAGCGCTAGCACGCTTCATGCAGGGCGGCGTGGACCTGGTGATCGCCGACATGGCGATGCCTGGGCTTGACGGTCCTCAGCTCATTGCCAGGATCAAAGACGCATCCCCTCATACTCCCGCAATTCTCATCTCAAGCAAAGTGCGCATCTACGATCATGCTTCGCAGGCGGACGTTTTTCTCAGCAAGGGGATGTACGCGCCTGCCGATCTGCTGGAGCGCGTGCGGCAACTGCTTGTGCGCAAGCGGGGACCCAAGCGAATGCACCAGCGGCTTTCGCAGGTGGCGAATCAAGTCGGAGCTGCCTGATTTCCGCTTCGAACAAGCTTGAAATCAAGAATCGGCGGACAGGAGTATCCGCCCCACAATTGCCCAGCCCACATCGTGTAAGATTCTTGCTGGATGGCCGACGCATTCATCGAAGCGAAAAATCTTCGCAAGACATACCACATCGGCAAGATTGAAGTTGAGGCTCTGCGCGGGATTTCCTTCAGCGTGCAGCGGGGCGAGTTCGTCAGCATTGTTGGCCCTTCGGGCAGCGGCAAATCTACACTGTTCTATCTTCTCGGCGGACTAACTCGCGCGACCAGCGGCAGCGTCGTGCTCGATGGCGACGATCTGGCATCGCTCTCGGACGCCGAGCGTACGCGCATGCGGAAGCGCAAGATTGGATTTGTATTTCAGAAATTCAATCTGCTGCCTACTTTGGATGCGCGGTCGAACATCCTGATGGCGAAGGAGATTTCCGGGAACGGCAATAGCGACCAGGCTTTCTTCGATCGCATTACCGGGCTTCTTGGACTGGCCAAGCGTCTGGAGCATCGACCGTCAGAGCTTTCGGGCGGAGAGCAGCAGCGGGTGGCGCTGGCGCGGGCGCTTATCAACAAGCCTACTGTCGTGCTGGCTGACGAGCCGACTGGAAATCTTGATTCCAAGAATTCCGATGTCGTGCTCAGCATGCTGCGGCGGTCGAATCAAGAACTCGGGCAAACTGTCCTGATGATCACGCACAATCCGGAAGCGGCGAGGTTTGGCGACCGCATCATCCACATGCGCGATGGAGAGATTGTGAAGGCGGAAGATGATCCGCAGTGGGCGGGGCACTGAGCGGCCTGCCTCTGTCCCAGGAAAGCAGGTTCCTCGCTTTGCTCGGAATGACAACCGTAAAGCGCCTGGTAACAAAATCGAAGTGCTGCGGTGATATTCTGAAGGCCGCTCGTCTTTAACTCTTCAGTAGAATTGTTCACGAGGCTGTAATCGTTCATGTCCAATCCGGAAACTCCTGAAACACAAACTACTCCTGAAACCACAGAGAACTTCGGCGACATTCTTTCCCAGTTTCAGAAGGCACATTCGCGCAAGGCTGAGGGCAGCCGGCAACTGGAAGCGACCGTCATTTCGGTGACCGCCGAGGCGGTGTTCTTCGACATCGGATTCAAGTCGGAAGGCATTCTTCCCGTCGCGGCGTTGCAGGGAGAGACACTGAAGCCCGGCGACAAGGCACTGGTCACGGTGAAGGGCCGCGATCTTGACGGTTACTACGAGCTTTCGCGGTTCAAAGTCGAGCGGCCGATGGATTGGTCGGCGCTGGAAAAGGCGTTTGCGGATAAATCTTCGGTGCTGGGGACGGTTACGTCCGTGGTCAAAGGCGGATTCAGCGTCGACGTGGGCGTGCGCGCATTCATGCCAGCATCTCGCAGCGCAGTGCGCGAAGCCGCTGATATGGAAAAACTTGTTGGCCAGGAGATCCGCTGCCGCATCATCAAGCTCGACGTGGCGGATGAAGACGTGGTGGTCGACCGGCGCGTGGTGGCCGAGGAAGAAGAACGGAGCGCGCGCGATCGGCTCTATGGGCAGATCAAAGAGGGCGACACGGTGAATGGCACTGTCCGCAGCCTCACGGACTACGGGGCTTTCATTGATCTCGGCGGAGTAGATGCGCTGCTGCACGTCGGCGAGATTTCATGGAGTCGAGTGAACAAGCCGGCCGATGTGCTGTCGGTCGGCGATGAAGTCACGGTGAAAGTCCTGAAGCTGGGGAACGAAGGCGACAAGCGGCGAATCTCGGTCGGGCTCAAGCAGCTTCAGGCGCATCCCTGGGATGCGATTGCCGGCAAATACAACATCGGCGATCGGGTGCGCGGTACGGTCACGCGTCTGATGAACTTCGGCGCGTTCGTCGAGCTCGAGCCCGGAATCGAAGGACTGATTCACATTTCGGAGATGTCGTGGGCCAAGGGAAAAATCCGGAAGGCGGGCGACGTGGTCAAGCAGGGCGAGACCGTTGAGGCCGTGATTCTCGGCGTAAATGCGGCTGAGCAGAGGATTTCGCTTGGACTAAAGCAGGCGCTGGGCGATCCGTGGGTAGATGTGCCTCAGCGCTTCCCGATTGGATCGGAAGTCGAGGGGCCGATCTCCAGCCTCACGAAGTTTGGGGCTTTCGTGCAGCTGTCCGAGGGCGTTGAGGGGATGATCCACGTCAGCGAGATCAGCGCGGAGAAACGAATCAGTCAGCCTGCGGAAGTACTTCGCGTTGGCCAGCTTGTCAAGGCGCTGGTGATTGGACTGGATCCAGAGAAGCGGCAGATGAAGCTGAGCATGAAACAGCTTGTGCCGACCGGGATCGATGAATATCTTGCCGAGCACAAGGAAGGCGACGTCGTCACTGGAAGGCTCGTGGACGATTCACGCGCGGAACTGGGCGAGGGCATCTTCGCCGCCTGCAAGAGCGGCACGCCGAAGCCGAAAAAAGATGAACCAGCAACGAGCAACTCAGCCGATTTGTCTTCGCTGAGCGCGATGTTGCAGGCTCGGTGGAAGACCGGGCCGGCAACTCCGAAGGCGGAGCCCGCCAGGGCTGGTCAGGTGCGCAGTTTTCGCATTATGCAGATTGACCGTACCGCCAAGAAGATCGTGGTGGAACTGGCGTAAGAAATCGGGCGCCGGACGTCAGGCCTTGGCTCCCGATTTCAAAGTTCGAGGCGCAAGTTCCCGTCGAAGAACTTGTCATTCCGAAACGGCGTAGCCGTTGAGAAACCTGCTGTTCGCCCGGAGCTGTCTCGCTGACGGCAAACAGCAGGTTCCTCGCTTTGCGAGGAATGACAAAATCTTTCGGAGGCATCGGCGGTGAAGGCGCAACGGTAACGCTGAGGGCCTACGCCTGAGGTCTGTTTTTTCTTCTGAATGTTACAATAGCGATTGTTGAGCGGGAGTAGCTCAGTGGTAGAGCGCGACCTTGCCAAGGTCGATGTCGCGGGTTCGACCCCCGTCTCCCGCTCCAGAAGCTAGTCTTGCTCGTGCTCCGCAGATGGACGTCTTCCGTTACGGAACGCTGAGGTATTGAGCAGGGGCGCGGTACCCAAGTGGTAAGGGAGAGGTCTGCAAAACCTTTACGCGTCGGTTCGATTCCGACCCGCGCCTCCAGTTCCCTTCCCGACACATTCAGAATCCACACCGCAGCACATTCATCGAGAGGGATTCCTCGGACGGAAGAAATGTGGCCCAACAACGGATCTGTTTATCCGGCCTAGAGTATTTCTCGATACCGCTTGCGCCTTTTGGTTTGATGAGCGAACAATATCTTATTGCGTGAGCGTTGTTGATCGAGCGCTACGCACCTCCGCTCTTCCCCCGTCTGAAGAGCCCCAAAGTTTCGTATATCCCTTCCCTGTCGAAGATCCCAGCATTGTCAGGATTCCCTGCGAGCCATGGCTCTCGCGCCTCGTCGCGAGCGTGCGCTCCAGCCCCCGGGGACACACGTCCGCCGGCGCCGACGACCGAGTTTTGAAGCCTCCTGAAAGCCCGTGGTCCTGTCTCCGGCCACGGGCCATTTTTTTCTGCGGTCATAAAAATGCCGGCCCGCTGCGGTCACTGCCGCGGCGCGGGCCGGCTTATTCACATCCAGAAGGGTCTGCCGCTAATCGCGAAGCGCGATCAGTGCTTGGGGCCGAAGAAGGCGATGAACGCCACAGTGACCGTCGACTGAGCCTTCACGATATTTGTATCTCCCTTGGGAAAGAAGAGCTGATCGGACCAGTCGCGACGGTATTCGGCGCGAGTCAGCAGGCCCTGGGCCCATTTGTATTCGTAGGTGCCGGTAAACTCCTGGAGGTTCTGCGCGACCCCGGTG
>DATAUY010000219.1:0-24027 GCA_036268025.1 Candidatus Sulfotelmatobacter sp. | reverse complement strand
GTGCTTGAAAATGTGACGCCCCAGCATCGCGCGCACACGATATCCCAGCCAGTGATTCAGTCCCGCAGCCGAGCGGTCGTACATCATCCAGAACCAGATCAGCGGTTTGCGCTCGGCGTATTTCGCCGCATCCACGTCGCCATAGTATTCGGGCTCGAGCGTCGTGTTCCGCGGATCGAACGAATGCATCAGCACGCGCCCGGCGAGTCCGCCGCCTGGCGCCGAACGCGGCTGACCCAAATAGAGCTGGTGCAGCGCCTCGCACACCACATCGCTGCGCCGCTGCGGATCGGGATTCCTGAACTCCTGGTCCAACTGGTCAATCCACTCCAGAAAAGCCTTCTCCGCCGCCGGAGTCGGACCCAATGGCCGATATTCATATCGAGGCATGGCTGATCTCTTCCAAGGAAATGCGAAGTCCGCAACCGATCTCCAACCATAGCACAACGCAAATGCCTTATAATTCGCGGCGTTTCCTCTACCATCCGAACCTTGTGACCACTCTCGCCCGCAAGCTCCGAGCCACCGACTACTTCACGTTGGGATGGGGCACGATGGTCGGCGTGGGCTGGCTGGTCGTCATGGACGACTGGCTGCTCCGCGGCGGCGCGCTTGGCACCGTTCTCGGATTCGTCATCGGAGGCGCTCTGCTGCTTCCGATCGGATGGGTCTACGGACAGCTTGTGATCGCCATGCCCGACGCGGCGGGCGAAGTCGCGTACACATCCGCAGTTTTTCCACGTTATGTCAGCTTCGCCACCGGTTGGACGATGACCCTCGCCTACTTCATCGTCTGCCCATGGGAAGCAGTTGCCGTCGGACGCATCGCCGCCTACATTTTCCCGAGTCTCGACTCGATGGAACTCTATCGCGTCGCCGGCCGCCCGGTGTTCCTCCCACATTTAATCGTCGGCCTTGGTTTGACCGCCCTGCTGACGATCCTGAACTATCGCGGCGTCCGCCTCAGCGCAACGTTTCAGAACTGGACCAGCTTTGGCACACTTGCGCTCTTCGTGATCTTCGTTGCGTTCGGCGCAAGCCACGGATCGACCGCGAACTTTCCACCGCTCTTCACGCATGCGCCGCTTGTTTCGATTCTGCTGGTGATCCAGATCGTCCCCTACTTCATGACAGGATTCGAATCGGTCGGCAAGGCCGCCGAAGAAGCCAGCCCCGACTTCCGGGCTCGCGGATTTTTCCGCGCGATCTGGGCCGCGATTTTCATCGGTATTCTCTTCTACGCCTGCATCGTCGCGGCGGTCGCATTCGCCGCGCCGTGGTTTCGTCTGACGAATGAAAAATTCATGACGGCTGTCGCCTTTCAGCAAGCGGTCGGATCCAAATGGATCGTCAACATCATCCTCGCGGCGGCTTTGTTGTCGCTATTCAAATGTTTCAACGGAAACTTCGTCGCCGCGAGTCGCCTGGTATTTGCTATGGGTCGGCGCGGCATGATCAACACGAAAGCGGGGATAATCCATCCCCAATTTCAGACGCCCGCGGTCGCGGTATCGTACGTAGGAGTTGTCACGGCGCTATGCGCCTTGCTCGGCGACGCGATTCTGGTCCCGATCACTGAGGTCGGTTCTGTCGCCTGCGCCATCGGATGGGCCGCAACCTGCGCCGCCGGCCTGGCGCTTGCGCGCTCGAAACCGGAGATCGTTAAACGCTCTGGCGTGACGTTCATTGTGGCAATGTTCGGACTTATCGTCGCCACCGCCATGGCCCTGATGAAGTTTGTTCCTGCTATTCCCGGGCACTTTAGCGTGTACGAATGGCTCGCGTTGGGAGTATGGATCGTGTTGGGCGTCGCCGCCTCATTGACTGGACGAACGGTGTAGGGCAAGCGAATAGCAGTAGCGCCGGCGTCCCGCCGGCTGTCCAGCGGGCGTCTCGCCCGCGAAGCCAGAAGTTACAGAAAACTGGAGAGCGCCATGACAAATAAATTGCTTATGCTTTTGATCCTGCTGGCAGTCCCACTAGCCGCCCAGCGTCCGCAGTCGTTCGACGTCGTCATCACCAACGGGCACATCATCGATGGTACCGGCTCCCCTTGGTATTCAGGTGACGTTGGCATCCGCGATGGCAAAGTCGCCGCCATCGGAAATCTCTCGCCAGCATCGCGCAAGCGCACCATTGATGCCGCCGGAAAAGTCGTCGCGCCCGGCTTCATCGACATGCTCGGCCAATCGGAGATGACGATCCTCGTCGATCCGCGCCTGCCCTCGAAAATCTTTCAGGGAATCACTTCCGAAATTACGGGAGAAGGGAATTCAATCGCTCCGCTGAACGATGCGATCGTTCAATCCGACCGCGCGGAGTACGACCATTACAAACTCACAGCGAACTGGCGAACTCTGCGCGAGTATTTCGCGCGCCTCGAAAAACAGGGCATGGGAATCAATCTGGCAACCTTTGTTGGAGCGACGCAGGTCCGCCGCATGGTGCTCGGAGACGACGACAAGCAGCCAACACCCCCGCAACTCGACCAGATGCGTTCGCTCGTACGAAATGCGATGAAAGACGGCGCGGTGGGTGTTTCGACTTCGCTCGAGTATGCGCCGGCGCCGTATGCCAAGACTAACGAACTGATCGCCCTTGCCTCGGAAGCCTCGAAGTTCGGCGGCATTTACGCAACCCACATGCGCGACGAAAGCGACTCCGTGCTGCCGGCCATCGATGAAGCTTTACGCATCGGCCGAGAGGCCCACATTCCAGTAGAAATCTGGCACATCAAAGTCGCCGGAAAAAACAATTGGGGACGCATGCCCGAGATCGTAGCCAAAATCAACGGTGCACGCGCGGCCGGCGCTGACGTTTCTGCAGACACTTACGCTTACACCGCATGGTTCAATGATTTCTCAGCCTTCATTCCGCCTTGGGCACACGATGGCGGCTCGGCGAAAATGGTCGAGCGTCTCAAAGATCCCTCCACGCGCGAACACATCCGCAAAGACATGCTCACTCCATCAGGCACATGGGACAACGAGTGGCAGGAAATCCCCGGCCCCGAAGCGATCATGATCGGCGCCGTGCTCAACTCGCAGTTGCTTCCTCTGCAAGGCAAGCGAATTTCTGAAATCGCCAAGCTGTGGAACAAAGATCCCCTCGATACGATCTTCGATTTTCTAATTCAAGACCCGCTCTCAAGTGTCGCGGTCTTCGGAATGTCGCAACCTGACGTGACACTTGCGTTGCAACAGCCGTGGGTCGCGATAGACAACGACTCCGAAGGAACATCGCCCGATGGAATCCTCGGGCAGGCCCATCCTCATCCGCGCGCCTATGGGACCTTCCCGCGCATCCTCGCGAAATATGTTCGAGAAGAGAAGGCCTTGACGCTCGAAGATGCCATTCGCAAATTCTCGGCGTTGCCCGCGCAGCGGATGCGCATTACCGATCGCGGAGTTTTGAAAGCGGGTATGTGGGCTGACGTGGTGATCTTCGATCCCGCGACCGTTCATGATCGCGCCACCTTTGATAATCCGAATCAGCTGTCCGAAGGAATGGAATATGTTCTGGTAAATGGGGTGCCCGTAATCGATCGGGGAAAGATGACGGGGAATCTTCCAGGAAAAGTTCTTCGCGGGCCGGGATATGCGCCGTGAAGCCTAAAGATAGTTAGTTTCTTCGAAAATTCTGGCCCGATTATTTTGTTTCCGTCTTTAGCCGCGCCTGTTCAGCACTTGTCACTGGATCCACGCGCGGCTCGGCCAACGTGCCGCTTACCGTGTAATTCGCGCCGCCATTACGTATCAACTGGATGTCCAGTTCCCGCGTTAGGGTAGCTGTGCCATGCAGCGCATAGGTTGCGTCGGGTGCCTCGAGACTACCGCTCTTGATGTCGATGGTTGCATCGTGCAAGTCCGCTTGACCGCTGAATCGCGCGGCACTCAGACCTTGAGCGTGGCCTGCGATGGAGATATGGGGAAACGATACATCGCTTCCTTCCACCCGTACCGTTCCCTCCGCCGATTGCCAGAATCCTCCAGGACATTTCCCGCTGATTTCATAGCTGGCGTTTGCAGTCCCGGCCATCCAGTCATCATTCATCGCTTCGGCGATCTCCGCAAGTGCGACATCCGCGAACTTGCCGCTGCCTTTGCACACCGCAGGCTTGACGTCAAAATCCGCCTGCCACTCGCCGCGATGCCGGCCTCCGAAGAAATCGGCTTCGAGCGCCGAGATTTTCAGGCTCCCTCTGCTCAATGTCACATTCGCCGAGGCATGTGTAGCAGTGGCGTTGCGAATCAACAGACGATCGGCCGTGATGTGCCCCGACGCGTGCAGACTCGCGAGCACGCTGGGTCCAGCGGGTGACTCCGCATCGAGAACGCGATACCACGGCTGTTTCTTCGGCCCCGGATTGGCCCATAAGGCGATTTGGCTGAGAACGATCTGATTTGCAGCCAGGGAGAAATGAACCGGGCACAATATCCCGCAGCCGCGCGGCATTTCTATCCAACCTGTCCAGTTCGTGCCGGCAGCTTTTGTGTTGAGTTTCGTCACACGAACTTTGTCGGGCAAAAGCTGCAACTCGGCCGTCGCGATGTCGAGAGAACCACCCGTCCCGCGCGGGGTGAAGCGGAGGTCCCGCAACTTTGCCGTGCCGGTCACCTGTGGCCCGGCCAAGCCAGATCCGGTTGCATTCATAAGGCTCGGTTGTGCCTGCCCGGCCCACGTCCCAGCGATCTGCAAGTCAACCAGCGCCGTTCCCTCTGCTGTCGTCGTGATCGCCGGAATTCCGATCATGCGTGCCAGACGCAAAATCCTGCCGACGTCGGCATCACCGGAGAGATTGACATTGTAACCGGTGTGGTTGGCCGATCCCCGCAGGGTTGGTCCGGCATGTCCGGATCCAGTCGTGACGGGGCCGAACGCAATCTGCTCGTCGGCCAATGCGAAAGGCAGAGTTGCCGGACCAAACTCTGCCTTGTTCGCAGTTGAGGTCAGCCGAAATCGCTCGATCGCGCCCCTTCCCTCCGGACGAAATCGCAGCTCGCGGGAAGCATCTTCCTGGATTGAAAAACTTCCGCTCAGAGCTCCCTCGGCCGTGAGGTCGTCGGGCAGATTTTTCTTTGCCCGCTCCGCCAGCGCGACGAGTCCACTGGCCGGAACATTTTCCGCTTTCAACAGAATTGCAAATCGGTGACTTCCCGGAAGCCCCACATCTCCCGTCAGAGTGATCAGCCCTTGCGCTACGGGTGCGCTACACAACATTTCGTGGAACTCGTGCGTCAGCGAGCTGTATTCGGCGTCACAGTTGGCGGTGAGACGCAGAGACTTTCCGCTCGTAATGTCATAACGTCGAAAGTCTTCGATGGAAGCGCTGCCGCTGGTGCGCAGCTTCGCAGGACTTCCCGAAACGGCCGCGTTTACGTCAACCGCTCCCCGCCAGCCCTTGTCATTGCCAGTGAAGAATTTCGTCAACTGTCCAAGTTGAGCGCGACTCCACTCGAGAGTGAACTGCATCGGGGTATCGCGAAATGCTTGCGCACGCTGCCACGTCCCGCTTACTTGTAGCATTCCGATATCATTCAGATTAAGATCGGTGCGGACAGGCTGGGCCTTCAGCCGCACGCCCCAGGCGTTTTCCGAATCCTGCCACAGCGAAAAATCGGCATTCGTCAGCGCTAACGGCCGTTTTTCCTGGCCGCTCTTGAAATTGATTCTGCCGGATGTTGCTTCGATGTAAGGAAAGCCCGGCCGCGGCTCTGACGTGGTCTTGGCGGTAGGCGCAAGCGGTATATGCGCCGCCCTCTCAAGAAGCGCTTCCAGGTTCCAGCGTCCCTCGTCGCTATGTACGAGATTCAGACTGGGCTCGGTGAGATCCAGCCGCGCAATCTCCAGCCGCCCTCGAAGCAGAGAGGTCAGCCGCAACGCCGCTGTTACTTCACTGGCCCGCAACATCGGCTCCGCTCCGAACGCCGGATCGTCGTACACCACCAGATTTTCCAGATCGAATCCTGGGCGCGGCAACATCTGAATGTGCACGGACCCGATATCCACAGGTCGTCCTACGCTTGCGCTGATCGAGAGGATAATTCGTGACTTAAGGCGCGACGCCCCCGGCCGCAGCAGAAACAGCAGCAGCAAAACGACGCCGACCACAGCAATTACACGTCGCTTCGAGGAAAAGATTCTCACCGAACCCTCACTGCGGGCTTCGAGGGTTTTCATCGGACAATCTGCAGTGTCCGCTTCCAGCGCGTCTCATCGAAGAAATGCAGAACCACCTTGCCGAGCAGGAACGAGATCCGGTCGCTCCAGTCGGTTTTCAGATATTGGTCATCTGGAGTCTCGAACGACCAGTAGATAAACATTGGCCGGCCGATGATATTTTCCTGCGGAATGAATCCCCAGTACCGGCTGTCGAGACTTACGCCACGGTGGTCGCCCATGGCGAAATAATGGTTGGGGGGCACCACGATGTCATCTCCCTTGATGTAAGAGGGCAGATCTATCTTCCAGTTGACCCAAACATTTGGATCATCATCGGGCGGAATCGACGGGAACTCATTGCGATAGGAATCAGCAGGATTGTCCCGATCCGTATCCAGGTAAGGTTCAGTCAGGGCCTGACCGTTGCGATAAACCACGCCATTCCGCAGGTGGATTCGGTCCCCCGGAACACCGATGACGCGCTTCACCACATATAGTCCGGGCGTTTGCGGAGAAAGAAAAACCACGATGTCGCGAAAGTGCACGTCCCGATAGGGAACCAGCGGCCCGATCCACTTACTCCTGGGCGCAAATTGCATCCGGTTCACGAAAACATGGTCGCCGATGAGCAGCGTGTTCTCCATCGAACTCGAAGGAATCTCGAATGCCTGCAAGACGAACGTGATGATGAACAATCCTGTCACCAGCACAGCCGCCAGCGAAGCCAGAAACTCGACAGTCGTTTCTTTCGGCCTTTCGTCTTCGCCGTTCTTCTCTTTACTTTTGATCTCTTCTTTCTTCGCCACTTTTGTGCTTTCGAACTTCAGTTTTCGTGGAAGAGCGGCGCTACAGCGCCCGTGTTGACGTCAGAATCAAGATGGGGCTTCAGCCCTGTCAGTGTACCAGCCGCAGCGTCCTGTGCCAGCGCGTGATCTGAAACATGTGCGTGACCGCATACGCCAGATGATACAAGCGGCCGGCGAACGTAGACGTGGAGTTACGGTCCCACTCCTGCACCGACCAATAAATTACGAGCGGCCTGCCGATAATATTTTCCCGCGGGACGAATCCCCAATACCGGCTGTCCTGGCTGTCATCGCGGTTGTCGCCCATCACAAAATAGTGGCCCTCGGGAACGATGAGCTGGCCATCTTCCACCAGCTTCCGCATCTCCAGCCACCACTTGCCTTCGAGTCCAAAAGCGGGGATATCTGTCCGCGGAAAATTGTCGCGAAATAGGTTATTCGGAGGCTCCAGAAAATGGACGTACGGCTCTTCCATGGGTTTTCCGTTGATGAAAACTTTCTTGTTCACCAGCCGCAACCTGTCGCCCGGCAAGCCAATCACCCGCTTCACAAAATGCTGCTGCGGATCCACCGGATAGTGAAAGACCACAATGTCGCCGCGGGCAATTTTCTGATAGGGCATCAGAAAGCTGCCAATTCCGTGCCCGCCATAACAGAGCTTGTTCACCAGCAGATAGTCACCCACGAGCAGTGTGTTCTCCATGGATTCCGAAGGAATTTGGAATGCCTGCACCGCAAATGTGATCACGAAAATCGCAATGACCACCGTCCCTATCAGCGATTGCACAGAAGCGATCAGGTCGTCGCCGAATCCGCTCACAGATCCGCGTTGTGGTGGACTCAGAGCGCGAATGGGAGGTGCAGCCGGGACCTCCGGAGTCTCGACGGGTGGCGCGGCTTCAACAACGGGCTGGTCTGAAAAATCCATGTCTGAATGAACTTCTACTTCTCCGCCGCCTCCGGGACTGCTTTCCCTTCTGGAGCTTTCGAGCGCGAAGCCAGAAACGTCAGCAACTGCCGGGCTGCGTCCTGTTCCGCCGTTTTCTTCGTCGAACCTTGCGCCCGGCCGACAAACTGTTCGCTCTTGCCGTTTTTCGAATTCAAGCGCGCTTCCACGGTGAACGTCTTGCTGTGTTCCGGGCCGGATTCTTCCACTAGAACATAGGCCGGTTGCGGGAGTCCCAGGCCTTGCACGGCCTCTTGCAGCGCGGATTTGAAATCGGTAATCGGTAGCGTTCCACCGCCGCGCTCCATCCGCTCCAACTCCGGCCCGATCACGTTGTGCAGTACAAACTCGCGTGCCGCTTCAAGGCCGCCATCCAGATAAATCGCGGCCAGGATCGCTTCCAGCGCGTCTACCAGCAAAGCCGTCTTGCTGCGGCCGCCACTCTTTTCCTCTCCACGCCCAAGGCGCAGGTAATGGCCGAGTTCCAGTTGCTGCGCTACTTGAATCAGATGCCGTTCGCTGACCAGATGGGCGCGCAGCTTTGAAAGTTCGCCCTCGCGAAATTGAGGAAACCGTTGAAACAGCTCTTCGCTCGTTACCAGTGCCAGGACTGCGTCGCCCAGAAACTCAAGCTGCTCGTTGTCGCTGACTTTGTACTTGCTCTCGCCCGCCTGTTGCGCTTCCTGTTCCCGTGCCTGAGAGCTGTGCGTGACGGCCTGCTCAATCACCGCCCGGCGTCGAAAGTGATATCCCAGCCCCTCTTCCAGCGCCGTGATTTCGCGTTCCTTCATGGGGACAATGGGGGGACAGCCGCCTCGGCTGTCCAGTGAGCGAAGCTCGCGTCTTGTGGCGTCAAGGACTAAGTGCAATGCCCAAAACTAATTCTTCGGCGGCGCTCCGCCTGGCGCCGTGCCGCTGCTCAACTTGGTAAGGCGGTCTTGCTCGGCTCGCGCCGCCTTACCTGCCGGCGAATCCGGATGGTCCTTCGTAAGATCCACCGCTTGGTTCGCATACTTCATGGCGTCGGGAATCTTGTTCTGCATATCGAGCGCAACCGCCAGACGAAAAACTGCGATCGTATCCGGCTGCTGGGGGAAAGCGTCGACAGACTTCCTCAGATTGGTCTCAGCATCTGTCCAATTGTTGGCCTTGAATGCGATTGTCCCTAGTACGGAATATGCCTCGGATCGCAGGAAGTTCTTGAATGCGGCCAGTTGTTCTGCTGGCGCGCCTGTGACCGGGACATCCGTGTCAACCGTAACCAGTGCCCGCTCAGCATCTTTTTTCGCTTCAGCAATCTTCTGGTCTTTATCCAAATCGGTGTCACGCGTGCTTTCCGCTAATCCCTGGGCAACAGCAAGCAGTGCCTCTGGATCGTCTGCATCGTAGGAGAGGGCTTTGCGCGCCATTTCGATCATTTTTTCGCCGTTATTCGCCATTTGATACTTCTGCATGGCCGCCTTGTACAGCATCGGGCGTAATTCGCTGTCCGGAAACTTGGTGGCAAAGTCATCGGCCGCTTTTTCCGTCGCCGGGGCGTCCGACAATTGCCGGGCTGCATTAAACGCGTCGAACTCCGGCTGCGTTTTGGCGGCTGGCATACGCTTCCCTTGGGGAGCAGCCGCAGCCTGGCCCGCGGCGGGCGCGTTCTGCGCCGCCGGTTTGGCCTGTCCAAACGTTCCTACGCACATTCCTAGCACTGCGACTGCGATTGCTGCTCGCTTCATGCGTTCTCCTCGACTTGCTGCTTCCATTGATTTCAAAGTGCCCAACGCAACCGTGAATTCTATCGCAGGATGACTTTTCTCTTAAGATGCTCTGAAGATACCCCGCCGAAAGCCGGAAGCCGAAGGCTTATTGTTGCGGCTTGGCCGGTGGTTCGTATGCCTGCTGCAATCCCCTCTCAGCCGCCGCTTTGACCTCCGGTAAAGCTGAGCCGGTTGTGAGCGCAGCGCGATATTCATTCATCGCGCCTTCGCGGTCTTCCTTCATGTCCAGAATTCTTCCCAGATATACGTGCGACCAGGCCAAAACCTTCGGATCTCTCGTTGACTGGATCGCCTTCTGGAAATTCTCGGCCGCGCCTTCGCGGTTCTTGTTCGCTACCGCGACCTGCGCCAGGATGAACAGCGCCCGCCCTTCGTCCCCAATCTTTTTGTCGAGCGCCTGCTGCGCGAGTTCCTGCGCTCCCTTGGGATCGCCCGCTGCCAGCCGCTTTTCAGCCGTCATCAGCATGCGCCGGTCTTCGAGACGTGACAATTGCACCAGTTCCGGGGCCGTTGCCTGTGCGTACTGCACTTCGCTGGCGGCTTTCTCCTGTGCCTTCAGGTCGATCCCCTCGAGAATGTCGGTATACGCGTTCCGCATACCCGCTCCCGCGGGATCTTTCTCAAACGTCACCAGCGATGTGTAAAAATACTTCGTCAGGATGTATCCCTGCCTCACGGCGTCATCCACCGCTTGCAGTCGCATCGCCTCCGCTGTCTGCTTGTTGCCCATTGTGCGGATTTCGATTGCCCGTACCATGCACTCCGTGACCAGCAGCGAAATGTCAGTCCGGAAACTCTCTTCCAGCGGCGCGCGCTTCACCGATTGCAGCAGCGGCTCCAGTCGCTTGATCGAAGTGAAATGTTTCTCCGCCATCGGATCCAGAAGGTAATGCAAATAGGTGTGCCGGATCTGCGGCATCTTCAGGGGATCCACCGTGCTCGGATCCGGCGAAGGAAACACCACCACGTAATAATCCGCTCCGTAGTTGCGCGCATTCGCCTCGCTGGTATCGCCCATAAAGTCAAGCAGGATCGTGAACGTCCGCCCCAGATATCCGCCCGACTGCAAGCGCAGATAGATGTCCGTATCGAAGACCATCTTTTGTAGCGGCAGGTGATAGCGCTCGATCAGCGCTGCGTAATTCGCCCGGTGCTTCTCCCAGATCGAGTGCAGGTCGGCCTTTTCGTAGAAGCGCTCCAGCAGCGCGCCGAATCCCGCGATCGGCCCGGCATCCGGAGGCAGATCGTCTTCCTTCACTCGTGGCAGAAAATGCGGAGGCCCCTCGAGATACAGCGCCAGCGACACAAACTGCGACAGGTCGTGCTCAGAGTCCCTTCCTTTGTGCGCGACATACCAGTCGCACATTGCGTTCAGCGCAGCCTGCCCCTCGTCTGAGCTCCGCAGGTGATTCTGCACTTCGGCGCGAATATTGAGCCGCTGTGCGTCCGCAGCGTTGAGGTTGGCGTCATAGCCGCATGAATTCATCGCGGTCAGCACTACAAACAGAGTTTCGCTCGTGTCGAGCGTGATGGCAGGTTGATTGTCGGCCGCGCACAACGGCGCAAGCAGCCCCAGCACGGCCGCAAGGATAAAGGTTCGTAGCCCAAACGCCCGGAAACGACTCAGGAATCCCTCCCGCAGAATAACGACGTGGCCACCCGACCAGCCACCAGAGATAGGCGGAGAACATTACAAGTTTAAGGTCTGGAAAGCAGAGGGTCAAACGGCGGATCGGAAGAAGGGAAAGACACCGGGATTTGACGCGTGCAGTCGGATTCTGCTCTCCTGCGTAAGATGGTGTGGATCTCTTGCTGATTTATAGAAGTTAGAAAGCAAACTGCAAATTAAGACCAAACATAGAGGAATGCGAAATGGCTGAATTGCCTTTTGACCTGATCGAGCGAATTCGGCAGGAAGCGGTAGAAAACGACGACATCTATCGACAGCGCCCCGAAGACATCCTCGATCTGTCGCGCCAGCACTATTGTCATGTAGAGATGCTGAATTGGGCGATTAGTCAGCTCGGGAATCTGAAAGGCGCGCGGATTTTGGATGTTGGCATTGGCGAGGGCTTCTCTTCGGTAATGATGGCTTTAGCGGGCGCGCAGGTGACTGGAATCGAAGTGTCGGGTGTAGCGCTTGCTCGTGCGGAGAAACTCGCAAAACGCTGTGGGGTAACGTTGAATTTGCAGGAGATGCCCGGGGAGGACCTGCGTTTCGAGAAAAATAGCTTTGATGGAATTCTATGCATGTCGGCTTATCACCACATGGACCAGGAAAGGGCTGCAAGTGAGTTCGACCGGGTTCTACGACCGACCGGACGCCTTGCAATGATGGAACCGCTCGCGAGCAATCCGCCTGCGTGGTTCTATAGGCGCATTGGCGGGCTGTTCTCTCGAGCCGCGACTTCCCGGGAGACGCCGTTGCGAGTGCGCGATCTCAAAAGCTTGCGGAAGTATTTCGCCAAGGTGGAATGGCGTGGCATGTATCTGTTATCTGTGGGTCTGTTAGGGATGGAACGATTGCAGAAGGAGCCCAGTCCTTGGTTGCTCCGATTTACTCAATCTGCCTTCCGGTGGTCGTCCCCTCTAGACTCCGCCCTGCTGAGGATCCCGGGCCTTCAACGGATAGCGTGGAAGATGGCGATTGTGGCAGAACGGTAATTCTTCCATAGCTCACAGCGCGCGCGGTACGAGCCCCTTTAGAACTTAACCATTACCTCTAAATCTTTGCGGGACGGACTTCGCAAATACTGCCCAGCTATGTCTTTCTAAGAACGAAGACTGTCTCCTTCCGGTAGAAATGCGCGTTCCAGAAAACAACTGGCCGCCACGCCAGCCCCAGTTCGTCTCTCGTGTATTGAACGATTTCCCTCATATCACGATCAATCCAGGCGTGATAATGAATGCTGTAGTTCTGGGCGATCAGGGAGTTTAGTTCCTGTTCGAATTCGGGGCTGTGCGCCTTTTTTCCATTCACAAGTTCGACCCATTCTGCGTAGTGGGCGCGGACGTCGATTTTCTCCGGGTTTTCGTATTCTTCAATAAGATGCTTGAGTGAGGTTCGCTCGCGTCTGCGGTCGAAGGTAAAGCGCTTGTCCGGCACTTTAATCAGCAGAATACCGCCGCCCCGTAGTGCCTCATACCATGATTTGAGGGCCTTCAAAGGGGAGGGTAAGTGTTCGAGCACATGGCTGGCAATAATGAAATCAAGTCCGCGCAGTGGAAGAGACTCGGCATCCGCGACGATGTCAGGCGCTACAATGGCCGTGTTGATCTCAGCGTAGTGTCTGGCTAAATCCTCCATCGGCATCCGATCCACATACCAAACCTTCGAACGTGCCGGGACCCTAAACTTCTTCCACAATCCTCCGATTTCAATGCCTCTGCCGTGAAGGTAATTACTTAGATAGGTGTTTTCGATCCAGCGAAGCGGCGTACCTTTTGTCATAACTCGGAAGAAACTCTTGCGCTGAGGCTCAAACTGAAACCTTAACCCCGCTTGCTCAGGAGACAATCGCGGCTTGACCGTCCGACACGTTCTCTTCCGCGATCATTCGCATTCTGTAGAACATCGCCAAAAACATTCCAAATGTAGCCCCCGCGAACGACGAAATGAGATAAGGATTCGTCCAGCTGCCCAGGAGCCACAGTAGGTACAGGGCTGCCAGCCAGAACTTTGCCGGACCGCGGACCGCCAGCAAATCGCGCGCCGCGGCTACGAACAACACCAAAATGGCCCCTACGCCTACCAATCCAAGTTGCATCAGCAAAGACATCCACTGCAATTCGTAGGAGTACGGATTCTGTTCGTTGCGAATCAAGCCCAGCGCGTGTTGACCGATCCCTTTGCCAAAAACCGGACGGGCCTCGATCTCATCCCAGAGCGCTTTCGATTGCTCAATCCGGATGAGGTCTGACTCGCTCGTTTGTTCGGAGGAAAATCTCGCGGCGAACAGGGGATTAAGAGCTTCGAAAGATGTCCCCGCGACGATTCCCACCACCAATGCCGACAACAGCAGCACCTTTACGCGTCGTTCGATGACAAGCGCAGCGACAATGGCAAATAAATCTGTAATCCATACATACCGCGCGTACGAGAGTAAGCCCGATACCAAGAGCATGAAAACGCACAGCGCGACAAAACTTCGCCGTAACCGCACTCCGCTCACGCTGGGGCAAAGGACGGCAAATAACGCGAAGCCTCCCACGATGTCGGACGAAAATCCCAATCGTGTAAGACCCAGCCCGATCTCTCCACTTACCAGCGAGGCTTCTCCAAAGACAGACTCGATCAGGCTGACCGGTTCGACACGCAAGATCAGAACACAGAGAATGAGCGCCAGCTTAATGAAACCTACGGTCACCGCTGCACAAATGACGGAGGTGATAACGCTCTCCGGCTGAAGCAACTTTCGCCTCAGGAAGAAATAGCAAAACCACGCAATCAGTACGGTGGTAGCTATGTCTTTCAACTCGAGAAATATTTGTTTGGTATCCGATTCTCCGTGGTAGATGGCGATGATGGCCCAAAAACACGCGCATGAAATGAAGATGCCAAGAAAGATCTGTTCAGAGAGAGTTGGCCAGTCGCTGGAGTGAGTGACAAGAAACCATGCCAAAGCGACTACAAAGACTACGAACAGAGCTGCCTTGACGTTTAGGCCGAAGATGCTGCCCGTCGGAAGGCACACCGCAGTGAACAACAAAAGTAGAAGCAAGGTTGCAGCAAAGGGCCTGGACTGAGTGTCGGCGCTAGGGCTCGCTTGCTCCGGTAGCATACGTCCTGGAACCTCCGGCCTGATTTGGCGGGACCCTTTCTCGTTAAAGCTCAGTCCAAACAAAAATTCGCAACACGGAAGACATAAAAGATTATATTCCGGGATGACTTTCAGGACGCTTCCACATAGGGGACCATGCAAAGCCAAGTAGCTCTCGTAACCGGCGCAAGCCGGGGCATCGGCAAAGAAATCGCGCTCGAACTCGCGCGCAATCACTATCGCGTCGCCGTGAATTACTACAATGATCCCCCGGAGATGGTCGAAGCCACCCTCGGGGAAATCCGAACTGTACAGGCGCCCGGTGGTGACGACGTAATCGCGATCGAAGCCGACATCCGCTCAAGCGCTCAGGTCAAAACGATGTTCGAGAAAGTGGTCTCGACCTTCGGGCACCTCGATCTACTCGTCAACAACGCCGGAGTCCAGACCTGGAAGCCCCTGCTCGATGTCACCGAAGAAGAATGGGATCTCGTCGTTGATACCAACCTGAAAGGCTGCTTCCTCTGTACGCAGCAAGCCGCCCGCTTCATGAAAGACCACGGTGGAGGCTCCATCGTGAACCTTGGCTCCGGCTGCAACAAGCTCGCGTTCCCCTCGCTTGTCGCCTACACCGCAAGCAAAGGCGGAATCGAAATGTTCACGAAAGAAGCTGCCGTTGAACTTGGACAATACGGCATACGCGTGAACTGCCTCGCACCTGGTTCGATCGAATCCGAGCGCACCCGCCAGGAAGATCCGGATTATGCCGGAACATGGTCGAAGATGACGCCGCTCGGCCGCGTCGGCACCGCTGCCGACATCCCGCCTACGGTCGTTTTTCTTGCCAGCCCCGGCGGATCTTTCATTACCGGTCAAACCATCTGGATCGATGGCGGGCTCTTCACCAAAGCGCAGTGGCCGTACAAGAAATAACCACGGCAGGAAATCTCCGCAAAACTAATCCCGATCCCACGAACACGGAAGCCGCGAAGCGGCGAAAGATGCAGCCCATGCCGTAAGGCATGGGTAAATAGCCGGAATATAACAAAGGCCCGAAGGGGGAAATAGAAACTGCGTGCGAAGGGAAAACGACGTACGGATAGATCACGACTCGTCGCTCAAACGTAGTCTTTTTCCCCAGCAACTCCGTCCTTCTAATCCGCAACCTATCTTGACGAGACGTTGCGCGCCCTACTTCTCGTGTCATGCGCGGGAAGTGGGGCGCTCAACGTTTGCCCTACCGGGCAATCGAAGGAGAACGCAATGATCAAGAACTTAAGCCGCCTGCTGTTCTGCATGCTATTCGTGGGGCTTCTCTCAGCTTGGGTGACGGCGCAAGATTCCGACGCAAATTCCAAGAGCGACGTTCGCACCATCAGCGGTTGTTTGACCAAGTCCGGCAACGGCAACGGATATCTGCTGACCGCCAGCGACGGCAGCACCTGGGACGTAAAAGGAAACAGCTCGGTTGACCTTGCCGGCAACGTTGGCCAGCAGGTTCAAGTCAAAGGCGTCGTTTCGAATAACAAAGCGCACAACATGAAAGAAGACACGAAGCAGATGGCCAACGACGCCGGTGCGAAGAACAACACCGCCGAGCACGGGCACTTAAAAGTAACTGACGTCCAGAAGACCGGAACATCCTGCGAACAGTAATTTCTAACGCAAATGAAAAGGGTGGAACGTTTAGTTCCGCCCTTCGCTTTCACTGAGAACTGAAAACCGGCAACTGAGAACTGCTTTACCCCTTCACACTGATCTTCGAAAACGACAAGACCGCCTTGCTCGGAGTCGGCCTTCCCATCGACAGCGCCGGACGGAACGTGGTGAATATCAGCAGCCGCTTTACCTGCGGCAGCACTTCCTTCTCATCCGGAGGATCCGACAGAATCCGGTAGTCCTGCACGCGTCCGTTCGCGTCCACGGATGCCTCGATCACCAGCGAATCCGCGTCGATCGAATCGATCGTCATGCCAAAAGCACTTTGCTGCAGTTCCGGTGCGGTATTCACCATTACCAGGGGTACATCGTTGCTGGCCTGAAGCGTGGCTGGCGTGACGAAGTACACCATCGCGACGCCAAAGATAACCAGTGCGCTCAAAAATCCCGCGGTCGCCGGCACCATGAAGGCCTGCAGCGTATTCTCCAGCCGTGTCCTTAATCCCTCAAAGGGAGGCCGCCTCGCCAGCGCCGCCTGGCGCGAAATCGCCAGCCGCAGCCTCAATCCCAAATCCACTGGAGCTTTCGCCCGCCCGACGTTCATCAGCAACTGCTGGGTCCGCCGCAGGGCGCGATATTCTCCGTCGCAATTCGCGCAACCCGACAAATGACGTTCTAGGGCGAGCATCTCCGCGCCCGTCACCGCTCCATCCAGATAAGGCGAGAACAGCCGCTTCGCCTCGGGGCACCGCATTCCCATAATCTTCTTTGTGCCCGTCGTCCTCATGGCATCACCTCGACCCTTCTACCCCCTCCAGCAACCCGCTGCATCTGTTTTTTCGGAGCAGCCAGACCCAGTTCATCTCCAACTTCGCGCACATACGGCGTCAGCCGCTGCCGCAACGCTTCGCGGCCGCGCGTCAGCCGCGACTTCACCGTACCCAGAGAGATTTCGAGCACTTCCGCGATCTCTTCGTATGACATCTCTTCCAGATCGCGCAAAATGAGCGTCGTGCGGTACGGCTCCGGAACCTTGCTCAACTCCTCTTCTACGCGGTGCTGCACTTCATGGTGCGCCACATTGTCGAAGGGCGACTCCGCGTGATCAGTCAACGCGACCTGCATCGCGTTCTCGCCTGCCATGCTCGCATCGGATTCCGCCGGTTCGATGGACGTCTCCCGGGCCTTGTGCCGGAACCACCACCGCCGCCGGTTCGCCGCCTCATGCAGCGCGATGCGGTAGATCCACGTTTTTAAACTGGACCCGCCGTGAAAATGTTTCATCCCGCGGAAAACTTTCAGGAAAACATCTTGCGTGGTATCGGCTGCGTCCGCCGGATCGTTCACGATCCGGTACACCAGCCCATAAACCGGCTGCTGGAACTCCCCGATCAGCCACGCATACGCCGTTTCCGAGCCGGCCTTCAGTTCCGCGACAATCACCGCTTCTTCGTGCGACCGGACCCCTATTGCACTTGCCAGATCACCCAAGGTGGTTGCTCCCGCCATTTTGGCGTCTCCTGAATTATAGGATTTTCCACCCCACCGCGTACCTGAAATTTCTCTGCTTCGGCCTGAGGAAAGATGCAAGGCCTTGCTACATGACATAGACCCCACATGGCTGTTGAGAGTTCCCGGAAGGAGGTTACTAAAGTTCCACAGTCGTTAACCAAAACGCAGACTATGCAAGATTTTGCATCATGAAGAGCGTATGGGAGGGAGCAGCTATCAAGGCGATTCATGTAGGGACAGCTGCCCTCGGCTGTCCACGGCGCGCCGGCGCCGACGCTTTTGTCTGCACAAACCTCAAGCTAGAATTCCAAGATCCGGATGCCTCCTATGCCACGAAAAACAGAACTCCCGCCCGCCGATCTACGAACGGTCCTGCTGGAACTCTATTCCGTCAACGACGCCATGAACCAGCTTCTGCTAGCCAACCTCGATCGCCGTGCCTGGCGCGCCGAGCCTCCCGGCCCCAAAGGCAACGGACGCACCATCGCCGCCATCTTCGCTCACTTGCACAATTGCCGCCTCGTCTGGCTGAAGCATTCCGCGCCCCACCTGAAATGCCCGGGTCCACTCGATCCATTTCGTTGCACGATCAGGCAAGCCGTGGCCGCGCACAAGAAGAGCGGAGCGCAATGTCTCCGCATGTTGACCGAAGCTCTATCGCCCGATCCCAATCGCCAGGTTCCGAAATTCTCCCGCGGAGATTGGACACAGAAATGGCCGGCCGGAGCGACCATGTTCGGTTACATGTCCTTCCACGAAGCTCATCACCGCGGACAGATCATCATGCTGGCGCACCAATTGGGATATCGCCTGCCAGTCCCAGCCGCCTACGGCATCTGGCACTGGGAAAAGCTCTGGAAGCAAGTCGGATTGAAGGGCCGCCCGCGGTAAGTGATCAGACGCCGCCGATTCGTATCAGGGGGGATTCAAACATGCCGTGAAAAGAACTTCACCTTCCCTGACTTGACCCGACCTCCACTGCCGCGCTCAATCCCAACTTTTGCACGATCCCGGCCAGCGCGGTCAGGAACGCTTCACATCCCTTTTCCAGCCCCAGTTCCGACTTTTCCAGGAATGCGTACGCTCCATCTTTCTGGAGCCGCGACGCATTTTTCTGCGAAAGCCCCGTGAACACGACGACCGCGATGTCCTTCGTCTCCGGATCCGCTTTCAACGCCTTCAACACCTCTGGTCCAGCCAGTTTGGGAAGCAGCATATCCAGCAAGACCAGATCCGGCATCTTTTCTTTGGTCAGCCGCACCGCCTGCTCCCCGTCGGTTGCTGAGATGACGTTGTAGCCCGCCCGCGCCAGGGCTCGCTCGATCGCCAACCTTAAGAACTTGCTGTCATCTGCCAGAAGAATCTTTGTCATGGCCACCATGTGCCGTTTTGTACGGGTCTGCGCAGAGAACCACGCATGCCCACAATCCTTCTATCGGCAGCAGCGCGCACGACTTAAATTTCAGACGGGACTAAATGGATCTTGCGGACTTGTCTACCTCGAGATTTTCTGACCGCCGGCCTTTCCCAGTAGGCTCTTTACTCCGGCCCGGCAAGCAGAGCGCAATTCCTCTTCGTGCCCCTCGGGAATGGATCTGCTGAGCAGCATCATCGCGGTCCCGTGCAGCAGGGCCCACAATGTGAGCGCCAGTTGCGTATGATCATCGGGCGTCCCCCCCATATGCTTTGCCAGCAACTGTTCCACATAGGCGAAGTTGGCCCGCGACTCGCGGATCGGCCGTGCAGCTCCGGGCTTCTTCGGAGGAGAAAGCAAACGCCCGTGCGAGAAGAACAACTCATACTCGTGGGGAGCGCTCAAGGCGTACTCCATATAAGCCTCCGCCATCTCCTCAAGCGTTTCTGCCTGATCGAAATGGCTACGCAGCCGTTTCACAATGCGGAACAGCAAGCCTCTCAGCAGGTCTTCCCGGTCCTTGAATCGCCGGTACACGGCTGGAGTATTGGTTTTGGCCGCGCGCGCGACTGTCCGCATCGTCAGTGCGTGGTCTCCTCCGCGCCGCCATAGAATCTCCGCGGCATGCAGGATGCGTTCTTCGAGATCCGGGTCCGGATGCCGGGGCATGATCTCCTCCTGACAGCTAAGACACTGCCGCTACATATTACATTGACATCGTAGATATAACGCTGTTATACATAAGGTACGGGATCCTTCCCCCATCAAAAGTTGGATTCGTGTCAGGAAGGGCGGCCGCAGGGCCTTTTTGCTCTGCGGCCTTCCTCGTTATTGAGGGTGTGTTTTGCAAGACGCCCTCGCCCGCCGCGGGCGGCTCACGCCCGTGGTTCGTATTTCGATCTTGTTTCCCCTCTCACGCAAATGACAAATGAAAGGAGCGGCGATGGTTACCGCCCCCTGCAAGTCTCCAATCCGCTAGAATATCGACAGGGTATTTCCCATGGTTGATGACCCTATCACCGTCTCGCCGGGTCCGAAATTTAAAACCGCCATGGCGGTCGCGATCCTTGCCGATGCGCTTCAGTTGGTCGTGTTTCCCATGTTTGTCGAAGGCGCACTGTCGCCTGTAGACGACATCCTGGATTTGGGCGTCGCTGCTACATTGACGCATCTCCTGGGCTGGCATTGGGAGTTCCTGCCGTCATTTCTCGTCAAACTCGTTCCCGGGGTAGACCTGGTTCCGTTCTGGACGATCGCCGTCGCCAATGTTTGGCGCAAGACCAAACGCATGGCCGCAACCACGAGCAGTGACAAGCAGCCCGAGCAACTCCCCCCGCCTCACTTCACGAAAAGTTAACTACCCGTCCATCTTGAACGCGAATCGCGGAACGAGCGCCTTCCATGGGCGTACCGAGTAAGGAAGATACGGTTGAAATTCCGCACTGGCATCCGTCGCACGAGCGACGATGCATTCGCATAGTCCGCGAAAACGGCCCGCCGCGCAGAGGGATAACAAGGGCGGTTGTCTCCACATACTCCTTTGCCAATCCAGGAAAAACCCCACGCGCAAACACTGCGGCGTGGGGTCGTGTACCTGTACTACGCGGCGAGGTTGCTTGCCTCGTCGCGCATGCCGGCATCCCAGTCGGTGGAGGCGATCACTGCCAATTCGTTCGCGGCCTGTCCCCAGAAATATTTCGCTTCGGGCTTATCGGCGAATCCGTGGAGCACGGGCCCGATAGCTGCACAAGTGGCTTGAACGGCGTCGAGCGTGCCGTGCATTTTGAAATTGATGGGACGGCGTCCGTCCCCGTCGTAGTCCGTGAGCAGGGAAACTCCGGCCACCATGCCCGCATTCACCAACGCGGCGGTCGCGGGCCCCTTGCGGCGGCGAAAGGCACACCAGATGCCGATGCCCAGGAAGTAAGTGGTGACTGCGAAGTCGAGCCACGCGTGCACGCGCGGAGAAATGGGCTTTGGCATCTTGCGGAAGGTGTCGGGGATAGTCGTCTCGTTGAATTCTGACATCTTGGATTGCACTTTACGGGTCATTCGAACTACCCGAGGAGCGCGCTCTTCGCGGTCTTGGGATGGGTTGGTGGCTGGTCGGTAGGTCTCTGCGGGAAATTGCGTCGGATTTTCTGTGTTTTCGGGTGACATGGTAAGTCCTTTGTCCTTTCTTAAACAAAGACACGGGCTATAGCGATAGGGCGAAAGGTGTAGGGACAGCCATGCTCCCGCATGTAGTCTGGTTTCACGCGATCCACCCAACCACCCTCCTCACCCATCCCCAAATCCAGCTCTCCGCGCAAGCCTCAATCTCGACCTGCTGCGGCCGCAACAAATGCCAAGCCTCTTTGTACGGCCCATATTTTGCCGGCTTGTACCTCGGATACAGCGCAATACTCCCCTGTCCCACCACCAACTCCGCCGGAATGATGTACCACAACTCCTCCTGAAAGATGTACGCCGCCAGCAAGTCAAACGGATCGCCCTCATACGGCCCATCGCTCCCGCGCACCGTGCACGAATATCCTCCGCGGTCTGCAAACATCGTCGACTTCACCTGCACCCGCACAAACCGCCCTTCACACTCGACCGCAAAATCATACGGACGCACCTCTCCACACGGACGGCTCAAGTGCAGTCCCAACTCCATCGCCCGCATCATGAACTTCAACTCCACCCACTCCCCCCGCACCTTCGGATGCTTGATCCCCATCCCCCGATTTTTCATAAGACACTTCCGCCTTCTTCCGGATTTCAATCCAGGATTTCGCCGCCAAATTGCTCAGTTGATTTGCTGCCGATTTCCTGCTGATGATCTGCTGCTGAAAAGAATCGATGTATTACAAGCCTGTCATCCTCAGCGGAGACTGATCTCCACGAGTTAGAACGACACCAAAAAATCTGTCATCCTGAGCGAGGATTGACCTCCGCGAAGCGAAGGTCAACCGCCAGTCGAAGGACCCTGCACCTCATGGAATCGCTACGGATGCTTAGAGGAGTTTTACCGCTCGCCTCGCAGCCGTCCAATAGCTTGTCATTCCAGCCCCTCTCTAGTTTTGTCATTCCGACCGAAGGGAGGAACCTGTTTTTTCTCGCCCCAAAAAAGAAACGCGGCCCGCAAGGGCCGCGCCTATTTCTACCACCAATTTCACAATGTCACAGGCACGCGGCCAAAAGCAATATTCTTCGCAAAATAAATCTCACGCCATTCCCATTTCGGGAAGAATGTTGTCGACAGGAGCCTGCGTTCTGGCCTTTAACGAACCAGGAAGGGCCCGACTTACAGTCGGGCCGCTTGAGCGTCGGCAACGATCGTGGCTTTAGCCGCTGGGGGCCACGGATCCAGGCGGAATCCTGTGAAGGCGGAGCAATAGCGACGCTCCGCCGGATCTTGAACCAGCTTTGCCATCACCGGGTTCTGGTGTATGTACAGGCGTGTCCGGCAAGGTCCGCGGCGTCGCGGATACGATGGTCGGTGAATCCTTTTTGCCAGATTCCCTCCGACCGATTTCCTTGCCGACGGCGTGAGAGTAGCCGCCTTTCATCAGTTGCATAGCGCGCTCAATTGTGACATCCGGTGCTGGCGTGATGAGCAGGTACACGTGATCGGGCATGAGAACGAAGACATGGATTTGGAATCGTCCTTCGCTTCGGTAGTGGTAAAGGGTTTTCAGGAAGAGGCGCGCGTGCGATTCGACAATGAAGAACCTTCTGCGTTGGAAGGTTATGGTTGTTGTGAAATAGGTTCCGGGCGGGGAAATCAGCGGCGTGGGTTTCATCGGTGCTGGCCCTCAGCGGCTAAAGCCGCGTTTCTGAGGACAGCTTAGTGCGGTGCGACTGGAAGTCGCACCCTTCCCGGTCGATTTATTCTTTGCTAGTTCTGTTTTGGGAAGCGTGGGCATTTTTGTGCCGATCGAACGTCTTGAACTTCGTGCTTGTCGCCAGAAGCGCCACAGCAAGGATACTTGACATCCTCACTGAAAACAGTTAGGATATTAAGCGTCATAGCTGCTCGATATTGGGACTCGAAGATATTCCCAAGGTCGCGGCAGGCGGGAAAAACGCGTTGACCAGACCCTGCATCTCGCGGGCAAGCGAAAAGGCGCGGTACTGAAGGAAGAGGTCTGGTACGAGGGCGAGCGAGTAGTGAAGTATAGCCTGGCATACATCAATCCGCGAATCTGCGGGTTAGACAATGGGCGTGTGCTCGGCTACGACAACACGCACGAGCATCATCACCGGCATTTCATGGGCAAGATCGAGAAAATTGATTTTCAAAGCTATGAGGCGCTCCTGGCGCGATTTGAACGCGAGGTGCACGCATTGTGGAAGGCGGAGGACGGACATGAAAAAGAACACTAAACTCCGGGTTACCAATGATGGACCGAAGGGATTCTTCGGCAGGGCCCGCGAACACGCCCGCAAACTCGACCGCGGCGAGGCCCTGGCGCCGGAGATGACGATAACGCTGGAGAATCCGGGCGACATCATGAGAATTCTCTCTCCGCAGCGGATTCGGATTCTTGAGTTTGCCAGGAAAGGCGCAAGGCCTGTTTCAAGTCTGGCAAGCGGATTGAAGCGCGACACTCGCGCAGTAAGCCGTGACATTGAATTGCTGGAAGAGTTTGGACTGCTGCGCACGCGGTACGAGCCCAACCCCGGGCATGGCAGGCGAAGGATTGTCGAACCCTGCGCAGAAAAGTATCAGTTGGTGGCCACAGTCTGATCTTCTGATCTATGAAAAAATCAATGCGGCCCGAAACTTCCGGGCCG
This sequence comes from Candidatus Sulfotelmatobacter sp., assembly GCA_036268025.1. GTDB lineage: Bacteria > Acidobacteriota > Terriglobia > Terriglobales > Acidobacteriaceae > Sulfotelmatobacter. The sequence goes on along the minus strand of DATAUY010000219.1, from coordinate 217 downwards.
CTGCACAGCCGAGGGCACCTGTCACTACGTGGTCCTTGCTGGCCACTGAAAACTGGCCATTAGCCACTGTTCTTATGTTCCTTCCGACCACCCCGCCAGATACTCTTCCTGCTCCGGGGTCAGCTTGTCGATCTTGATGCCCATCGACTCGAGCTTCAGGCGCGCGACGCGCTTGTCGAGTTCGTCGGGAACTTTGTAGACCGTCTTTTCGAGCTTC
>DATAUY010000218.1:0-83058 GCA_036268025.1 Candidatus Sulfotelmatobacter sp. | reverse complement strand
ACAGGGCAGCGTTCTAACCAACTGAACTACGTCCCCAACTCGCCAAATCAACGAGATGCGAAATAAGCAGTGTTTATGCGGCTTTGCACACTTTGCATATCGTGCATGGAGTTGCCTTTGTTGCCCAAAAGAGCGCGATTCCTGTCCGAACCGCCCCCAAACCGCCTCCAAGTTTCGCCTTCTTCCAGCATCTGTGCCATGTGTAAATCCACTTGCACCGACCGCTCCGGTAGATCCAGATTGTAGCCAACCTGGACGGAACCGCCAACTGAACCTGAGCAAATGTTTGGCACAGAAATATCCTAACAGCTTCTCGCAGAACACGGAAGAGCGTCGGGCCCTGCGCTATTTCTTCGACGAGTCTGATTGAAAACACGCGGCCCGGATGGCGCTACAGAAACGTTTTAATGACATTTGGAAACAGTTCGTGGACTGTTAATGGACCATAAAGCTGAGTGCGTTCGAGAACGTATTGGGACTGCCCTATTTCTTACGGGCCTCCGTGGTTCCCATTAGTCTTCGTCCAGATACTCACCAGGCACGTCGTCTTCTCGTACCTCTCGGGTGCAAAACCCTTCGCGTTCTCCGGACTTCGACACCCGATAAGGCACCGGTCACGTACGGACAAATCAAACAATGAATAGACTTCCGCAAGCCCCGCAGGCTCACGCCGGAGATCGTGGGCGAGCTTCTTCACATCCACAGTTCGGGTGTCCACGACCAAGCTGGTAAGTGCCCGCTGCTGGTCAGCGTGTCGTCGCTGACATGGGAACTCTACCAAGCGGCGAACATCGGGAGGAGGAAGACAACGCCTTTCACGGCAGCTTTGTTGGAAGTCTCGATCTGAATTTTTCCACCTCCAGCGGTCGAATGGCAGGAGCGGCAACAAACTGGAACCGGAAATGCTCTTATATAGCCGCCAGAAGAGAGTGCACCGGCGCTTCAAGCATGGCCCCGACAAGCCACATGAGCGGTCCCCCAAAAGCACCGTGGATGGCACCCATGACGGCCCCCGCGACATCGTGTGCAGCTACGCCTAGGAGAGGGGCCGCCACAATGGGTGCCCCAGCGCCCTTTTTGGTTGAACCGAGGAGTCTAGAAACGGCATGAGGCGGCGACTTGCGACCCGCGGCATCCGCAGCAATACCCAGAATCGTTCGAGCAATCGCCGCACCCTGCCCGGACCCCTTGACCGATTTTTTCAGAGACTTGAATTTAACCACAGCAGCCCTAGGTGTTGAATCTGCCGAGGTAAGAACACTCACCATCTCTCGAAGCGCGGCAAGGTCAGAATCTTTCATCTTAAATTTTCTTCCGAGCTCCGAAATGATACTCGCGAAATAAGAGTTGGCGGCCTTACTGTTCTTGAAAGTCACTCGGTTCTTTCCGACCGTCTTTGCGATATCAACAAAATTGTCCAGAAGATACCCGTGGATTTGGCCGGCCTTGTTACTTTGTTTTAACAAAAATCGTTCTCGCTGGTCCGGGTTAAATGGAGGGGTAGGGTGTTTTATCAAATCTTCTATCAATTGTTGAAAAGGGTTAGGCATTTTTATCCTTCCTTCTAGCCTAGAGTATCGCCAACTACTAGAAATACATCGTGGATTTAGTCGAACCTTATTATATGGCCGAGCGCAGAGTCAAGGTTTATTCGGATTCTCGGTCGTGGGTCAGTTCGGTTTTCTTTGCGAACTCTGCGGCCTGCTCTGCGCTCTTTGCGGCTAAAGTCTCTTTGATTCTGTCCAGGAAAAGCCAAAATCTGACCGCAAAGAACGGCTAAGGACTTCGCGGAGGGCGCAAAGAAAACCAAACTGACCCACTACCCGATAGCGGGTCAGTTTGACAGAAGAACCAGACAGCGCTTCTTGCGCCGCAAAATGCGCGCTCCATCCCGCGGTCGCCAGAAATTCCCTGCTGCGCAGAGAATGCCTGCTCGAAAGACAAACAACTGGTCCACTATCGACCTTTATGGTGATAGTGGCGGATGAGGAATGCGCATCCGCCACCGATTGTTGGCTCTTCTTAGTTGTCTATTGCAGTTTGCATAGACCGATCAGGTCGGTGGCAATTTGCTGTGCGCCAGCCTCTGTGTTGGCCAGCGAATGCAACCCGCCTGCCACGCAGCCCTGGCCCTTGTTAGTGGTGATGTTGTTCAACCAATGCTGACCGATTGGAATGGCAGAGCTGTTGTCTGCGCCGCCGAATAGCACGTTCACGAACGTGTGCGGGAAGGTGTAGTTGGCGCCGGGAGCTTCGACACTGTCGCCGAGGAAGAAGTTCAGGCCGCCGGGAGGCAGCCCGCCGCTCACAGCATTCGTACACAGTCCGGGTGTGACATTTGGATTGTAGGCCGGATCCCAGAATGGAGCGTCCGCTTTTCCGAAGCATGTGCCTAAGGTTGTGGCCGTTCCGCATTGCACTGCGAGCTTGCCTTCGGTGCATCCGCAGCCCCAGTCGAGGCGGCCGGTGGGCGGACCGCTGGTGACTTCCGCCATTGACAGGATGTTGCTGGAGGGATATTGCGACAATGCGTACGCGAGCGCGCCTGCGCCTCCGCTGTTGCCGGTCGCGCAATACGGAACGCTTGTATTGTCGTCGTGGATGTTGTCATAAATCCACTGGGTCAGGGTCGCATAGCGGCAGGCTGACGCCAGCACGCCGCCAGGACCAAGCGCCCAGCCATCGGGTTGCGTGTTGTTGAATGGAGTGCCCCACGAAATCTGTACGGTGCTGAATCCGGCGTTCAGCACATTTTGGACTGCGGTGCTGCCAAATGTGAAGATGCTGTCGTAGAGACCGTTGCCGTCGCTGCCGGTGTTATATGTGACCGTTCCCAGTGGTGTTCCTGTGGGCGTATTGGTCTTCACATACGCCTGGATGTTTGGAACGCCGGGGCACGACACCGTCATCTGCTGGCATACGCCGTTCTTGATCGATCCCTGGCAAGCGATACTGGAAACACCACTGATGGTTCCCAACGCCCGGTTTGCCCCCGAAGAGCAGGCGGCATTGATCGTGACGTTGGAGTTGATGGTTCCGGTCGAATACGTCGGAATGCACGACTGCGCGGCCGGCTGACCGGTGACGTAGACGGTGTAGGACGCGCCAGTCGTGTACGTTTTGGTGAACGTCTGCGTCGTATTGCTGTTGAACGTCAGCGTGTCGCCCTGATCGTCCTGCATGGTCACGCTTCCAGAAAGGCCGGTAACCGCGACACTCACCGTGAGGCCGCTGCCCGACGTGGCGCATGTGGCCGTGACAGTTATGTTCGCTGTGATGGTTCCGCTGGCGTTGCTGCTCAGGGTGCAGGTCTGTCCGGCAGGCTGTGTCTGCACCGAAACGGAATAGGTTGAACCGCTGGCGTACGTGGAGGCGAATGTCTGCGTGCTGTTGGTGGTGAAAGTCAGAGAATCGCTCTTGCTGTCCTGCACGATGAGCGTTCCCGTGAGGCCCGTCGCTGCGACGCTGATCGTGAAGTTCGAAACGCACGTAGCACTGACAGTGGTGTTCGCTGTGATGGTTCCGCTGGCGTTGCCGCCGAGCGTGCAAGTCTGGCCAGCAGGTTGAGTCTGTATTGAAACGGTGTAGGTAGAACCGCTCGCATATTGCGTGGCGAAGGTTTGGGTATTGTTCGTGGTAAAGGTCAGTGCATCACTCTTGTCGTCCTGCACGACCAGCGTTCCTGTCAGTCCGGTAACGGCAACGCTGATGCTGAAATTCTGAGTCGTCGTGGTACAAGTGGCAGTCACGGTGGTATTCGCCGTGATGGTCCCGCTGGCATTGGTCAGGGTGCAGGTTTGTCCCGTGGGTTGAGTCTGGATCGTCACAGAATATGTCGAACCGCTCGCGTACGTCGAAGCAAAACTCTGCGTGCTGTTGGTTGTGAAGGTCAATGTATCGGCTTTGTCATCCTTCACGACCAAGGTCCCGGTAAGGCCGGTGACTGCGACGCTGAGAATGAAATTCGACGTCTTTGGCGCGCACGTTGCTGTAACGGTCGTGTTCGCCGTGATCGTTCCGGTGGCGTTAGCGCTTAAGGTGCAGGTCTCGCCGGCGGGCTGGGTCTTCACGCGGACTGTGTAGGTCGAGCCACTGGTGTATGTCTGGGTGAAGGTCTGGGTGGTATTGGTGGTGAAGGTCAGGGTGTCCATTTTGTTGTCCTGCATCACCAGGGATCCAGACGTGAGACCCGTAACCGCAACGCTGATCGTGAAATTTGTTGTCGTCGCCTTGCATGTCGCACTGACGGTAATGTTTGCCGTGATTGTGCCGCTGGCGTTGGTGCCAAGTGTGCAAGTCTGACCGGCAGGCTGCGTGACCACTGTCACCGAGTACGTCGAGCCGCTCGCATAAGAAGTCGCGAAGGTTTCTTTGCCGTTCGCGGTGAAGGTGAGCATGTCGGCTTTGTCGTCCTGGACGACGAGCGTTCCCGTCAGGCCGGTGGTTTGCACGCTGATCGTGTCATTGGAACCGCTTGAGGTGCATGTCGCCGTAACTGTGATGTTCGACGTGATCGTTCCCGTCGCGTTGCTGCTCAAGGTGCAGGTCTGCCCCGCGGGCTGCGTCTTCACGCGCGTTTGATAGGTAGTGCCACTGGTATACGCTGTGGCGAAAGTCTGGGTGCTGTTGGTCGTGAAGTTCAGCGTGTCGCCCTTGTTGTCTTGCATGACCAGCGTGCCCGAGGTGAGGCCGCTCACCGCGACGCTGATCGTGTCACCTGTGGAATTGGTGGTACATGTGGCTGTGACGGTGGTGTTTGCGGTGATCGTCCCGCTGGCATTGCTGCTCAATGTACAAGTTTGTCCCGAAGGTTGCGTCTTTACGCGCACCTGATAAGTCGCACCGCTGGCGTATGTCTGGGTGAAGGTTTGCGTGGTGTTGGTCGTGAAGGTCAGCGTGTCGAGCTTGCTGTCCTGCATCACGAGCGTCCCGGTGAGACCGGTGACACTGACGCTGATCGTAAAGCTTGCCGCCAATGCGGGACTGGCCGAAGCTGCCGTGAGAATGAGCGAGCCCAACACCGTAAGCAGAAGATTGCGGGACTTCATAAAAGCCTCCAACCAGAGCCTGGAATTTTTCGCTGTATCTCCCGAACATACTTCGAGCGGGATTTTAACAACGCAGTGTTAAAGGTAGGTAACAGCGAGGGAGACAGAGTGTAGTACGGCGATTTTCTCCAGTCAAGCTCTTACCGCGCCATTACTGGGGGTTTGGGCGATTTTCAGACGAACTGCGCAAGAAGTTGCAAACTGCGGTGAATATCTGCGCAAGAACTTGCGAACTATGCAGCGCGACTCGTTTGCAAGCGCGAAGGTGCCGCGACGCCAGATCAGGATTTGTTTTCTGTATTCCTTGCAACCGCATGGTCCGTTGTGGCATCTTTCTCCACGCCTTTCCCCCTAGGTAGGACTAAAGGGGGAGCATTTTGCGAAATTTCCTTTTAATCGCTCTTCTGGCAACCTGCGGATTCTATGGTTGCGGAAGCTCATCCGGCGGAAGCGGACAGAAGGTCGGGTCCTCATCGGGCGCGGCGTTCTCGCCGAACAATCTGACTTTTGACAACCAGATCGTAAACACGACCAGCCAGTCTCAGCCGGTCACCCTCACCGATAGCGGAACGGCCGCGCTCACGATTTCAGGGATTTCCGCCAGCGCAGGTTTTGCCCAAATGAACAACTGCGGGGCAACGCTGGCCGCCACAAGTTCCTGCACGATCAATGTGACGTTCACCCCCAGCGCAGCGGGCAGCGCAAGCGGCACGCTCTCGGTCACGGACAACGCAGCGGGAAGCCCACAGACGGTTTCTCTCAGCGGTATGGGAGCATCGGCGGGCGCGGCGGGCGTGACGTTCTCGCCGACCAGCTTGAGTTTTGGCAATCAGAGCGTAAACACTACGAGCCAGCCTCTTCCGGTCACGCTTACCAACAGCGGAACGGTGGCGCTCACGATTTCAAGCGTTTCCTCCAGCGCAGGCTTTACACAGACGAACAACTGCGGATCAACGCTGGCCGCAGCGAGTTCCTGCATAATCAATGTGACGTTCACTCCCAGTGCAGCGGGCAGCGCGAGTGGAACACTCTCGGTGACCGACGACGCAGCCGGAAGCCCGCAGACAGTTTCTCTCAGCGGTGCGGGAACCACGCAAGCCGCGCAGATCAATGTAACCACCTATCACAACGACAACAGCCGTACCGGGGACAACCTTCAGGAAACGATTCTCACTACGAGCAACGTGAATTCGACCAACTTTGGCAAGATCTTTTCTCAAGCCATAGATGGATACTCCTACAGTCAGCCTCTGTACGTTTCGAGTGTGGCGATTCCAGCTAAGGGTGTGCACAACGTGGTCTACGTTGCAACCATGAATGACAGCGTGTATGCCTTCGATGCGGATAGCAACACCGGAAGCAGCGCACAACCCCTATGGCAGGTTAATTTCACGAATCCTGCGCTGGGTATCACGACTGTTCCGACGAGTGATCTCAACTGCGCAACTCCGATTACGACGCAGGTTGGAATTATGTCAACACCAGTGATCGACACGACGACCAACACCATCTACGTGGTCGCCCGCACGCTGGAAAATGGTGACTATTATTTCCGCCTGCACGCGTTGGACATTACGTCGGGGGCGGAGAAATTCGGCGGTCCCGTCGCCATACAGGCCTCAGCGCCTGGTACGGGATCTGGCTCAAGTGGAGGGAACATCAGTTTTAACGCCCTGGTGGAGAATCAACGCTCCGCTTTGTTGCTGCAAAACGGGCTGGTATACATCTCGTTTGGTTCGTTGTGCGATTACGGCGATTATCACGGATGGATGTTGGCGTATGACGCCTCCACTCTGGCACAAACCGCGCTTTGGCTTACCACTCCCGGTGGCAAAGAGGGCGCTATCTGGCAATCGGGCGACGGGCCGGCCGGAGATTCTTCTAACAATACTTTTATTGCCGTGGCCAACGGAAGCTTCGATATCGATGTCGGCGGCACCGACTACGGCCAGAGTGTCGTGAAGGTGGGACCTCCTGCCGGTGGCGGTTTCCCAATCCTTGATTACTTCACAACCTACGATGCTCTTACCTACAACCTTACCGACCTCGACATCGGTTCTTCCGGTACAACGCTGCTGCCGGATCAGACCGGTCTTTATCCCCATCTTCTGGTTCAGGGCGACAAGGCGGGAGATCTCTTTCTGGTTAATCGAGATGCGATGGGATTTTATGACCCTCACGATGACAGCCAGATTGTGCAGTACCTTCCCGCAGCGGAGACCGCAATGTGGAGTTCGCCGTCATGGTGGAATAACTACGTCTATATCGGGGGTGGCGGAGACTATCTCAAAGCGTTCTCGTTCAACGCGACAACCGAGCTCTTGTCGGGCACACCAGCTTCCCAAACCATTGGGAAATACAGCTACCCGGGAACGACAGTCTCCATCTCGTCCAACGGAACCAGTAACGGAATTGTGTGGGCATTAGACAACGGGCAATACAAAAGCACGACTGGTGCGGCGGTGCTGAATGCTTATGACGCTACGAATCTTGGCAAGGAACTCTACAGCAGTTCCGCGAACGGTGCTCGCGACAATCCGGGCCTGCCTGTCAAAATGACAGTGCCCACGATTGCCAATGGCAAGGTCTACATCACAACGCAAAACGCCGTGGTCGTGTACGGATTGCTGAATTGAGGTGTGCCCTCGGCATCGCGGGAACACTTTGCGCTAGCGCTCCTTGACTCAAGCGAAACATAAGGCGGCAGTGTAAGACGCAATCGCTGAAACGGGACAGCTGAGACTTGGTTGGCAGTGCAGGACTCGAACCTGCGGCCTCCTGCTTGTAAGGCTTAGACTTTCTTCATTTCTCTACATTGCTTATCGTTGCTAACCCTTTGGGAATAAGGGTTTTATTCCTACACTTGTCTTACCAGGTCGTTCCTGAAGATTGCTCAGGATCCGTGAATTTCACGCGAAAGGTAAGACGAATGTCAGATCACAAAGACCGATTCAACTTCCCGAAAGGCGCTCGACGCGCTCTCAATTCCACAATCCGATCGGATCGTTTATCACGACACGAACACTTTCGGTTTGGGTCTTGCAGTACAGCCCACAGGTCACAAGAGCTTCTTTTGGTTTCGTAGAATTCAGGCTCGCCGACTTGGAAAACCATTGGCACATTCCCCGATCTTTCAATCGAACAAGCACGCGCAAAAGCTGCCGAGTGGAACTCAGCGCACGCCACATGGAAAAGCAGCAGCTACTCAGGACCCAATCCTTTCAAGAAACAGCACGCGCTCACCTCGGCATTCTTTACGAGAAGTACTACGACACGCTCAAGACGAAAGGCGCGAGTACGAAGCGCAGCCCATCCACAGAGAAATCTCTGCACGATAGCCAGGCGTGGTACGACAGATTCCTGAAGAAGTGGGCAGATCGCAAGCTCGACGCGATTCGCCTGGAATCAGTGCGGGAACTGCATAAGAAGATCACGGATGATAACGGACCCATCATTGCGAATCGCGTTGTCGGTCTGCCGCTTCGACTTCACGCTCGAACGACGAAGAGTGGGGACGCCATATCAACGAATATGGCGAGCAGTTGCGCAATGGCAAACGTCTCAGCTAGTCAAGTTTGGGCGCATGGAATCGCGTCAGCTCTTGACTCCTCCTTTGTATCTGACGCGGCTACGGGTTGCCGCCCACCGAGGGGGCTGGGTACTTTTCTTCTTACCAGCTCCTCGTTCCTTTTTGGGTCAATGAGTGTAATGGGGATGTTTCGCCAATTCAAAACTAGACCGGGCCTGCTTCTCAAACCTTAGTGCAAGAATCTCAGCCTATGAGGCAGGAGGTACGTGAAACCGGCGAAGGCTTCCCACCGCGTCGAAGAATTCGTCAGACCACGATTGAATCCAGCATCGACAACAAGGGAGGGACTCACCGCATAGCTGACTGCCCAGAGACTACCCATGGCGTTCCCTTGAAGAAACGGCTGAGAGAAGTGCCATAGTTCACCGGACAAACCCACCTTCTTGTTCAGTGGGTGCGAAATCGTGAGGCTCTGTCCAAACTGAGCGCGGTGGGTCGTGCCGTCGATTTGTTCGTTAAACATGGCATTGGCGTCGTAGTGAAAGCCCTTTACATCCGCACTCGCCAGAAAAAGGCATGAGTTCCGGGAACTGCCAATGTCAAATTCGGGAACCCCACCGTCATAAATGCGCCGGATGTAGCTTACGGCAATCGTGGGGTTCGCGCCCTCGCCGTGATGCACAACGCCTTGGAGTCCCAAGAAAACCTCTGCGGTTCCGTTCGCTGTTTGATTGTCAGCGCGGTAATGAACGAATGGTTCCGAGGCGGCGATGAACTCGAATCGAGGAGAAACGGAAAACTTGAGCACTTCGTTCACGCTAGTTCGGGAAGAGAATTCAGGAGAGTGCGTCGCACCAACAGCTCCAGTTTCAAACTGCAAGTATCCGACGGGCGTCAGAGTCGCGGGGGTGGAGACAGTGGGTCTCCCCGGATTAGCCATTAGGGACTCCCCGGATGCTTGCCCCTGCAAAATCGCTGGACAAGCTAGCAACCCTGCAAGGAGTAACGCCGCCCTCATGGGCAGCATGCCTTTGCTCTCGTTCCGTCGATGCCTTCTTTAGCGATGATGGGCACCATGACAAGCGCCGCAAGTGGGTCTGCCCACCACCATCCCAGAATGACGTTGAGAAGCAAGCCCGCGAGTAGAATCGCCGACAGGTAGACACAAAAGTCAGTTTGTTTGGCATCGGCGCGCATAGCTGCGCTCTTGAGTTCGTCGCCGACTTTCTTCTTTGCCCGTGACAGAAGCGGCATGACGACGAGGGATATACAAGCGAGGACAATTCCGGGAAGGCTGTGGTCCGGGACTTTTCGCGCGAGGAGGTCCGAAACGGACTCGTAGCCGACGTAGAAAGCCAGTGCCAAAAAGCATACGCCGATGGCTCTCACACTGCGCTTTTCATTTCGCTCCCGGCTCTGAATATCCGCATCGACTGACATTCTCCAAAGCAGCACGGAGCCCGAGATTACCTCTATGAAGCTGTCTATGCCGAAACCTACCAGAGAAATGCTACCTGCAAAGGCTCCAGATATGACCGCAACCAAGCCTTCCACGCTGTTCCAAACGATTGTGAACCATTCGACGTACTTCCCGCGTCGAGCGACGGTCTCTCGATTAAGCGTCGCGTCCATGTCCCGAGCATACCAAAAAAAGCCCCCAGCGATGACCGTGAGACTTTTCTGCGTTTTCAAGAGTTGAACGACATTTGAACTCACGTTTCAGCGCTTTTGCGCTTCTCTCTAAGCTATTGAAAGAGTGGTGGGCAGTGCAGGACTCGAACCTGCGACCTCCTGCTTGTAAGGCAGGCGCTCTAACCAGCTGAGCTAACCGCCCGTCTTTCCTTTTGGCGGGGACAACTCCACAAACTGATAAATTAGTATACGCGAGCCCGGAAAGTGCAGCGCAAGCTGCATGCAAAACAATCGAGCTGCGCTCGACGGACACCCGAGGGCGGTTGTCCCTACACGAACAATTCGTTCGTGAAGATGCCGCCTGCTTGGCCTGCTAGACTGGCGGCGTGCGGCGGCTCATCATCAACGCTGATGATTTTGGTTACACCTCGGGTGTGAATCGCGCCATCGTTGAAGCGCATCTGCGCGGAGTCGTCACTTCTTCCACCCTGATGGCCAATGGCGCGGCCTTCGCCGAAGCCGTTGATCTCGCGAAGAGCACTCCCAAACTGAGCGTTGGATGCCACATCGTACTGACTGATGGCGATCCAGTACTTAGCGCCGCACAGATTCCGTCGCTCACCAATTCGCGCCACTTTCGTGATGGAATGAAATCTTTCGCGGCGCGCGCGATCGCCGGCGGCATGAAGGCTGAAGAAATTTCAGCCGAAGCGGCCGCACAGATTCGCAAGCTGCAATCCGCCGGAATTGCGGTTTCGCACTTCGACACCCATAAGCATACGCATCTTTTCCCGCGCGTCCTGCGGCCACTGCTTCGTGCCGCGGCTGAGTGCGGCGTGCGCGCGGTGCGCAATCCGTTTGGCCCGCGCCGCCCGTTTCGATCGAACGATCTGCTGGCCCGTCCAAAGCTGTGGTCCCGCTATGCAGAGATGAAAGTCCTCAAACGATTTGCCGGGAAATTCCACGATGCGGTGGCGCGCGAAGGCTTTGCCACTCCCGACGGGACGCTCGGCATTGAGGTGACCGGCTCGCTCGACGAAACGCTCTTCCATGCCATCGCGCAGAGTATCCCAGAGGGGACATGGGAGTTCGTCTGCCATCCCGGACATAACGATCCCGACCTCATGGCTTCTAATACCCGCCTGCGCGGCTCCCGCGAGATCGAACTGCGCGTGCTGACTCTGCCGGCCGCCCGCGAGGTCCTTGCTCGGCAAGGCATCGAGCTGATCAGTTACCGCGAGCTGCGAGCCTAGCGATCTTCGCTCCAGACCGTATCCTCGGTGACTCTCGTAACCTGTTCCTTTAAATGTAAGTAGTATGATGGGTTCCAACACACCCGTTTCTCGGAAAACGCTCGGAGGTATTTCGTGATGTCGGCCCAAGGGTCAGCGCCGCGTGCGACTCTGGACTTGAAGGTACGAGTGTGGGGAATGGGGGCGAACAACCAGCCTTTCTTCCAGCAGGCCGTCGCCCAAAATATCAGCGTGACAGGCGCATGTATCTTTGGCATCGAGCCCGAGTTGAAGATTGGCGACGTCATCGGCGTGCAATATGAAGGCAGGAAAGCGCGCTGCAAGGTCATCTGGGTCGTGGACGCGGGCGCGCTGAAAAAAAACCAGGTCGGTGTGCAACTGGTGGTCGATCAGGAATGCCCCTGGCTGGCAGCCCTGCCGCCGGACGCGGCCAAGGAAGAACGGACCCAGGCACGACACGATAATCGCAGAAAGTTTATCCGGCACAAGATCTCTTATCCTCTCGAGCTTCGCGACGAGCGCGTAAACACTCCGCTGCGCGTCAATGCCACCGACATCAGCGGAAACGGCTGTTATGTTGAGACGGTGATGCCCCTGGCATTGGCAACCGCGCTGCGGGTCGACCTTTGGATCGGGGAGGAGCGCATTTCTCCCAGCGCCGTGGTGCGCACCCGCGACCCCGGTGTTGGCATGGGCATCGAGTTTACCGGATTGACCGAAGAATCGAAGAAGCGCTTCCAGGCGCATCTCGACAAGCTCAATCCCGGGAACACCTTCGGGCCCAAAGACGCCCAGTAGACTGGCACTCCTGACATTGCCGCCGGGGAACTCGTGTAAAATCTGCAACCATTGCTCGTTCGAGCCATCGAATGGGAAGCCAGTTCCTGGCTGTTGCATAGCCGGCGGCGAACCATGTATTTCGGTTTTGCCGAGAGCTAAATGCTAGCGGCGGGAAGCTTCTACGCATGAAGATCGGGATTACCTGTTATCCGACGTATGGCGGCAGCGGAGTCGTGGCGACTGAACTGGGCCTCGAACTGGCGCGGCGTGACCACGAGATCCACTTCATTTCCTACGCGCAGCCGATCCGGCTGAGCGGCTCCGAACCAAACATCCATTATCACGAAGTGGAAGTCTCGCGTTACCCGCTGTTTGATTACCCGCCGTACGATCTGGCACTGGCCACGCGCATGGCCGAGGTCGCTCAGCTTTACGATCTTGATCTCCTGCACGTTCACTATGCGATCCCGCATTCGGTGAGTGCGATGCTCGCCCGCCAGATGTTGGCCGCAGCGCCACGCGCGAAGCGATTGCCGTTTGTCACCACGCTGCACGGCACCGATATCACTCTGGTCGGCCTCGACCGCTCTTACCTGCCGATCACCCGCTACTCGATTGAACAAAGCGACGGCGTCACGGCAATCTCGAGCTATTTACGAGAGCGCACACAGCGCATTTTCGATGTGAAGAACAAAATCGAAGTCATCTATAACTCGGTCAATTGTGATGTGTATTACCGCAACACGAAAATCGCGGAAGAAATGCGCCGCGAGTACGCTCCGAATAATGAACGCGTGCTGGTGCATCTGTCGAACTTCCGTCCGGTGAAGAGGATTACGGACGTGATTGAAATCTTCGACCGCGTCCACAAACAGTTTCCGTCGCGGCTGCTGCTGATCGGGGACGGTCCCGACCGTTCCGTGGCCGAATGGCTCGCGGTGCAAAAAGGGATTCACGACGACGTGCTGTTCCTGGGCAAGCAGGACCAGATTTATGAAAAGCTTTCGATCGCTGACATCATGTTGCTGCCCAGCGAACTGGAATCGTTCGGCCTGGCTGCCCTGGAAGCGATGGCTTGCGAGGTGGTTCCGATTTCGACGCGGGCCGGCGGCGTGCCCGAGGTGATCGATCATGGCAAGACCGGGTATCTTGCCGACGTTGGCGACGTAGACTCGATGGCGCGGTATGCGATCGATTTACTGAACAACGAAGAGCATCTGCGGGAGATGGGCCGGCAGGCGCGAGCTGTTGCCATGGAACGTTTCTGTTCGACCAAGATCGTGAAGCAGTATGAAGACTTCTACCGGCGCGTACTGGAGCGCTCGGCATAGAAACCCTCTGGAACGGAACTGGCCGCTTCGACCAGGGGCAACCGAATGCGGATCAAAGTTCCCTTTCCTTCATGGCTGTCAATCGTCATGCGGGCGGTATCGCCATAAAGTACCTGCAATCGTTCGGCGACGTTCGCCATCCCGATCCCCATTCCAGTCCAATGGCTGCTTTCTTCGAGTTGTGTGCTACCCATTCCGACGCCGTCATCTTCGACTTCAATCACCAGGCGTGAATCCGTGAGCCGGCTGCGAAGATAGATGCTGCCGCCCTCGACCTTTGGCGACAACCCATGCTTGATCGAGTTTTCGACCAATGGTTGCAAGAGCATGCTGGGCACGACCACATCGAGCGAGGCAGGATCGAATTCCTTGACCACGCGCAGTTTGTCCCGACCGAAGCGGACAACTTCGATGTCGAGATAGTTGTCCACAAATTCGAACTCTTCCCGCAGCGTCGCGAAGGCTTCGCCGCTGTTGAGCAGACGCCGGAGAATCGTCGCCAGCTTAAAGATCACCTCGCGCGCCATGTCAGGATCGAAGCGTACCAGGGACGAGATGGAATTCAGCGTGTTAAACAAAAAATGGGGATTGATCTGGTTCTGCAATGCCTCCATGCGCGCGTGCAACAAGAGGCGCTCCTGCTCTTCCAGTTTGATCTGAAGGCGCACACTGTTAAAGATCTTCAGCTCGATTCCGATTGCGATGATCGAGGTCGCGTAGATGGCAATCTCTACCCAGATATTGTCAGGGCTCTCCAAAGCGAAAATGGAATGCGGAAAATAGTGGACGAGTTCCGTCTGAACGAACCGCAGCGCCACGATCGTGGTGAAAAACATGATCTGCCAGTCGAAGAGGCGCGGACGCGGCAGATTGCGGCGGATGAGCCGATAAATGCTGAGATCGATGAACGGGGAGAAAAACCAGATGTCATCTTTGTCAACGGCCATGGTGCGTAACTGGCCAGCGATGAAGCCACACAGCGCACAGAAAGGGACTGCCGCCCACTCTCCGTAGAAAAGCGTGGGGAAAGCCACGAGCGCGCCGCCGACGGATCCGGCCCAACGCCCGCCAATAACGCCCAGGAGCATTGCAGTCTCGAAGCTGAGATCGCCAGCCAGAAAATTCCTGACCGACAGCCGGATCCATACGCCAAGCATGATCGGCAGCACGAACCACGACACAAGATAGACTTTTTGCCGAGGAGTCCGCTCTTCGCGAAAGAGCAGGTTCTTGAATTCCTTGGACCGTACCAGGGGAGTGGAAACGGCCGTGGCCACACCTAATTTCAACAACAAATGGATGAGGATGAGGCGTGGTTCCATCTCGATCAAACTCTAGCACGAAGTGGAGTCGCTAAGGCTTGTAGTGTCTATCCGTACGCCAGCTCTTTCGCGCGCTGCGCAGCTTTGACAACTGCCTTGATCAGCGTGACGCGCAGCTTCCCTTCCTCAAGTTCCATGAGGGCGTCAATCGTACATCCGGCGGGAGTTGTCACTGCATCTTTCAGCAATGCCGGATGGTCTCCGGTTTCCAGCACGACCTTCGCCGCACCGAGCGTAGTTTGGGCTGCCAGTAACGTTGCGATGTCACGCGGCAGGCCGACTTTCACTCCGGCTTCCGCGAGTGACTCGAGAATCACGTAGATATAGGCCGGGCCGCTGGCAGAGAGCGCGGTGACTGCGTCCATGTGCTTCTCATCCACCACTACGGTGCGCCCGACGACGTCAAATATGCGCGACGTCAGCGCCACGTCCTGGGCGCTGGCGTGTTTGCCTTTGCAGATCGCAGTCATTCCTTCGCCCATAATGCATGGCGTGTTGGGCATGGCGCGGACTACCGGAACATTCGGCGGGAGATTTTTTTCGATCATCGCAGTGGGGACGGACGCGGCTACCGACACAATCAACTGTTTTGGCGTGATATGCCCGCTGATTTCACGCACGACATCTTCGACCACTTGTGGCTTAACGCCCAAGACGATAATGTCCGCACCCTTGATAGCCTCTACGTTGTTGGTTCCGGCCTTCACCTTCAGCTTCGCAGCCAGCGCTTTGGCGCGCTCTTCGTGCGCGACCGTCGCCGAGGTGGACTTCGTCGAGAGCATTCCATTCTTCAGCAATGCCTGAAGAATGATGCCACCCATCTTGCCCGCGCCTAAGAACGCAACCTTCTTTCCCGCCAGATCATTTGCCATAACGTCCCTCGAGTCTAAAGCGTTGAACTACAGAGGACACAAAGGTCGCTGAGACAATTTCTGTGAGACCCTGTGTCCTCCGTTGTTATTGCTTCTCACTGCGGAGCTTCACTCCGCCGCTGCATGAAGGTCCAGGCTGTGTTGACGATATTGTCCACGCCACGCGTGGCCTTCCAGTTGAGCATGGCCTGTGCCTTCGCGGGATTCGCGACGAGCGCCGGAGGATCTCCCGCACGCCGTGGTTTCATGGTGTGCGGCACACGTTTGCCGGTAACTTTTTCTACGGCAGAAATTACTTCCCGCACTGAAGCTCCGGTTCCCGTCCCTAAATTCGCGGCGAGGCTCGGCTTTCCTGCCGACAGATACTCCAGCGCTTTCACGTGCGCACCGGCCAGATCGTTAACGTGGATGTAATCCCGAATGCACGTTCCGTCGGGCGTGGGATAGTCCGACCCGAACACATGCAGCTCCGGCCCCAGCCCTGCAGCCGCGCGCAATGCCAATGGGATCAAATGCGTTTCGGGATCGTGCAGTTCGCCGATTTCTCCACTTTCATCGGCACCGGCTGCGTTGAAATAGCGCAGGCTTGCGAAGCGAAATCCGTAGGCGCGGTCGTACGCCTCCAGGGCCTGCTCGAAAAACAGTTTCGAGACGCCATAGGGATTCACAGGCTCGCGCGGAATGTTCTCATCGATAGGGACTTTTGCTACCTCGCCATAGACCGCGCAGGTGGAGGAGAAGACGAGCTTCTTCACTCCCGCTTCAAGCGCAGCGTTCAACAAGGCCAATCCCCCTTCGACGTTGTTGCGGAAATACTTTCGCGGGTTCGCCACCGACTCGCCGACATAGGCGTGGGCGGCAAAATGCATGATGGCTTCGGCTCGTGGCAGGACCCGCGCCAGAGCGTTGGCATCGAGCATGTCACCTTTGACGAATTCGAAGCCGGAGGCCAACGATGCGTATCCGGTGCTGAGATTGTCGAAGACTACGACTTCGTGGCCCGCGCTCTTGAGCGCCCTCGCCGTGTGACTCCCGATGTATCCCGCTCCGCCAATGACAAGAACAACCACTTTCGATTCCTTTCTAATGTGTCGGATCTCAGGCCAAACTCCGGCCGGGAGGGAGTACTCATTGTACACAGCGATTCGGTCTTCACAGACCTCTCGGACGCTGAGAGTTGTTAACCCCGAAGGACACTGCCACACCAAGGAGAGGATGTATGCAACGGATCCATGATCGTAATGAGGAAACTCAGCTACCATGGACACTGGGGTTGGACATGACGGAACTTGCCGACAAGAAATGCATTCCCTGCCGCGGAGGCACGCCAGCGCTGCAGGGTGAAGAGTTGAAAGCTCTTCATCGAAAGATTCCGGACTGGACTATGGTCGACGAACATCATCTTCACCGCGAGTTCCGTTTTCCTGACTTCAAGCATGCGCTGGAATTTGTGAATCGGGTTGGCGCGGTCGCCGAGGAGCAGGGCCACCATCCCGACATCTTGCTGACGTGGGGCAAAGCGGAAATCACTCTTTGGACGCATAGCGCCAATGGCTTGACCGAGAGCGATTTCATTATGGCCGCGAAAATTGAGCGGCTGAAGTAAGCCGCGAACGTCCGCAAGTCTTTTGAAGAATCACGGGGCAGCGTAGGCATCGGATCGGTGCGCGCGCAAGCTGCGGGCAAACAGCGTTGCGGGTACGAGCATGAGCAGGCCGGTTCCTGCCGCAACCAGGTGCGCGGAAATGCCCATATCCAGAAGTCGTCCGCATAAATACGCGGTCAAGGCAAATGTAAAGCTGCCCAAACCGAGATCCGCCGCGAACAAGCGCCCGCGAAAGCGATCTTCGGTGCGAAGCTGCAGCAGCGTGGTTGAAAATACCCAAACGGTCGAACCTCCCGCGTGTGCGAGCATGGCACAGCCCGCGGCCAGCCACACGGTTTTGCTCAGTCCGAGCATGGCATAGCCAAACGCGATCGCAAGATATCCGAACAAAATTCCAAGGCGCAGGCGGTGGTCGTCCTGGCCGGCCCACCGGGCGGAAACCAGCGGCCCGAACAAAGCCCCGATGCCGCGCCCGCCCAGCAGAATACTCATGCCAAGCATGGCAGCCCCGGCGGCATCAATGTTGCGGCCATGGATGGCGAACTCCTTCGCTCCCATCACCGTAAAGATCACCCAGCTCGGTCCGACCATCAATTCACCGGCCTTGGCGAACACTGCGGGAATCAGCACCGGATGGCTACGGATGTAGCGAATCCCTTCCAGTACGGGAGAAAACTCCATAAGATCGCGCGGCCGCAAGGGAGGCGCCGCTTCGGTGTGCGGCTCGGAGAATTTCATTCCGCTGATCAGGATCGCCGATACCAGGAATGACAGCGCATTCAAGACAAATGCCGTATTGCGGCCCAAAAATGCGGCGACGAGTCCTCCGACACCAGCCCCGATCATCAAGTTCACCGACCATGTCGCCGATGACAATGTGTTCGCGACCAGTACCTCGCCCGGAGCGGAGATATTCGGGATCACAGCATTTCGTGCCGGCTCGAAGAAGGAAACCATGACGGTCTCTGCCAGCAAGAGCGGATAGACGAGCCAGACCGTCGAACTGGAACGTACGAACAGCATGGCCAGCACGATAACTACGCGAACCAGATCGGCCGCGATCATGACATGCTTCCGTCTCAAGCGATCGTTCACCACGCCGGCAGTCGGCCCGGCAAGCGTTTGCGGCAAGACCTGAAGTACGAGCGCCAGCGCTACCGCGCTTGCGCGACCGGTCAATTGAAGCAGCAACGTGTAGATGGAGAGCGTATAGAACCAATCGCCAATCTCGCTTACGATCTGCGCCAGCCACAGCCGCCGGAAATTGCGGTTATGGCGCACCAGGCGTACATACGATGCCAGCGAAATCGATGCTATTTCGTGTTCTGGTTGCAGTTCCATGCGGAATGGCTAGCGTACGTGGAGGGATTCGGTTGGGCAACCGGCTCGATTTTCGTGAAGGACTATGAGCGCAACTTCATCTTGAGATCCGCAGCGATCTGCTTGCCGTGGAAACGCCCGTTCTCGATGAAAATTTCATTCGTGCGAGATCCGGCCACGATCACGCCCGCGACATAAATGCCTGGTACATTGCTTTCCAGAGAAACCGGATCGCAGACGGGGCGGCACTGCTGCTCCGACAATTCAATTCCCATGCTGCGCAAGAAGTCATAGTCAGGATGGTAGCCGACAAGAGCCAGCACAAAATCGTTCTTCACGCGGACCGGCCCGCGGGGCGTGTTGATGACCACATGGTCGAGGCCGATTTCCTGTACGGTGCTGTTGAAGTAAGCTTCGATTTCGTTTGCCTTGATGCGGTTCTCCAGATCGGGCTTGATCCAGTATTTGACGTGGTGATGAAGCTGCGAACCTCGATAGACGATCGTGACTCGCGCACCGTGCCGCCATAAATCCAGCGATGCGATGGCTGCAGAATTCTTCCCACCGATCACCAGGACATCGGAGTCGTAATAAGGATGCGGCTCGCCGTAGTAGTGCGAAACCTTGGGCAACTCTTCGCCTGGAATTTTGAGCTGGTTGGCGAGATCGTAATAGCCGGTCGAAACGACAACCTTCCTGGTGCGGTAATCGTGTGGACGCCCGGCGCGGTCAGTCGCGGTGATGTGGAAGTTCCCATCTTCGCCCATCACGGTCTTGACCCATTCATATTGGCGGACATCGAGACGGTAATGTTCGGAAACCTTGCGGTAGTACTCCATCGCCTCTTCACGCGTAGGCTTCTGCAGCGACGTGGTGAACGGGATGTCTCCGATCTCCAGCAGCTCCGGCGTGGTGAAGAAAACCATGTTCGCCGGATAGTGAAACAGCGAGTTCACAAGGCAGCCTTTGTCGAGAATGATGACCTTCAGACCGATTTTCTGCGCTTCAATCGCGCACGCGAGACCTGTCGGCCCGGCGCCAATTACGAGGACGTCGCACTTCATCTCCGGGCGCGCGCTACCCTTGGCTTTTGCAAGAGTTTCGATTTCTTCGGCGGCGAGAAAGTCAGGCATGGAATTGCGCGGAGTCGCCCGAATTACGAGGTCGGGATCGTCCGGAGATCGTTGATTCTAGCATGCACCGCAGATGGAGCAGGCGCGGATCAAAACGAAAAGCTTGCGGCCGTTGATGAAGGCCTCACCTCTCTCTCGATCGTCCGCGACAGTTTATCGGCAGCCATCTCGAGGTCATATGTCGTCTGAAGGTTCATCCAAAAGCCCGCAGTAGTGTTGAAGTACCGAGCCAAGCGCAGTGCGGTGTCCGGAGTAATGCCTCGCCTCTCGTGAACGATCTCAGCAACACGCGTTACCGGCACGCGCAAATCGAGGGCAAGACGATTCATGCTGAGCCGCAGGGGCTCCATAAAGTCGTGGCGCAGGATTTCGCCAGGGTGGATGGCGGCTAAGCGGCTGTTTGATTTGGGCACAACTGTTCTCCTTTCGTCTTTTCCATTGCGACCAAGTTTTGCAGTAATTCACGAAGACCGGGCTTAGTGATAATCCACGATCTGTACTTCGTAAGCATTGCCATCGCGCCAGACAAAACAAATCCGCCATTGATCATTGAGTCGGATGGCGTGTTGGCCCTTCCTGTCGCCACGGAGTCCCTCCAATCTGTTTCCCGGCGGCGCGGCCAAATCTCGCAGTTCGATGGCACTATCTATCTGTCGGAGTTTTCGCTGCGCCATGCGCTCGACCGCCCTGAATCGTCGACTCGGCTGGCGGTGATGAAGTCGCTCTGTTTCAGAAGAACGGAACGATCTGATCACTTACCAATACTATTCCGCATAGCGTTTAACGGCAAGCGGTAAAGATAGGGTTGGATGGAGACGATATAATCTCCAGTTGCGTCACCTCTACGATGGAATCAGGAGTAGTCATGTCTTCAGTGATGGAAACTGGAGTGCAAATGCGCGTTGAATCCGACAGCATGGGGAAAATCGAAGTTCCCGCGAATGTCTACTGGGGAGCCCAGACCCAGCGCTCGCTCCTGCATTTCAACATCGGGCTCGATACGATGCCGCCCGAACTGATTCGCGCCTTCGGTATTTTGAAAAAGGCCTGCGCGCTGGTCAATCACGATCTGGGCAAACTGTCCGCCGACAAGACAAAGCTGATTGCGCAGGCGGCTGATGATGTCATCTCCGGCAAGCTGAGCGATCAGTTTCCGTTGCGAATCTGGCAGACAGGCAGCGGCACGCAGACGAATATGAACGTAAATGAAGTGATCTCCAACCGCGCCATCGAGATCGCCGGCGGCCAAATGGGATCGAAGAAACCAATTCACCCTAACGACGACGTCAATATGTCGCAGTCGTCGAACGACACGTTTCCGGCGGCCATGCACATCGCCGCAGCCGACCGCGTAAAGAATGCGCTGATTCCGGCCATCAAGACCGTACGCGATGCAATTGCTGCCAAGGCAAAACAGTTCGAGAACATCGTGAAGATCGGGCGCACGCACTTACAAGACGCAGTGCCCCTCACCGTCGGTCAGGAGTTCGGTGGCTGGGCCAACCTGCTGGAGCGCGACATCAAGAGGCTGGAGCAAACGCTTGACGGTCTGTACGACCTTGCCATCGGAGGAACCGCCGTTGGAACCGGCCTCAACGCTCATCCTGAGTTTGCCGAGCGCGCAGCGAAGAAGATTTCCGAACTCAGTGGTCTTCCATTCCGCTCACATGGGAACAAGTTCGCTGCTCTCTCCGCCCATGACGAGATCGTCTTCGCCCAAGGCGCGATGGAAACACTGGCCGCTTCGCTGATGAAGATTTCCAACGACATTCGCTGGCTAGCTTCCGGCCCGCGCTGCGGATTGGGAGAGTTAACGATCCCGGAGAACGAACCCGGATCATCCATCATGCCAGGGAAAGTAAATCCGACGCAGTGCGAAGCGATGACGATGGTGTGCGTGCAGGTTCATGGCGCGACCGCGGCCGTGGGATTCGCCGGATCGCAGGGCAACTTCGAACTGAATGTCTTCAAGCCCGTCATCATCTATAACTTCCTGCACTCGGTCACGCTGATCACCGATGCCTGCCATGGATATGTCGAATACATGTTGAAAGGGATCGAAGTCGATCGCGCGAAGGTGGATTGGTATGTGAAGAACTCGTTGATGCTGGTCACCGCGCTCGCTCCCAAAGTGGGATACGACAACGCGGCCAAGATCGCTCACACGGCGCATGTTGAGCATTCAAGCCTTAGAGAAGCTGCGCTGAAGCTGGGATTCCTTACTGGAGAAGAGTTCGATCAACTCGTAAAACCGGAGAAGATGACCAGGCCGTAACGGCAGACACGGGTTGGTATATACATTGTCCCCGATGCGGGCGACATTGCATGGCTTGATTTCGGTCCGCAGGCCGGTCGAGAGCAGGCCGGAAGGCGCACCGCACTTGTGATCACCGATCAGGCTTACAATCGTGCCAACGGACTTGCCGTGCTTTGTCCTCTAGCGAGTAAGCGGCTTATGGGTTCACCGCCAAAGAAATAATCCACCAGCGCCGCGACCACCGGATTCACATAGGGCCTTCGAGAATTACTTCTTCAGCAAACTGGTGTGGCTCGCGACGCACTGCCATTTGCCCATCTCAAGCACCCAGGTGTCAGTAAAGCGTCCGACGTGATCGTAGGGCTTGCCTTGGTAGGTTCCCTGCGTGTGGTAGACACCGGTGACCACAGCAGTGTCGCCGAAGAAGTTCATCTTCAAATCTTGAATGTTCGCTACGGTCGGCTTGAAACGCGGGTCTTTGATGTCGGAAAGAAACCTTTGCTTGTCACTGACTTCGCCATCGTATTCGGTGTTCACGAAACGGCTGGAGACCAACTCGTCGAGCGCGGCGGCGTCGCGATGGACCTGAGCTTCATTCCACATCCGCTCGAGGACCGTTAGCTTGCTTTCGCGAGGGTCTGTCTGCTGGGCGTAGGCCCCGAGCAAACTGAACATCACTAAGAGGAATAAGCAGACAGGATGTCTCATAGGCTTACACGTTCGCCGGCATCGCTACGTGAGGGCGAACGTGCGACGACCATAACAGGGCGGGGCTGGGCCTCGCGTTTAAAAAGCGCTTAGACGCGTTACTAACGTCATGGAGATACGAGGCGCCGGACTTCAGGACTGCTGATTTCAGACAGCGATAAGATTAGCACCTGCTTTGGTGCTGGTCTGAGGTCTGATGTCCGTTCTTAGAATGCCCAGCGCAGCAGGGTTGCGCCGATAGTGAATCCCGCGCCCACCGAAGCCAGCAGCACGAGACTTCCCTTTTTCAGTTTTCCCTCTTCGATCGCGGTATTCATCGCCAGTGGAATCGTTCCGGCCGTCGTGTTGCCATAACGGTCGATATTGACGATCACGCTCTCAGGGCGCAAAGCGAGGCGCTCTGCCGTGGCATTGATAATACGCAGGTTCGCCTGATGTGGGATGAAGACATCGATATCAGAACCTTTCAGTCCGTTGCGTTCGAGCAGCTTTAAGCAAAGTTCGGTTTGCTTGCGGACCGCGAACTTGAAAACCTGCTGGCCATCCTGATGGACATAGTGCATCTTCTTCTCGACCGTTTCCTTCGACGAAGGATTCAGGCTGCCTCCACCAGGCATGTAAAGAAACTGCCCGCCCGAACCGTCCACTTCGTGGATAAAATCAATAATCCCGACCGAATCATCCTCTGCCGGTTCCAGAATGGCAGCACCGGCGCCGTCACCGAAGATCACGCACGTAGCCCGGTCGGTATAGTCAATGATCGAAGACATCACATCGGAACCGATCGTCATCACGCGTTTATGAGCACCGCTGGCAATAAACTGTGCACCCACCTGCAACGAATAAATAAACGCCGAACATGCCGCCGAGAGATCGAATCCCCACGCCCCTTTCGCACCGAGCTTATTTTGTACGACGCAGGCGGTGGAGGGAAACAACATATCGGGCGTGACCGTTCCCACGATGATGGCCTCGATATCCGTCGGAGCCAGGCCGCGATTTGCCAGTGCCTTCTTCGCGGCTTCAACTGCGAGATCACTGGTGGCGACGCCTTTATCTACTACGTGACGCTCCCGGATCCCTACGCGGCTCATGATCCATTCATTGTTGGTGTCGACCATCCTTTCAAGGTCGGCGTTGGTGAGAAGGCGTGGCGGGACGTACGTACCCAAGGCGCTGATTTTGGCGCGAATCGGTTTGCTCAATGCGTTCCTCTGTGAATAACGAAACGCTATTGTGAAGGATTGAAAGAAGAAAGTCTAACTGCGCGCATCAAACGTTACGCTGCTGCCCGATGCCTTTCATCTTCCATCTGATTGCGAACAAAATGCGGGCAGGAGACAATTTCAAAGCGGCGCTTTTCGCCGTCCATTAAGTAAAGCAACGCGTCGCGGTCCAGTTCTTCCAGTTGGGCGAGGCTGAGCAGCGGCCACAACTGGCATTCCGTTGCGGAGTCCACCAGTTGATCGAGATAGTTCAAGTGTCCCCGAAACAATTTTCCGGATACGCGGATGATCACGTGGGGTGTTGGCTCAGGAATATTGGCTCGGCGCTTCATAGTTTCTCCCTCGTGGATGCGTCAACAACAAACGCGTCACTACTTAAGATGCGCGGAGAATCCGTTCTTGCGCAAAAATAGTAATAAGGAAGTGTAAAACCTGGTAATCGGAGGTTTAGAAACTGCCGGCTGCGAGGATGCCGGGGTCGCCTGGGAAATGTATTAAGTCAGGTACCGGGGACTCACTGCACACGCAAGAGCCCGTTACCGTTGCTTCCTTCCGGATCTGGCGGGGTTGGCGGGAGTACGTCGCGTGAGACCGATACCTGACCTGAATCATTCTAGCATTGCGAAGTTGATGACCAGAGCGGCCAACGCGCGTATGGCTGAACAAAAAAATCCCCACTCGCAGGAAGTGGGGACTTCGATTTCCAGATGCCAGAGTTACTGCGAATCTCCCAATTTCTCTCGGTTCGCATCAGTACCCTGCACCTGCACAACTGTAACCGGCGCCTGCAATGTGAAATTCAGAACAGTCTCCGATGGCAGCTTGATCTGCTCCGCCTTGGTCGCGGCCTGAACTCCTCCGCCAACGCCTGCACCCGCGGCGCCGCCGATCGCGGCGCCTTTCCCGCCACCGGCCAGCGCACCGATAATGCTTCCAAGCACTGCCCCTCCGCCAACTTTTTCAGCGGTGTTCTTCCCGCGAGAGCTGCCTTTTTTCGTGTACTGATCGGTCTGGATGCTGTAAGACTTTCCGCCGGACTTCAAGCTATCGAGTTGCAAGACAACTGCCGACTGTCCAGCAAATCGGCTGGCACTCTTCACATCGGCCAGATGTCCGGTAAGCTCAACGCCGGAAGGCACGGCTTCTTCTCCATCAGAAGTCAGGGGAGCATTCAGCGTGGCGTGGAATGTGTCGCCCGTCTGATTTTTTTCGCTGTCGATCGGATCGACCAATCGCACCGTCAACTGCGTCCCCTGATCGATGATGAACTTCTTTGGCGGCGGCGGTGGAGGAGGCGGTGGGGGCGTGTTGTCTACTGGGGCCGGAGTTGAATCCGGAGCAGCGGGCGGTGGAGTAGTGGATGCCATTTGGCTCGAATCAGATCGCGCACTCTGCGAATCCATAGACTGGGCCTTGCTCGACTTTCTGGATTTTCTCGGCGCACTCGGTTTGGGCTTGTCCGCCGGGGCAGGGGCGCCGGCCGTTTCCGTTGGCGTAGGTTGTTGCGACGGAACTTGCGCAGGCGCCGCTGCCATCATCGCGTCCGGCGCGGACGGTGCGCCCGCCATCTGCAGGTTGTTGATGACAGTCTTGACGCCATTTACAGACGCAGCCTGTTTTCCTGCTGCCTCGCGCTGCGCGTCGTTGTCCACTGTTCCGGAAAGCGTTACGATTCCATTGTCAGCTTCAACCGAAAGCTGCTTCGCTCCAAGAGCCGAATCCTGGCTGAATTTGCTCTGGATTTCTGCGGTCACTTTGGCATCGTCTGCTTTTTTCGTGCAGCCTACACTCAGAATCAACGCCACAACGAGCAGAAACACACCGACATGAGTTCTTTTCATACTCGACTCCTGATTTAGCTGAGACGAGGGCGCCAGCCTCGCTGGTTACAGTTTAGATGCTTTGAGGTTTTTGTGCAGACGTGAATGAAGCGGTGTCCCTGCGGTTGCAGCGATGACTAGCCTCGCACTTCGAGGTGAACGAATGACGGAGGCGACCGCGGAATCTATGTTTTTAGTGGATGAACTTGTAGTCGACGATTGAGGCTGCCAGCGCTGCGGACTCTCCTTCGGAACCCGCATCTTTGGCGCGCATGACGCGGCCCTGGCAGACCACATTGCTGTTTTTCTGTCCGGAGATCTCCTCCGGCATCTCAAATACCATCTCGACTAACGCATTCAAGGGCAATGGTTGCGGGCCATTGAACAGAACGCCGCTTTGGCTGAGATTGTCGATTACGCCTTCATACCACGTGCTGGTCTTGTTCACGCGATAGCGTAACGGAGTATCGAGCTTCAATCTCCGCGCGCGGGGTACCCAGGACGGCCGCTTCTCGCGGATATGGCCTCGCCGCGCACCAATTTCTGCCTTTGCGCGCTCCACGCGCTCGGTACGGCGCATGGTCGTCCAGTCGTACTTGTATTCCGCAGCGCATAGAAGACAAACCTGGTAATAGTCACCGTCCGAGGCGCGCCTCGGCCAGGAGAACTCGTGGGAGCAGCGCCCAAGCATAAGCACATCCATGAATTTTTGCGCCATGATGTAATTCCCGGTCAGCGAACCTAGAACCGCAGGCCCATCATCGCTCGAAGAGTCCGGGTTGGATAGGTTACCTTCGTGTTATGGCGCACTTTGGCGCTCAGGCAAAGCATCTGGAATGAGCGGATTAGCCTTCAGTATCCAATACTTAGAGCGCTCTGGCCGAGCGGAACGGTTATGGATGCCGGGACGGAGGGTTTCCACCGGCAGTTCATTTGCCTTTTCGCCCGACCAAGGCTTTGGTCGCATAGCCATACCCTTTTGCGCATTTATCATGCCTCTATGAACCAGCCCGCTCGCGACGTTGCCGCCTTCATTCTCGCAGGGGGCAAAAGCACACGGATGGGCGCGGACAAAGCATTCGTCATCCTTGATGGCCGCACGCTGCTCACCCGCATGCTTGAGCTCGCCCATTCCATTACGGATGAAGTTCGTATCGTCGGCGATCCTGCGAAGTATTCGCACTTCGCGCCCGTTATACAGGACATCTATCGAGATTGTGGTCCGCTGGGAGGAATTCACGCCGCGGTTAAGGCATCGCAAGCCGAGCTGAATCTGGTCCTCGCTGTAGATGTTCCTTTCGTCTCTCTGGCGTTTTTGCTGTACCTGATTCATCGCGCCCGATCTGCGCGCCAGGCAATCGTAACGGTTGTCCGAACGGAAGAGGGCTGGCAACCACTCTGCGCGATCTATCGAAAACAGTTTGCGGAGATAGCCGAAAAAGCATTGCGCGATGGCCGCTACAAGATTGGTCCTCTTTTTGATGAAGCACAGCCGCTAGTGATTACTAATGATGATCTTCAGAGTGCAGGATTCTCTCCCTGGATATTCCGCAACCTGAATACCCCGCGCGACCTGACCGAAGCACAACAGGACCGCTGACATCAAAAAAGCGAGGGGCGTCAGACTCGGCGCCCCTCGCAATGGACCCACTTTCCCCACTTCGCAAGCGCCAGCCGCAACCGGCGAAGCTTGGAACCGGGCTGTTTCTCTGACTCCTACATCCCGCGCTGAGCAGCGTCCGCTGCCGCGGCGAGCTGGTGCAGAGTTTGATGAAACGCCTGCGGCTGCCCAATAAACAGTCCCATGTCCGTCAGGAACCTTACGACACTCTGTGCTGCGTTCTTGGTATTCGTGGGTCGAATGACCGAGCAACGAGGAAGCTTCCGGCTCAGGAATGGGCAAGGCTCAGGCATGATGAGGTTCGTAGTGAAGAGTTCTCCTCCGAACGGTGGATCATTCAGGTTGGGAAAGGTCAGCCCGTTCGTCGGATCAGTCAAAGGTGCGATGGGATCGTCTACCGCCGCGCCTGCGATATCAGACCAGGTCTGGAAATGCATGGTTTCAGTTGGACCAATACTAATCAGGATGCGCAACACCTCTACACTGCTGGCACGTTGCGCCATCGACGGATACAGGCTGTTCCCACCCTGCTCGATGGTCGGCATGTGAAAGGCAGCCGTGTTGGCGATGGCTTGGAGGTGAGCGTCGGGCGTCAGGTCATCATCGGTGCGAGGAATTGCGGTGAATTGGCCTTTGTGCAATCCGGGTACGGCCTGCGGGAAGACATGATTCGGGTCAAGATCAGGATTGTGCGAGTCATCCCGATAACGCGTGTACCAACTGGTATCGAGCGTTAGTTGGGTGAGGTTGGTGAGGCGCGGAATACCGCTCGATCCAGTGGCGGTGCTGCCCGGCAACGTGCGGAACTGATCGAGATTAGCTGGCGCTTCTCCCTTGGATTCGAGGTAGGCGTTGAGGAAGGTGTTGTGCGTGATTTCGTCATCCGTGTTGTCGTGGATGTATTGGGAAAAATCCTCATCCAGCAGTTCGAGTTTTGCAGTGTAAGCAGGATTTCCGCTTCCCCCGGGAACTTCGCTGTCCTGGATCCCGCCCAGTTCGTTGTATTGAATCCAGAAGTCGGCTTCCAGAATTTCGGCGGCTGCGGCAAAACGTAACAACGCTGCATCGCCCTTCGTGATACTGCCAGTGCTGCTCGTTTGTGAGAAGAGTTTTGTATTGGCCAGAACCGCAGCTCCAGCTCCGGCGACGCCGGTAGCGAGTCCTGTTTTGAGGAAAGACCGGCGGCCGGCAGACTTTTTCGCAATAGTGAGGGAGTCAGGCATGGATTTCCACTCCTTTGGTGGTGAGATCGGACGGTTTTGTTGCGGATTGTGCACCAGAACCGAGAAGGACTTCGGCACTCGTGGCAACGGCCCGCTAGGATGCGCGCCTGTCTGCGGAGAAATGTCAAAACTCAGGAGTCAATGTCAAAAGGTTGTCAATGCGGTTGCTCGGGAGGGAAATCAAACAAAAAAGGGTGCGCTTTCGCGCACCCAGATCGGAGCCAAAACGAAAACCTGTTCAGCGTTTGTCCCACGCCGCCTTAGGAGCAGCGGTGGACCACTGGTGAACAAGGTTAAAGGCATTGACAGTACCAATACCCGTTGCCATGTCATACCCGGTAGCCGCGGCATAGGCCGGCTCAAACGACGAGTTCGACGTCGAGAGCACGCCGATCTTCCCGGAAGGATCGTAGCAGTTGCGGTCCTGCAGCGAATTGCACGGCGCAACGATGTCGCCCAGCGTTACGTCATAGAAGACGCATGTGCTGGCCGTGGCGTTGCCCAGAGTAGAGTTGCAATCCGTGCTGCCGGTCGTTCCGTATTCTGTATTGGCCAGGGCGTAATAGACTACGTTCGGATTACCCTGGCGACCTCCGGCATTCTGGTTCACCAGCGATTGCATGGCGGCCATGATGGGGGACGAGAACGACGTTCCGCCCGCCCCGGGCCAGGTGTCGGGCGTACCCGCGCACGAACCTCCGCCGATCGTGGCGCAGAATGGATAGTAGTGCGCCCATACGCCATTGGCCGCGAACAACGAAACGTCTGGCGTATCGCGCACTCCATCGTTGGGCACTCCCAGAACGTTCTGCCATGACGGCTTGGCATAGCCCTGGCACGTACCACTGACGACTCCACCTACGGATGGAGTTCCAGTCGCACATTCGCTAGGCCCACCGCCAGCACCGACTGTGTTCAGGAATTCCTCAAACCCGACTGTGCTGTTGCAGGCACCGTCCGAGCCATAAGGGGTCAAGAACCCAAGAGCGGTCGAAACCAACTGGGTCGCGCACGAGTCGTCCCATGGCGTCTCGGGAACGTAGGACAGTGCGGACTCGAACGTTGGGCTGTTGGTCGCGCTCCAATAAGTGCTGTTCTCACCCATGAAGGTGTCGGCAAAGTCCGTGCCACCGACTGAGACGTTATACGGCGTCTCCGTCCACCCCGAGATGGCGATTCCGTGAAACGAAGCGGGGAATGGACGGTCGCATTCCGACGCGAGCGCATCACCGGAGGAACCGAATACCGAAACACCTTCGGTAACGGCCTGCTGGAATGCGGAGTTGAAAGCAGCCTTCAACGTTGCGCCACTCTCGGCTTCGCAAAGGCTATAGCTCATGCTCATGACTGCCGGCGGGGCTGAGCTGGCATTCAGCAGGTTCTGAATGGCAATCAGTCCACCGAATGTCGTGGTATCTGCGCATGACGCCAATTCAACGGTCGCGCTTGGCGCCGCTGCGCTTGCGTATTCCACATCGAGAGAGGCTTCTTCATTGGCCCCGGTGAACTTCGGATCTTTGCAGTTATTGGTGCCTGAAGACGCAGGATTTACCTGAATGAGATTTCCGCCTTTGAAGGAATTGAGCCCGAAGGTTTGCCGGAAGGCATGCCAGTCATTCGCACGCATGTCGGAATCTTCAATCAACACAATCGTCTGGCCCTGCCCCGAAATACCTTCACTGAACAGAGGATTCAGGTTGTAGATCGTGGCCAGATCGCCCGGCACGACCAGATAAAACGTGGATCCGTTCAATATCGTCGTGAAGTCCGTTTTCTTCCTGTAGTTCTGGTGGGGACGGAAGTCATTCAACGACACAATTCCCATCACTCCCGGCGCCAGCGCTGCCGGAATTTTCGGATCGCTCATGTTCGAGATATGCGTCTCGCTTTTGACCTGTAAATAGTGAATTTCTGTCTGGAAGGCATCGCGCACCATGCCGGCGGTTCCGGAGAAATCGATCAACACTCCGTTGCTATAGCGCACGTTGACTTGGAATCCATGACCCTGCAGCCAGTTGGAGATCGCATCAACATCGCTTTTGGCGAGACCATATTGGTCGCCAAACTCGCGCGCGCTTAGCCAGCGGTGATAGTTGGGCGATGCGGGCGTTTGCAGGTCGGTGATGTACTTATCCAGGGCGCGGTCCTGCTCCACCGGACGACGTAACAACAATTGCAGGTGCTCCATGGGCAGGCTGTCGGACACGCGGCCTCGGTCGTTTTCTGCGGTCGCGGCAGGATGTGTGTTGCCAGACAGCGTTACACGGCTGCCTTCATTGACGGGCGAAGTGATTAGCGCGCGTGTATGCGCGCCTTCGGCAAGCGCAACATTCGCGCTTATAAATAGTGCCAGGGCAATGGCTGAGAAGCGGGCAAAAGATACAACTCGCATTTACGATCTCCTCATTTTTTGGAAGCGTTTGTTGAGCTACTCATAGAAACGTCAGGATGGTGAATGACACTCGTATTCCGCGCCTGACGGCCATCCATGGCGATGGCATCGGTAAGTTAGCCACTAAAGAGCATGCATGGTCAACCGAAAAAGCCGCGCGCAATGTAATATTTTGTGAGAGTGTAGAGATGTTTGACTTGGAGAGAAAAGTCTCCGCAAGATTGCAGGTTAAAGCTGTTTGTCGTTTTGACGCGTTCTTCTGGTTTGCAAAATACCAGGCCGAGTAATTCACCGCCTGGATTTGATAAGGTAAGAGCCTCGAGCGGAGCTTGCTTAGTTGGCTACCGATGCCAAACTCGGGCCCTACATCGAATTCCGTGACGTCTCCAAGGCATTCGGCGACAATGCGGTGCTCGATCACGTCAGCTTTGACGTGCTTCCGGCTGAGACCGTTTGCATCCTGGGGCGAAGCGGCGTTGGCAAATCGGTTTCGCTCCATCACATCATGGGCTTTCTGAAGCCGGACTCGGGACGGGTCATTGTCGCGGGCGAGGACATCACGGACTATTCCGAAGAACAGTTGGAGCTCATCCGCAAAAAGGTCACCATGGTTTTCCAGAATGGAGCGCTTTTCGACTCTCTCACGGTCGGCGAGAACGTTGCGTTTCCATTGCGCGAAACGCAGGAACTAGACGAAGACCAGATTTACCAGATTGTGGACGGCCTTCTGCAAATGGTCGGCGTTCAGGAGATGCGCGACCTTCTGCCCTCCGATCTTTCGACTGGCATGAAGCGTTCTGTCGCGATTGCCCGAGCGCTGGCTGCGCGCCCGGAGTGCGTCCTTTACGACGAGCCCACGACCATGGTGGATCCGCTGATGGCGCAACTCCTCGGCGATCTCATCAAGCGTCTGAAGCTTCAGTTGAATCTCACCAGCATCGTCGTTACCCACGACATGCGACTGGCTAAGAAGTTAGCGGAGCGCGTGGTCTTCCTGCACGAGGGCAGGGCGATTTTCTTCGGAACATACCCCGACATGGAGAAGTCCTCCGAGCCGATTATTCGGGAATTTCTGGAATTGGATGAATTAAAGCTGGAAGCGTAATCAGAAGCCCTGTTCGACCAAGTCTTCGATCGTCAGCGAACTCTCCCCGGCGCCCTTCATCATCTTCTCTACGTACTTCGCAACTAAATCCGCCTCGAGATTTACTGGATCGCCCGGCTTCAGCGACTTCAGGTTCGTCATTTCCACGGTGTGGGGAATGATCGCAACCGTGCAACGCTCCCGCTCCAACTTTGCGACGGTGAGGCTTATGCCCTCGATACAAATTGAGCCTTTGTAGACCGTGTACTTCTCAATCTCTTCCGGCAGTTCGATATTCAGCCAGCAATTGTCTGATTCCGCGATCCGCTCCAGCCCGATGAGCGTTCCCACGCCGTCAACGTGACCCTGCACGATGTGCCCGCCAAATCTGCCGTTGGCCTTCATCGGCAATTCCAGATTCACCAGCACGCCTTCGTGGATGCGAGAAAGTGAGGTACGTTCCCACGTCTCTGGC
Source organism: Candidatus Sulfotelmatobacter sp. (assembly GCA_036268025.1). GTDB lineage: Bacteria > Acidobacteriota > Terriglobia > Terriglobales > Acidobacteriaceae > Sulfotelmatobacter. The sequence goes on along the minus strand of DATAUY010000218.1, from coordinate 50,426 downwards.
GCCAAATCGGCAGAAAATGATCCTGACTTGATGTCGAGCGCAGTCAGGCACACGCCGCTCACGGCGACACTGTCGCCGGTTTTAAGTTCTTTCGGAGTCTGTTCAGCAGTGATCGTAACGCGGCGGTTCTCGCCTCGCTGTTCGATGCGCGCAACGCGACCCACTTCTTCTATGATGCCGGTGAACATGAAGGTCTCCTCAGATAAACCGCTAGATAAACCGCTGCTTCCGCACCGAGGCACGGAAATGCGGAGAAAACTCGTATTGTTTTCTCGGTGACTCCGTGTCTCAGGAATGCGGAGAGTCCTTATTCGTTATACGGATCACGCAGGTATCCTTCCACCGCGAAATCCTCTCCAAAGCGATGCAACCGGATATCCTTAACCTGCGCGGCCTGGTTCATGTGCCGGAATCCGACGCCGGCGGCAAACGGAATCGAGCCCGTGCCCGCAAGGATCTTGGGCGCGTAGTACAAGAAAACTTTGTCCACCAACTTCCCCGCCAGCGCAGCCCAATTCACCGTCGCGCCACCTTCGATCATTACGCTGGTGATCTCTAATTCGCCGAGCCGTCGAAGAACCGCGGCCAGATCAGGACGACCGTCCGGCGCGGTACAGGCGATCTTCTCGACTCGAATTCCGAGGTTTTCGAGTTGCGCCTGCTTCTGCGAGTCGCCGGAAGAATGAAAAACAATCACATCATTGCCGCGTTCCTTAGCGACGGCCTGCACCAGTCGCGATTCCACCGGCAGCCGCAAACGAGAATCGAGGACCACTCGCAATAGTAGACGCCGCCGTGGACGGCGGCTGCGATCGGTGAGCAACGGATTGTCCGACAGGATCGTTCCCGCACCCACCATCAGAGCATCATGCTGATGCCGAAGTTCCTGCACGTGAGCCCGCGCGCTCTCGCTCGTGATCCATCCTTCCGCGGGCGCGCCCGCACTTTGCTGCAAGACTTCCGCAGGCGGAGGTGCGATTTTGCCGTCAAGCGTCATCGCCGCTTTTAGCGTCACGAATGGCATTCCATGGCCAATGTAGCGGGCGAAAGCCTCATTCAGTCTCTGGGCTTCATCCTGCAGCCCGCCAACCTCAACTTGCACTCCTGCCGCGCGAAGTTGATCGAATCCTTTTCCACTGACCTTCGGATTCGGATCAGCCATAGACGCCACGACGCGGTGAATTCCAGCTTTGATCAACGCGTCCGTGCAAGGCGGCGTTCGCCCTTGATGCCCATGCGGTTCGAGATTGATATAGAGCGTTCCGCCTCGCGCCTTTTCCGCAACGGCTTCCAGAGCCAATATCTCCGCGTGCTTGATGCCTGCGTAGGTGTAAGTCCCCGTACCGGCGAACTCGCCATGACTGTCGGTTATTACTGCGCCGACATAGGGATTGGGAGACGCCAGCCCGATGCCCTGGCGTGCGAGGTCAAGCGCACGGCGAAGGAGGCGTTCATCAGACTCGTGCGCAGGCATTCAGAAAAATCTATCATGCGCGAACAGCCTGCTAATCTGAAGTGTCACCTTTTGCAGGAGCCGCGGAGCTCTGTTCGTCGGATATGGGCGGAAGTGCAACCAGGTCACCAGATTCTCAATCAAACCGAGATCCGGTGACGCAAGTGACTTTTGGTGCAAGAATTCGTTATTGGGCCCTTCCTTTCCTGCGCCTGCTGTCGAACAATAGTCCATTACGCATGGCTGCTGCCTCACCCCAAACCGTTATCGTTTCGCTTCCCAAGGCGATAGACCATTACTTCGAGCTATCGTTATATCTGCTTGTGTTAACTGGGTTTGGAGCATTGTGCGCTACCGGCGGCGTCGATCTGCCGGCGACGGTTCTCGTGACCAGTGCCCTCGCAGTTCGCGGATACCTCCTGGCCAAACGCCGCAAACTGGTCATTTCGGACCGCTGGACCACCCCGCTTTCCATCGCTTATTTCCTGTTTTTCGCGATCGACTACCTCGCCTTCTCGCGCAGCTTCATGCCGGCGACAGTGCACCTTGCACTCTTCGGCGTTGTAATCCGAATGTTTTCGCTGCGCCGTGAACGCGACAACATCACGCTCGCAATCCTCGCGTTTCTGATGATCCTGGCGTCAGCGGTGCTGACCGTGGACAGCGTCTTTCTGCTTGCGTTTTCCGCGTTCATGCTGATGGCCGTCGCGACATTCGTATTGATGGAAATGCGACGATCCGCCCAGGCCGCAAATGTGCAAGCGAGGCATTCAGCGAATCCGTGGGAGCATCGCCATCTGGCATTCGCCTTGGCAAAGATCGCTCCAGGCCTCTTGGTACTCATTCTCATCAGCGGCACAGCATTGTTTTTCATCATGCCGCGAATGTCGGCCGGCTATATGGGCGGATATTCCTTTGGCACGGATCTCTCAACCGGCTTCAGCGAACGTGTGCAGCTTGGCCAGATCGGACAAATCCAGCAATCCAACGCCGTCGTAATGCATATTCAGATCGACGGCGACAATATCGGGCGCTACGACCTGCACTGGCGTGGACTGGCTCTGGCCAACTTCGACGGATACGCATGGTCGAATCCGCGGGACCAGGCAGTCCTGGAGCGCCAACCCGACAACAGCTTTGCGGTTCCCCATCCCAATCCGGCCCTGACTTCGTTTGTCACGCGCAGCCGCGCAAGAGAAATTCTGATCCACTATCGCGTTCTGATGGAGCCCATCGGAACGAACGTGTTTTTTCTCGCTCCGTGGGCTCGAAGCGTCAAAGGCGATTACCGGCTGCTGGCCGTGGATTCCGGCGGGGCCGTCTACGATTTCGACACCCAGCACGCTATCGGAAGCTACGAAGCGACCTCGAACATCGCGATGCCATCGCCTGCGGAATTGCGGTCCGCAGGCCGCAGCTATCCGCCGAATATCCTTTCGACATATCTTCGGTTGCCGCAGCTCGACCCCAGAATTCCACGTCTGGCTGAAGAGATCACGAACGCTGCAAACAATGACTTCGATAGGGCAGCGGCGATCGAAAACCATCTCCGCACGCGCTACGGCTACACGCTGGAATTACCGCGCACGAAGGTAAGAGATCCCATCGCGAACTTCCTTTTCGAGCGCAAGCAGGGGCATTGCGAGTACTTCGCATCGTCCATGGCCGTCATGCTGCGTACGCTTGGTATTCCCTCACGCGTGGTGAATGGATTCCGCACCGATGAGTTCAATGACATCACCGGGAACTACGTAGTCCGCGCAAAGGACGCGCATTCCTGGGTGGAGGCATACTTTCCCGGATACGGCTGGCAGACTTTCGATCCTACGCCGGGGGGCAGCGCGGGAACGCCTCAAGGATGGGAACGGTTATCGCTTTATGTAGACGCGATGGCGTCGTTCTGGCGCGATTGGATTGTCAGCTACGACACGTCGCACCAATATGTGCTCGGGCATGCCGCAGTCAGCGGCACGCGCAATCTTTGGGAGAACGCGCGCAAATGGGCACGGAATAAGTACGCTGCGATGCTGCAGTGGGCGCGCCGTAGTCAGGACCGGGTCGAAAACTCCCCCGCACGATGGGGTTTCGCCGGTGCAGTCGTTGCATTGGTGCTCTTGCTATTGGGAAATCTGGGGCGAATGGCACGTTGGCTGCACGAAATGTGGTTGCGCGCGCATCCGGAACGGTCGCCCGAGCAGGCCGCCACCATGTGGTACGGCCGCATGGCGCGGGTGGTAGCTCGCCGGGGAGTGCAGAAGAGCGCGACACAGACTCCGCACGAATTCGTCAGGAAGATTGAAGATAATCGCCTGCGCGAGCCCGTCTTGCGATTCACGAACGTTTACGAATCGGCTCGCTTCGGAAACTCTGCTGACGACGCGCAGCGCCTGCCGGAGTTGTACGAGGAAGTGGAATTGGCTGCAGAGGAAAAGTGAGAGACGAACGCTAGAATCTCCAGAACGCTCCGCCACCCACAAAGAAATTGTGCTGCCGCGATTTCCCAGTGGGAGCCAACGGGAAATCCGGTTCTCCGGACCAGTAGTCCCGAACTTCACCGCGTATGCTGAGTTTCCTCCACACTTTCACGTCTAAGCCAATGCCGCCCTCGATCACGGCATTCGTCGCAGACTTTCCTGGATTCACCCCGCTGTAGTCGAGCATCGAGTTCTGGCTGAAATGACCAAAGCCGGCGCCGACGCTGACCCATGGAGAAACCGCCGTCGTCGGAAACAAGTTCACCCTGGCCGCTGGAACGATAAATAATTGCTTGTAGTTGAGAGGGACAACGGCGTGCCCGTATTCACCCGCATTGAGCTTTTCATCCCAGTTGTACGCGATCAGGCCTTCCGCTGAAATCGAATAAATCGGTGTCACCAGAAACCGCCGCGCGTACTCACCCTCGACGGTCAGACCTTTGCCGGAATGGATAACCGGATCGAAGTAGGTTGCGTTCTGAATGCCCTGGTCGCTGATGAAGACACGTCCGAGCAAACCGCCGATTTCGTTTTTTTCGTCCTGCGCCAGCGCCGATGCGGCCAGCAAGGCCACGACCGCTAGGACCGCAATCCAAAATCGTTTGCCAGACATTTCCCCTCCCGCGAGGTGACTACCTGATGATTTGATCCGGAAGAGGTAGCGTAGCACGACAAATGCCTGTTTAAATCCATAAAAGGAGAGAGGGTTGCACACGAATGTATCAGGTATTTCTTCGCATACTGCCGCCTCGCCAAAGCCGGGCACTGGGAATAGAGAGTAATTTAGAGTGCTAAAATAGAAGATTGCATGCCAGTAAAAGACCTCACTGTTGACGTTCTGCCTGAAATAGAAAAGGGAAATCCTTCGCAGGCTGCACACCCGAATCGTACCCAGAAAGTGGGCTTCGTCAGCCTCGGCTGTCCTAAGAACCTGGTGGACAGCGAAGTCATGATGGGCATACTGGCCCGTGCCGGGGCCGAACTCACGCGTCGTGCCGAAGACGCCGACGTGATTGTGGTCAACACCTGTTCATTTATTAATAGCGCTCAGCAGGAATCGGTCAACACGATCCTGGAGATGGCCGCACACAAGACCGGCGGCAAAGCGAAAAAACTTGTCGTCGCCGGATGCCTCGTCGAGCGCTTCCGCGATCAGATCCGCAAGGACATTCCGGAAGTCGACGCCGTCGTCGGAACCGGCGAGTTGGAGAGCATTGTCGCTGCCGCCGGGATAGGCGCTCCTGCGCCAACCCGTTCGCCGTTTGTGATCTTGGGTTCCCGACCGGAGGGCGATGCCCGCGCCGCGCAAGGACGCTTCTCCCGCGAATCGTGGGATGGAGCAATCGGCGATCTGCCAAACTATCTTTACGACGAAACGACGCCGCGAATTTTGGCAACACCGCGCCACATGGCTTATATCAAGATCGCCGAGGGTTGCGATCATCCCTGCACATTTTGCATCATCCCGCAGTTGCGCGGGCAGTTCCGGTCGCGGCGGTTCGAGTCGGTCGTCGCTGAAGCAGAACGCCTGGCACAATCTGGTGTTCGCGAAATCACTCTCATCGGGCAGGACACGACTTGCTATGGCGAGGACTTCGGACTGAAAGACGGCCTCGCGCTGCTGCTGGAAAAGCTGGCGGCGATTGAAGAATTGCGATGGGTCCGGTTCCTCTACGCATATCCCAATAAGATAACGGGCAAACTGCTGGAAACCATTGCGTCACACGAGAAGATCTGCTCCTACATGGACGTGCCGTTGCAGCACTCCTCGGCCTCGGTACTGAAACGCATGAAGCGGGGCGGCGGCGCTGAAGTTTTCCTGCGGTCGATCGCAAAGATGCGCCGCACGATTCCGGACCTTACGCTTCGCACTTCGTTCATCGTCGGCTTCCCCGGAGAAACCGAAAGAGAATTCGAAGAATTGTGCGATTTCGTGCGCGAAGCCCAATTCGACTGGATGGGCGCATTCTCCTATTCAGACCAGGAAGGCGCCGGGGCCTACGACCTCGAGAAGAAGCTTTCTACCAGGGAGATCGAACGCCGCCGCAAGCATCTGATGTCGATTCAACGGCAGATCAGCAAGAAAAAGAAAAAAACGCTCATCGGCTGCGAGTTCGATTTGCTGCTCGAAGGTGAATCGGAAGAAACGGAACTTCTGCTCGAAGGCCGTACCGCGATGCACGCGCCCGAGATCGATGGCAAAGTTTTCGTGAATGATTTTCCAGAAGATTCAAAACCCGAACCCGGCCGCTTCTACCGCTGCCGGATCACCGAAGCCCATGACTACGACCTGGTGGCAAGAATCGTCTAACGCGATGGAATGTGGATTCTAAGTCAGCAAGCTGAAGTCCTCCCTCTATAAAGCCGATGCCGCGCAAAGCCGTCATCAAACTCCGCTGCCCGATCTGCAAGAAGCCGGCGAAAAGCACCGACGCGGACTTCCCGTTTTGCAGCGAAAGATGCCGCACGATTGATCTGGGAAAATGGGCTGCCGGAGACTATGTGATTTCTTCCCCGGTGACTGACGCAGACGAACTAATTCGGGAATACTCCCCTGAGAATCCAGATGAGGAAAAGTGAAACGAATGAGCTATGGGTGTACGCTTGCTTGTTGCGGTAAAGGCTCGCCCAAATTGATCGTCCATGAAAAAGCCCCCAGCCACCACTGACGCGCCTAACAGTAGCGCCGGCGTCCCGCCGGCTGTCTCGGGGGCGTCCCGCCCCCGCTTCGGGACCGTCAAAATTCGCGACCGCGGCTGGCTCCCCCATTGGGAAAAAGAGGGCGCGGCCTACTTTGTTACTTTTCGTTTGGCCGATTCCCTGCCCAAGGCCGTCCTCGACCGCATCGAGTCGGAAAAACAGGCAATCGTCAAAACCGCACAGCAACTGCATCGTCCGCTAAGCGCCGACGAACTGCGCAAGATGAATCGTCTTTCCAGCCCGGCCATCGAACAATTTCTCGACAACGGTTCAGGCGCTTGCTACCTCAAGCAGTCTTCGATTTCCGGGGCTGTTGCAAATGCGCTCTGTCACTTCGCTGCGAAGCGGTATCGGCTGTTCGCATGGTGCGTCATGCCGAATCACGTACACGTCGTGTTCAAAGTGTTTCCGGGGCACAAGTTGTCTGAGATCGTTCACTCTTGGAAGTCGTTCACGGCCAAGCAGGCAAACCAGATATTGGGAATCCAAGGCGCATTTTGGCAAGGGGAATACTACGATCACTTGATTCGTGATCAGTCTGAACTCGAACGGTCGATCCGTTACGTCGAGCGAAATCCCGAGAAGGCAAACTTGAAGCGGTGGGAATGGGTCTGGGTTTGCGGGCAGGATGCCCGCAAGACAGCCGCCGGGACGGCGGCGCTACGAAATGCAACCGACAAAGCAAGTTGAGGCTGGCGGCAGCACACCAGGCCCTCTGGCATCCCGGCCCCGTTGCCCATCTTGGGCGACAATGATCGCCACCTTCTTTGGGGTTGGACGCATAAGTCCCGGCCCGGGCACGTGGGGATCAGCCGCAACCGTCGTGCTCTGGACATTGATTGCCTATGCGTTGCCCGTGCGGTTCCGCATGCCGTCAGGAATCGCGCTAGCGGTGCTGGTTACGCTGATTGGTATCCCTGCGGCGACACACGTGGCTCGCGCCTACGCGACAAAAGATCCACAGTTCGTCGTGATTGATGAAGTTGCCGGACAACTCATTGCTTTGATTTTCGTGCCCCTCTCATGGAAAACTTTCCTCGCGGGTTTTATACTTTTTAGAGCGTTCGATATCGTCAAGCCGCCGCCGGTACGTCAACTGGAGCGGCTTCCGGAAGGATTTGGAATTGTGCTTGATGACGTTGCGGCAGGCGTTTACGCACTGATTGTGACGCAGTTTGCATTCCACTTTCATCTATTAAAATAGAAGTCAGCTGGCCTTAAGGCCAGCAACGCGGAACCTGCAACTCCAGATTGTTCATGGGATTTTCCGACCGCATCCTCGGCAAGAAAAGCAACAACGGCTCACCTCACATCGAGACCGTCGCGCCGGCCTGTGCGCTCACCGGAGGTGAGGTCCGCATCGTTGGTTCCGGCCTGCGCCCTCACGAATTGCTTCGCCCGAAAGTAAAGTTCGGCGAATTCGAAGGCCCGGTCGTAGTGAGTTCCGATGGGTTTCTTGTTACCCGCGTTCCCGAAGGCGCAACTTCGGGTCCGGTGGTCGTCGCGCACGACGGGCATGTCAGCAATCCGCAAACCGTGAAGGTGGCCGTCCCGATCGCCGAGAACTTGCACCCGGTCACGAATCCTGCGGTTGATGCTGAAGGTAATATCTACGTCACCTTTTCGGGATCGCGCGGCCAGAAAGTTCCAGTTGCAATTTTCAAGATCGACACGAATTACACCGTCAAGCCGTTCGTCTCCGAAATGATGAATGCCACTACGATCGCTTTCGATGCCCAGGGACAGATGTATGTTTCCTCGCGATACGACGGCGCGGTGTATCGCGTATCCTCAACCGGCACTTTGAGTACATTTGCGGAAGGCCTTGGTGTTGCAACCGGCATTGCGTTTGACCGCGAGCAGAACCTATACGTTGGCGACCGAAACGGCACCATTTTCAAGATTGCGCGCGACCAGCAGATGTTTGTCTTCGCAACCCTGGAGATGAGCGTCTCGGCCTATCATCTCGCGTTCAGTCCGCAGGGCAACCTGTTCGTTACCGGGCCAAACGACCGCGTTTACAAGATCGATCCCAACGGAAGCGTGAGCACTTTCTATAGGGGCTTGGGGCGTCCGCAGGGACTTGCCTTCGACGCTGCCGGCAATATGTATGTCGCTGCGTCGCTCTCAGGCACTCGCGGCATAGTAAGAATCACTCCCGATGCGAAAGCGAATCTTGAAGTCGCGGGCCAGGGACTTGTCGGCCTTGCCTTTGCGCCCGGACGGTCGGTAATTCTTGCGACCATCGGAGCCGTGCACCATCTTTCATGGGACATCGCGGGCTCCAATTTCGTGGTGTGATCGTGTCCCTCGCCACCCGCTGCGTCCTTCCGCGGTTTTCATTTCCGTATTTTCATTTAAACTTGCTAATGCGTGAATGCCGAAATCATCGCGGTTGGCTCCGAAATGCTTACGCCTTACCGCATGGATACCAACTCGCTCTACCTCACCGAGCAACTCCATCTGCTCGGTATTGACGTTATCTTCAAGAGCATCGTTGGCGATAATCTTCGTCTGCTGGTCTCCGCCGCGCAGCACGCGTTGTTTCGCTCGGACGTCATCATCTTCAGCGGCGGGCTGGGACCTACTGAAGACGACCTGACTCGTGAAGCCGTTGCAGAAGCGATGGGCGTCTCTGTTCGTCGAGATCCGGAGATCATTGCGCGACTCGAGCAGCGCTTTGCCGAACGCGGTTGGAAGATGTCGCCTAACAACGCGAAGCAGGCAGATGTTCTGGATGGGGCAGTGGTGCTTCCCAACTCAAACGGCACGGCGCCGGGACAATTTCTCGGCGGACAATTCGACGGGCGAGAACGTATCGTCATTCTGCTGCCTGGGCCTCCGCATGAGATGAAGACGTTGTTTGAAAGCGAGGTACGGGAGCGATTGCGCGTGAAGGTCCCCATAGCGGCGATCTTTACCCGTACGTTGAAGATCGCGATGCTTGGCGAGTCCGCTGTAGATGCGCGGGTCGCCCCCATCTATAAGCGCTATCCCGATGTTGAAACCACCATCCTGGCCGGGGCGGGCGAGATCGAACTGCATTTCAAGAAAATTGCACCGACGCCGGATGCAGCCCAGGCCCGCGCCGACGAAGTCGCCGATCTTGTGGAGGACGAACTCGACGACGCCGTCTACTCGCGGAATGGTGAATCACTTGAGCAGATCGTTGGGTACTGGCTCCAAATGCGCAATGCAACCGTCGCGGTCGCCGAATCCTGCACTGGAGGGCTGCTGGCCGAACGCATCACTACCGTTGCCGGCAGTTCGCGTTACTTTCTCGGCGGCGCGGTTGTCTACTCGAACCAATTGAAAACCGAATTGGCGGGTGTCCCCGAGGATATGATTCACCGTCACGGCGCCGTCAGCCGCGAAGTGGCCGCAGCGCTGGCGGAAGGCATTCGCTATCGCTGCGAATCGAAGCTGGGGGTTGGCATCACTGGGGTAGCCGGCCCCGGCGGCGGCACCCCGGACAAGCCGGTTGGGCTCGTTTTTCACGCCGTCGCAAGTGACCGCGGGACCGAAGTTATCCAGCGCAACTTTCCAGGAGACCGCAAACGCATTCGCCGCTTCGCTTCAACTATGGCGCTGGATATGATCAGGAGAGCATTGATGTAGAGCTATGAGCTATGAGCCAAAGCTCCGAAACCCAGGTTCGTCACTTCGGTACTTTCATGCGTCTCTTCGTAGCCCTCGACATTGATGATGCGGTCCGCGAACGGATTAAGCTCTTCGTCGAAGGCATGCGCAACTTCGCTCCCGATGCTCGCTGGATGAAACCGGAATCTATGCACGTGACGCTAAAATTCATCGGCGAACAATCCGATGCGGCGGTCGAGCAAATCAAGAATGCGCTTGCAACGATCCAGGCGGGCGCGGCAACAATCCATTTTCGTGATTATGGATTCTTTCCGACTGCCAGGTCAGCTCGTGTTTTCTGGGTTGGCATGGAGGCAGGTCCGGAACTTGGGACTCTGGCAGCCTCGATTGACGCCAGGACAAGCACGCTCGAGGTCCCAAATGAAAAGCGCCCCTACAGCCCACATCTGACGCTGGCACGCTCTGCGGGCGGCTCGGGATCTCCTCGTCGCCACAGCAATGACAAACCAAATCGCGTATTTCAGCGCTTGCAGGAAAAACTCGCTGCCTTACCTAAACCCGAGTTTGGGACCATAACGCCCCGCGAGTTCTTTCTGTACCGAAGCCAACTCTCGCCGAAAGGATCAACGTACACAAAGCTGGCAGGATTCCCGCTACAGTACTCGTAGCGCCGGCGTCCCGCCGGCTGTTGCGAGGGCGTCTCGCCCTCGCACCTGCCACAAGCACCCATGTTGCGAGCTCTCATCATCGTTGCCTCAAGCTACCTGCTGGGCTCAATCCCCTTCGGCTATCTTCTCGTCCGCTTGTTTCGTGGCGAGGACATCCGCCGCAGCGGCAGCGGCAACATCGGTGCCACCAACGTCTCCCGTAAGTCTCCGGGCCTTGGAATCCTGACGCTGCTGCTCGACGCACTCAAAGGAGCTGCGTCAGTCTTGCTCGCGATTGCCATAGATCCAGCCGCGTTCTCATCAACGTCAATCCAATTGCCAGTTCAACTTCCGGCGTGGTCATCGCCTGATCTCGCTCGATGGGCGTCGCTAGCAGCGCTCTTCGCCGTGTTGGGACACATGTTCCCTGTGTGGCTTAGGTTTCGCGGGGGCAAAGGAGTTGCGACTGCGTTGGGCGCGTTCCTTATGATTTCCCCCGAAGCTGTGCTTCTGGCGAGCGGAATGTTCGTTCTGGTTGGGCTCGTTTTCCAATATGTCTCGCTCTCGTCAATCGTCGCTGTTGCGATTTTCCCTTTTATTGCGTGGATGCTACACGATTTCGGAAGCTGGACGTCCCTGCTACTGATGGCTCTCTCTTCTATGGCGATCGTGGCCAGGCATCATGCGAATATCCGGCGCCTGCTGGCGGGAACCGAACCATCTATACGTTCGAAGCAGGCGAAGGACAAGGATCACCAATGAGCGATATCGCGATCATCGGCGCGGGTGCATGGGGCACCGGACTCGCCATCGTGCTTGGAAGCAAGGGCACGCATCGCGTCCGCCTGTGGGCGCACGAGGCGGATGTTTGCGAATCAATCAATTCGCGACGAACTAACGAAAGATTTTTGCCCGGACGCGAAATTCCCGGACCGGTATCGGCAAGCAGTGACCTCGCAGCCGTCCTCGATTCGGCGCAGATCATCGTCAGCGTCATGCCGTCACAACACTGCCGCAGCCTGTTCGAGCGCATGCGGCCGCTCATCCAGCCATACATGCTGGTTGTAAGCGCAACCAAGGGAATAGAAGAAACTTCCCTGCTGCGAATGAGCGAGGTCATTGCGCAGGTCTTGCAACACAAGAATGCGGTGGGGGCGCTCAGCGGACCGTCCTTTGCGCAGGAGGTCGCGCGAGGTGATCCGACCGCGATTGCGATCGCATCTGACGACCCCGCCCTCCTGCGTACGGTGCAGCAGGAGTTCAGCGGTCCCAGCTTCCGCGTCTACACCAACCGCGATGTAATCGGTGTGGAACTCGGTGGCGCGCTCAAGAACATCATCGCCATCGCTGCCGGGATTTGCGATGGCCTCGGCTTCGGTCATAACTCTGTCGCTGCCCTCATCACGCGCGGCCTGGCGGAGATGACTCGCCTTGTCGTCGCCTGCGGAGGCCGCGCCGAAACCATGGCTGGACTCGCCGGGCTTGGCGATCTCGTCCTTACGTGCACCGGAGGCTTGTCGCGTAATCGCAGCGTCGGCGTTGAACTCGGCCGCGGCAAGAAGCTTCCTGACATCATTGCCGCAATGCACGGCATGGTCGCAGAAGGAGTCTTCACGACCACAGCCGCAGTCGGCTTGGCGCGCGTCCACAAAGTAGAAATGCCGATTACGGAGCAGATGGACGCCATCCTGCACCAGGGAAAATCACCGCGCGAAGCGATTCAGGAGCTAATGACCCGCAGCGGAAAAAGCGAAACCGCGTAGCGCCGGCGTCCCGCCGGCCTCAGGGCGCGAGCTTATCGCGACGTGCAGAGTGCGATCGCAGCTTCCTTTCACGGCGTGATAAATTACTCATCATTCACGGAAGAAAATATGCACAGATTCATACGCATCTTCGCAACGGCGCTTCTCTTTTCTCTGACCGCGCTCGCCCAGACCAAGAGCATCGCTGAGCGCCTCGGCTATCCTGCCGATTCCAAGTTGCTCATCATCCATGCTGACGATCTCGCGGTCGCCCATTCGCAGGATACCGCCAGCTTCGACGCTCTCGATAAGCACGCAGCCTCATCCGCGAGCATTATTGTTCCTTGCCCGTGGCTCACTGAAGTTGCCGCTTACGCAAAAGCCCATCCTGACGCCGATCTCGGCCTGCACCTCGCATTGACCAGTGAATGGAAGACCTACAGGTGGGGCCCAGTCGCATCGAAAGATACGGTTCCATCGCTACTCGATCCCGATGGCTATCTCTGGTCCGATACCGGCCCTGCTGTGCAACACATCAAAGCCGAGGAAGCCGAGCGCGAGATCCGAGCGCAAATCGAGCATGCTATGGCTTTAGGCATTCGCCCTACCCACGTCGACAGCCACATGGGTGTGCTGTTCGCGCGCCCCGATCTCTTCGCCGTTTACGTGAAAATCGCGCATGAATACAAGCTGCCATTTCTTGCGCTCCGTACTCCCGAGGCACTGCGGGTGCTTTCGGACAACGATATAGTCCCTGACTCGATTGCAATAGCTTCGCCAAGCATTCCCGCCTCCGACTGGAAAGAGTTCTATCTCGGCGTGATCAAAGACCTGAAGCCCGGCTTGACCGAACTCATCGTCCATCTCGCCCACGACGACGCGGAATTTCAGGCCATCTCCGTGGACCATCCCGATTACGGATCGGCCTGGCGGCAACGTGACTACGACGTGATCACCAGCCCTGAGTTCAAGAACGCGCTGGTAGAAAACCATGTGATTTTGGTGCAGTGGAGAAACTTGAAAAAGCTGCTGCAATAGCCGAAAGCTCGACTTCCCGCCCCAAAGGTCATTGCTCGCTGTAACTTTCGTAACGGTAGTCATGCCTGCATTTCCTCAACTCCTGGCCGATTCCCCGTTAGAATTTTGTGAGTACCCTTGAAACCGCCGCCACTTCGCATTCGGCGTCTGTGACCAGTGAAGGGATTTTCTTGTCCTCCAGCGTTCACAAACACGCGCGCATTCGCATTCTTTACGTCATTCTCGGCGTGCTGCTCGTTATCAGCATTGTCCCGATGTATTTCTATTCGTCACAGGTAGAAGCCATTAATCGCGACCGCCTGAAGACCAACGAAATGCTGCTGCAGAACACGGTCACGCGATCGTTGGCCGACGATCTGACCCAGCACGAACGTTCGCTGAGAGTTATGCTCGCCAATTTGTCCTCGGCGATGCAGGTTGCGAGCGGAGGCGACTTCAGCGACAAAAACATCGAGTCGCCGGAACTACGCGCCCTTCTGGAAAATTTCGTCTCGTCCTCTGACGAAGTCGCCTACGCGACCCTGTTGAACTCCGACGCCAAAGGCATTTCCGCGGGCCGTATCGTGCCAGACGCATTTCTTCAGCGCGAACTTGAGCGCGCCTACTCTGCGGCGCGCGACGGACGCGTCTACAACGGGCAGGCTCTCGTGGTCGGCGAGGGCAAGAATTCCCGGACGATTTTTCTGGTTAGTTCGCCGGTGCAGTACGGGTCGCGTTTTCTCGGAACCATCGCCGCTGTCGTTGACCTTCAGTTCTTGATCAAGGGCTTGCGTGAAGTCGCTGGCGGAGGCCTGACGCCGTACGTTGTGGACTCACAAGGTCGTCTTGTCGCGGCAGCAACTCCTGAATTCGCCACCGGGCAGCAGATGAAGAACCTCGAAATCGTGCGCTCGTTCGTCGAGGGCGGGAATAAAGCCCAATTCGCAGAGACAAAAGAGTTTGCCGCTTACTCTGGCTCCGAGCGCATAGAAATGCTGGGAACGTATAGTCCGGTCACCTCGCTGAACTGGGCGGTCGTGGTGCAGAAGCCGCAGCGCGAGGCCTACGCCGGAGTTTTTGAGATGCAACGCACAGCGCGGCTACTGGCAATGCTCGCCGTATTCCTGAGCATCGGCGTCAGCATCTTCGCCGCGCGCCGCATCACCAATCCTTTGCAGGTGCTCACGCAATCCAGCCGTGCTCTCGCGCGTGGAGATTTTACGCAGCGGGTTCATCTCTGGAGCCGCACCGAAATCGGCGAACTGGCGCAGACGTTCAATACCATGTCCGAAGAACTCGAACGCTTCGTTGAAGATCTCAAGCGCGCAGCCGAAGAAAATCGCGCGCTCTTCATGGGCTCAATCCAGATGCTGGCCGGAGCAGTCGACGAAAAGGATCCCTACACCCGCGGCCACTCCGACCGCGTCACCCGCTATTCCCTGCTCATTGCGAAGGAAATGAAATTCGACCAGACGTTCATGGAAACGCTGCAAATCTCCGCGCAGCTCCATGACGTCGGCAAAATCGGCATCGAAGATCACATCCTGAAAAAGCCGGGAGCGCTTACCGAAGAAGAATTCGAAGTAATGAAGACCCACACGACGAAGGGAGCGAACATTCTGCGCCCAGTCACGCAACTCGCGGAAATGCTTCCCGGCATCGAACTTCATCACGAAGCCCTCGACGGTCGGGGATATCCTTATGGCCTTAAGGGTGACCAGATTCCACTGCTGGCCCGAGTCATCGCGGTCGCCGATACATTTGACGCCCTGACGACCAACCGTCCTTATCAGCAGGCGCACACGCAGGAACAAGCCCTTCAAATCATCAGGAACCTTTCCGGCAAGCGACTGGATCCCGACGCCGTTAAGGCGATTCTCGCCGTCTGCGAGCGGGGCGAAATCCGGATCCAACGCTTCACCATCAAGCGTCCGATCGCGCCGCCTGCCGCGACCACGGCTCAAACCACAACGGCAGCAACTGCGCCGATGGCTGCAACGCCACCGCCATCCCCGATCGCCGCACTGGACAAGAGCCCCGTCTGATGCCGCCTGATGTCAAGAATTCTGTTTGAAGTCAAATAGCGCGAAGTGGAAGAAGCAACGAAACGATTCTCAAAGTGCCGCCACTCTCCGCTGCACAACCAGGAAATATACCGCCACGATAACCAACAGAAACCCATTTACTCCCAACACTAGGGGAGCCGTGAACGCCGGCACCAGCCACCCGGAAACTAGATTCCCCATCGGCATCCCGCCACGGAAAGCGCAGTTATAGACGCTCATCACGCGTCCGCGCATTTCGTTGGTGACGATCAACTGCACGAGCGACGTCACCGTCGCGAACACCGCCATCATGGAAGCTCCCACGATGATCAGCGTCACGTAATCTACGCGCAGTGAATGCGATAGAGAGAACACAGAAATCCCCGCACCCAGACAAATCAGCATCAGCAGCGAGAAGCGTCCTTTCTTGGAGAAATTTCCCATCGCCGCCATGCCCAGCGATCCACAGATCGACCCCACCCCCATCAGGGACAACAAGTTTCCGTACGTCTCCGGTCCGCGCTGGAAAATATCCTTGACGAACACGGGGAGATAGGTCCGCATCGGCATGCTCAAGAAAGTCATCAGAAACGCCAGCACGATGAGAGCTTCCATCGCTCCCTGCTGCCGAATAAACCGTATCCCCTGCTTCAAACTATTGAAAATCGTCTCCGTCGATTTTTGAGGCAGAAATCGCGCTGAGATGATCGACAGCGAAATGATCGGAGCCATGAACGAGACCGCGTTGAGCCCGAAGCACCACTTCTCTCCGAGGTGTGCCAGCGTGACTCCTGCCAGGGCCGGACCAACCGTTACGGCCAGGTTGAACTGGATCGAATTCAATGCGATGGCATTTGGCATGTCCTCGCGATCGACCAGCGTGGGAATCAGCGCGGAATATGCCGGCCCACCGAACGCCTGCGCAAATCCCGAGACGAAAGACAGGCATAGAATCGGCCACACATGCGTCAATCCCATGATCACCAGGACGGTCAGCGTTCCCGCGCTGGCCATCTGCAACCATTGCGACATCAGCAGAATCTTCCGCCGCTCGGTGCGGTCCGCCACTACGCCACCGATCAAGGTGAACAGGAAAATCGGAATCCCGGCAAGGAACTGATCCAGCGCAAGCAGAAATGCCGAATGGCTCAGCCGGTAGATAAGCCATCCCTGCGCCACGATCTGCATCCACGTCCCAACACTCGACGTGCATGCCCCAATCCACATGAGGCGGAAATCGCGGTATTGAAATGCCTTGAAGATCTTGTGCAGGGTCGAAGTTTGCATGGGCCAAAAGCGTAGGCTCTATATCTTCGCATGCCCGTGCTGGTTTTGTGGAAGGATTGGCCGACTACCTGGCATGAGAAAGGAAAAGCCGCCATTGGCCCCGCCAGCTGCAACAATGCTGAACAATCGTAATCTCCGCAGCGAGCGAGGTCCGCATCAAAATTGGACGATGCGCAACGGCCCAAAAGCCGCGTTGATAGTCCTGCTCTGCGGGATGGCCTTGTGCCTGTGCAGGGCGAAAGACAGCGCAGGGACTGCGAAGCCCGCTGTCTCGACACGACACGCCTTGAACTCCCGCGAGCGCCGCGCGTTGGTTGCTATCGCCCTCAAATCGAAGACGCCACCAGCCGGGCGTGATTGCTCGCACCTTGTCCATGCCGTTTACGAACGCGCAGGCTTCCCATACGCCTATGCGCCCTCGGACGATCTCTACGACGGAATCGCTGGGTTCCAGCGTGTGTCCAAGCCGAAGCCGGCAGACCTCATCGTCTGGCACGGCCACGTTGGGATCGTCATCCGGCCCTCGGAGCACGCTTTCTTCAGTTTCCTGCGTTCCGGCCCTGTCATGGACGATTACAGCAACGAATACTGGACCCGCCGCGGCCGTCCCCGCTTCTATCGATATCTCAAGAATTAGGTTCGGGCCACCGCGCCGAGCTGCTGCCGCCGCTTCTGCCACTCCTCACTGTGAAAAACATGTGGGCCGACTTCTATCAACCGCGGCAACATTTCGAAAATCGAGACAGGACTCCATGGCGTTCCCTGCCGCGTGCGGAATCCGCGCCGGTTGATTTCATCGGCAATACGCGCGTAGGACCCTTCCTGGACGATGAGTTCCATAAGCGAATACAGAAGTTCACGCTCGTTCGGATCTTCTTCCAGCCGTTGCGTGTCCGTCGAAATCCGTAGCCCGAACGGAATATCCGAAGGCAACTGGTCCTCAGCTGACTCGACTTCCCGCTCCCACTCGACCGCCACAAGTTTCCAACCTTTTTCCGCCTGCTCCGCCAGATTCAACCCCTCCAACGAACCTGAAACCGCCTGGCGCAACCTCTCAATGTTCTTCATGTGGAGACACCCCCCGAAGGTGCGAACGTAGACTCAGCATACGACCTTCCACGCCAAGTCATACCGAAGTGCTGTGATTGCAACGCGACGATCGTGGAGGATTGAAAGGAAGCGTTCGCCGATGGACGGACTGTCCACAAACAGACAACCATGAGCGTCAAACAAAACGTAGCGCCGGCGTCTCGCCGGCTGTCCCGCGGGCATCTTGCCCGCGTTCTAGCCCGTATAATCAACGTTTGAGCTTTCTATGATTCAGACCTTATTCGGCAGCCTCGAGGAAGAAAAGAAAACCGGCTTTCTTGACCGCATGAAACAGGCGGTGACGCGCACGCGTGAAAACCTCGCCGAGCGCATCGAAGAAGTCGTCTCGTTCGGGAAGGAGATCGACCGCAACACCCTCGATGATCTTGAGGCTACCCTCATCAGCGCCGACCTGGGTTCGACTACCACCCAAGAAGTTCTCGGCAAGCTGCGGGAAAAGGCCGACCGCAAGCAGATCAAGAATATCGAAGAACTCAAACGCCTGCTGAAGGAAGAGCTGCTGGCGATCCTGAATGCTGCGAACTCGCGCCCGGCAGCCAAGGTCGATGGAACGCCGGAAGTGATACTCGTCGTCGGTGTCAACGGCACGGGCAAGACCACGACAATCGGCAAGCTGTCGCAGGTGTTCCGATCGCAGGGAAAGAACGTGCTGCTCTGCGCCGCTGACACGTTCCGGGCGGCGGCGATCGATCAACTGGAAATCTGGGGACAGCGTACCGGAACCGAAGTGATCAAGACGAAGACCGGAGGCGATCCCGCGGCCGTGCTGTTCGACGCATTGCAAGCCGCCGTCGCTCGCAAATCCGACTATGTTGTGGTTGATACAGCCGGCCGCTTGCACACAAAGACGAGCCTGATGGCCGAACTCGACAAGATGCGGCGCACTGCGCAGCGCATCATTCCCGGGGCTCCGCACGAAACTCTCCTTGTCATGGACGCCACCACCGGCCAGAACGGCCTGCAGCAGGCGCGTATGTTTACGGAGTCTGCGGGCGTAACGGGCATTGTGCTCACCAAACTGGATGGTACGGCGAAGGGCGGAGTGGTGGTTGCTATTTCACGGGAGCTTGGATTGCCCGTGCGCTATGTGGGCGTGGGCGAAAAAGCTGGCGATCTGCTGCCGTTTGACCCGAAGGAATTTGTGGATTCTTTGTTTGAATAGAGCGCCCCATAGCCGCGGAACGCGCGGCGGACAGCCGAGGGCGGCTGTCCCTGCATAAGACTTTGGAAGACTAAACCGGCGTCGCCGTCTTCCGCCTCGGGTTAAAAAACGGCAGTGGAACAATCTTCACGTTGGTCTTGAGGCGTATCGCCTCGATTGTGACCTCCATCTGAAGTGATGTTCCCGGCTTGGAATGCGCGGTTTCGATGCTTGCCAGTGCGATCATTTTCTTCAGCGTCGGAGACCACGTCGTAGTCGTCGCCTTCCCGACCTGCCGGTCTGCCGAATACACAGGCACCGCAACGCGAGAAGCCTGCGCCGGCGCGGCCGGAGTCAGACCGTAGCGTTCGTAGAGCTGCTCGACGTCAATCCAGTCGACTTCCAGGCCAACTAACTGGCGCGGCACGCCGGTCTTCGCATCTTTTTCGAGAGCGCGCTTGCCGATAAAGTTTTCCTTTTCGAGATGGACCATCTTCCCAAAGCCGAGCTCAAATGGCGAATATTTCTGCGAGGGAATCAGCGCTTTTTTCGAACTGGTGTAGTCAACCTCGATCAGCAGCAGTCCCGCTTCGACTCGCGCGACGTCAAGCGCGAGCATTCCCGCAGCGTGCAGGTCGAACTGCTTTCCTTTGTCGGCAAGCGCATCCCAAACCTTCACCGCATCGTTCCACGGAATCCAGACTTCGTAGCCCAAATCGCCGGTATACCCGGTGCGCGAGATATCAACGGGGATTCCGGCAATCTTGCCGCGCGTGACGCGGAAATATTTCAGATTGGCGATGTCGGCCTCGGCAACTTCTTTCAGCAGGCGCGCAGAAGTCGGACCTTGCAGCGCGAGGGCTGCCGTCTTCTCGGAAATGTCTTCGATCTGTACGTCCATGTTGAGCCCGTTTTGCCGAAACCAGCGCAGGCTGGGATCAGCAGCGGTCCAGCGATAAACGTTTTCCTCGAGACGCGAAACCGTGCCGTCGTCGATGACTTTGCCTTCTTCGTCGCACCAGCAGCAGTAGATGACCTGTCCGACCTTAACTTTGTTGATGTCGCGGGTAATCACGCGATTGACGAGGCGGGTCGCATCCTTGCCGGTAATCAGATACTTGTAGAGCGGTGAAATGTCGATGAGCGCGCAGGCGTTGCGGATGGCATTGTACTCATGCTCATGGTGCACTTCATAGACGCTCACGCTGTAGTAGCCGGACCATTCGCGGTAGCTGAGGCTATGGCATAGGGGGAAGGTACGCTCGTGAAATGCGGTTCCGATGGGCAAGTTGTGTCTCGCTCTCTTTGTCGCGTTGTTGCTTAAGTCGAAAGGTCTGGGGCGCAAGCAAAATCGAAGAAACTGTCGACTTTGGATTATATTCAGCAGCGCTCATGTCCGGCAACTTCAAGCCCTCCCACGACGGCTTACACCCATCTTCCGAAACGGCTACACGGTTCCCCCTAATGACACCGCAGAGGTCCGTCCGTACTCTTGAGAGGTGAGTAAGACACAATACTCGGTATCGATGGACCAACCGGGAACTCGACTTCAGTTTTGCGTTGCGAGAAAGGAACCTTCGAATATGAGACTCAGCAAACTTGTTCGATCAATCTTGAAGACAGCGGTTTACATCATGGATCAGACTTCGGACCAGGTGGATCGTGCGACCTCACGCGCGACGGAGATGGCGGACGACGCCCGCGAAATGATCTATCCTCCGAACCACACGTTGCGCAATGCGCTGAGCTTTGCGGCTGGCGTAGGCGTAGGCATAGGAGTCGGGGTTCTGATGGCTCCCACGAGCGGAGCTGAACTGCGCGGTTCAATCAGCGACAAAGTACAGGACATTGGCAATCGCGTGCGCAGCCGCGGCGAGTCTTATATGACGGGAAGCGACGTCCGCTAGGCGGCGACGCCGCAACGGCCGAAGTGGGCGCGCCGTTACTTCAGGCGCGCTCCGTTGGGAACATCCTCGAGAAAACTGGCGAGCACCGGCTTGCCACCCTCGAGCGACGCTGCCACAATCATGCCGTTCGATTCGAGACCGCGCATCTTGCGTGGCGCAAGATTGGCGACGATCACGACCTTGCGGCCGACCAGAGTTTCGGGCGCGTATGCCTCGGCTATTCCGGCAAGTACTTGGCGCACTTCACTGCCTATATCGACTTCCAGCCGCAAAAGCTTGTCAGACTTCGGAACGCGCTCGGCGACCTTCACTGTTCCGACGCGCAGATCAACTTTCGCGAAATCGTCAATTGCGATCTTGCCGTCGATTGAAACTGCCGGCATTGCGGAAGTCTGCGGCTTCGACTGCGGCGCGGCAGCGGTCCTCTGTACAGGCTCGCTCGCTTCCGCCGTCGGTCTTTGCTGTTCTTCCATCTTCTGCATCCTTTCGATAGCGCTTTTGTCGGCGCGGGGAAAAACGGGATAGACGTCACCAAGCTTCGTTCCCAAGGGAAGCTGTCCCCAGGCTAAATCGGAAAGCGGGAATTTCTTAATGTCCCCAAGCCCCATCTGCGCCCAGATCTTCGCAGTCGCGTCGGGAATCACTGGGTGGGCCAAGGCGGTCGCGATGCGCAAGGCTTCAGCCGACGTGTAGAGGACCGTCGCGAGACGCGCGCGGCTCTCGTCGTCTTTCTTTTCGCCCAGTGCCCATGGTTCATTCTCAACAATGTAGCGATCAACCGTCGCGATGAGCCCCCAGGCGGTTTCGAGCGCGCGGGAGAACTGGTACTGATCGAATTGCGCCCCAAATTCCCGGATGGTTTTTCGAGCCGTCTCAGCAACGACATCATCGGCAGAACTCTTCGCCGCTGCGTGCGACGGATACGGCACTTCTCCATGGAAGTACCTGTTAATCATGGTTAACGTGCGGCTGGCGAGATTGCCGAGGCCATTGGCAAGGTCGGAGTTATACCGCTGCACCAGAGCATCGAAGGAAAACGATCCGTCCTGGCCGAAGACAACTTCGCGCAACAGGAAGTAACGCAAGGCGTCGGCCCCCAGCACATCGAGAATCGTTTCGGTGCGAACAATATTGCCGCGCGACTTCGACATCTTGCTTTCTTCAAAAAGCAGCCAGCCGTGCGCAACAATCGCTTTGGGCACAGGCAGGCCTGCCGCCATCAGGAAGGCAGGCCAGTAGACGCAATGGAAGCGGACAATTTCTTTGCCGATCATCTGGAGATCGGCTGGCCAGTATTTGTTGAAAGCTGCCTGCGCGCCCGGATGTGACGATCCGTAGCCGATCGCGGTGATGTAGTTGGCAAGCGCGTCGAGCCAGACATAGATCACATGCTTGGGATCGTCGGGAACCGGAATGCCCCACGAAAACGTCGAACGGCTGACAGACAGATCGCGCAGGCCCGATTTCACGAATGAGATCACTTCATTGCGCCGCGTTTCCGGACGAATGAATTCCGGATTGGCGTAGAGTTCCAGCAACTTGTCCTGAAAAGCCGAAAGCTTGAAGAAGTAGTTCTCTTCGTGAACTGTTTCGGTGATTCGTCCGCAGGTCGGGCAGGGATCTCCCGGCTGCGCGCCATCAACGTAGAGTTCGTCGGAGACGCAGTACTGGCCGGTGTAGGTTCCCTTGTAGATGAAACCGTTGTCGCGGATAACGCGGAACAACTCCTGCACGCGCTTCTTGTGACGCTCTTCCGTGGTGCGGATGAAGTCGTCATTGGAGATGCCCATCCGCTGCCAGAGCTTGCGGAATTCGCCGGAAATCTCATCCGCATACTGCTGCGGAGTCTTCCCTGCCGCCTCGGCGGCCCGTTCAATCTTCTGGCCGTGTTCGTCGGTGCCGGTAAGAAAAAAAGTGTCAGCGCCGAGCATGCGCTGGCGGCGAGCAATCGTATCGCACGCAAGCGTCGTGTACGCGTGGCCGATGTGCGGCCGTGCGTTTACGTAATAAATCGGGGTCGTGATGTAGAACTTTCTGACCATAAAATCTTTTTTCACCGAGGCACGGAGAATCACGGAGGGCGTCGCGTCCGGGTTATTGCTTTCCTTCCCTCAGGTACGCATTCGACGCTTCCTGCATCACCGTCTTTAGTGGCACGTGCTGCTCGGCCGCGATGCGGCGGCAGTCTTCGTACTCAGGAGCGTAGTTAGTAACGGTGCCGTTCATACTCGCAATCTTGATGCGGACTTCCCCCCAGGGCGTTCGTACATTTTCCCATCGCCGCGACAGCGTCTGCCGGACTTCGTCGCGGCGTCTCACGCCAAGGGTCGTGGTTTCGGTAAAGATCAACTGCGTGAGTTTGCTCGCATCTTCCGGCTTGCACAACACGGTCAGCAACGTGCCGGGACGATTTTTCTTCATCTGCACCGGCATTCCAAAAGCGTCGAGCGCGCCTTCCTCGAACAGGCGATCCATTACGTAGCCGAACACCTGAGGATTCAGATCGTCGAGATTCGCCTCGAGCACAGTGATCGTCTCCGAGGACGTCTTGGCTGCGAGCGCCGACGAGGCGGATTCGCCGATCACCAGTCGCACTACATTCGGATGCCCGGGAAAGTCACGTGATCCTGCACCATAGCCTGATCTCTCGATCTTCATTTCGGGGAAGGAAGCAAACCGAGAAGCCAGCGTTTTAACGATAGCCGCGCCCGTGGGGGTGACGAGTTCCACCTGCAATCCCGATGAGTATACCGGTGCATCTTTCAGCAACTCGACCGTAGCCGGCGCCGGCACGGGAATCGTTCCGTGAGCGCACTTCACCGTGCCGCCGCCGACGTTGAGCGGCGAGCAGACCATCTCATCCACTTTAAGCGCCTCAGCTCCGACGGCCGCACAAACGATGTCCACCATCGCGTCCACAGCGCCGACTTCGTGGAAATGGACTTTCTCCACCGTAGTAGCGTGAATTTTGGCCTCAGCCGTTCCAAGAGCTTCGAAAATCCTGATAGCCGTCTTCTTCGCTGTCTCGCTAATCGCCGCATCACCAATGATCTTCTTGATTTCGCTCAGATGGCGTCCGTGAGAATGCCCGTGCTTGAGTGGCGCGGATACCGTTGCCTGCGCAGCTTCAGAAGATTCGTGATAATTGTGTTGCTGGTCACGCTCTCCATGCGAATGTGTATGCTCGTGACCGGAATCAGCGTGCAGGATTTTCCCCGCCACATCCTGTTTCGCCCAGTACTCCTCGCGCGGCATGTCCTTCTCGCCATCCATCCAAACGTCGACCTTGGTTGCGGCGATGCCGCTGCGCACGACCCGGGAAATCTTTACCGAAGCGCCGATGTCGAGCGCTTCGACGGCCTGTTCGAGCAGCCGCGGCGAAACACCGGCATCCACCAGAGCGCCCATAAACATATCGCCGCTAATGCCGGAAAAACACTCGATGTACGCGATGCGCATGGGAGACCAATTCATCACAAAGATAAGAGTCACGGAGAAAACCAGGTTGATGTTGCTTGATTTGCCTGCTCAGTATCTCTCTGTCTGTGTGGTGAAAGGAAATTTCGACCGAATTTTCATCATAGGGAACGCATCTGTGCGCGTCAAACCTGTGCGCATCCAATACTCTGTTAAAATCACTGTTTCTTCAACAGCTTAGGCGACTCCTTGTATCGTTCTCTGGAACATCAACTCGCGCAGCGCGTGCTGGAATGTTTGCAGCGGCGAAATCCCGGAGTAGCTCTGCCCTCCGTCGTCATTGAGCAGCCACCAAAGGTGGAACTGGGCGACTTCGCCATCCCAACTTTCCCGTTTGCCAAGCCACTGCGCTCGGCGCCTTTGAAGATTGCCGAAGCGATTCGGACGGAGATCGGCGCAATCGAGGGCATTGCCGAAATGCAGGTGGCCCCCCCGGGCTATCTCAATGTGAGGATTGACCGAGGATGGATGGCTGCTGCGGTGCAAGAAGATCGCAAAGCCGCGCATAAGTATGCCGCCGGGAAGATTCTGGTCGAGCACACGAGCATCAATCCGAACAAAGCCGCCCACATCGGCCATCTGCGCAATGCAATCCTCGGTGACACGTTTGTGAGATTGCTTCGGTATGCGGACAGAACGGTTGATGTGCAGAACTACATCGACAACACGGGAGTCCAGGTGGCCGACGTAGTGGTCGGATTCGCGCATCTCGAAAAAAAGTCGCGCGACCAAATCGAAGCCCTCACGCGCCAGCCGCGCTTCGACTACTACTGCTGGGATCTCTATGCTCGCGTTTACCAGTGGTACGAGGCTGCCCCGGAAAACAAGCAGGCCCGCCTGCAAACGCTCCACGCAATCGAAGATGCCAAAAGCGAAATCGCCGCCGTTGCCGACCTCATCTCTACGGCCGTTCTCCGGCGGCACCTCGAAACGATGGACCGTCTCGACGTCGAGTATGACTTCCTCCCTCGCGAGAGCGAGATTCTGCATCTTCATTTCTGGGAAGCTGCTTTTGCCAAGCTGAAGGAAAGTGGCGTGCTCACCTTCGAGGACGAAGGCAAGAACAAAGGCTGCTGGGTAATGCGGCGCGCCGGGACGGAAAACGCCGAAATCGAGCGGGCCGATCAGAACCCGGATGGTGCTGACGATTTCGACAACGTCTCCGAAGAAGATCAGAAAGTTATCGTCCGTTCCAACGGCACCGTCGGCTACGTCGGCAAAGATATCGCCTACCATATGTGGAAGTTCGGGCTGCTGGGCCGCGATTTCGGATATCTCAAGTTTTACCGTTATCCCAACGAGCATGATTGCTGGATTTCCACCACGGGCGGTGTCAAGGATCATCCTCATTTCGGAGACGTAGCAGAGATCTATAACGTCGTTGACGTACGACAGTCGGAGGCGCAAGACACGGTTCAGGAGGCGCTACGCGACCTCGGTCACGCAGAAGCCGCCGACCATTTCACGCACTTCTCCTACGGAATGGTTGTGCTGACTCCACGCTGCGCGACCGAACTCGGTTACGACCTGAGCGAAGAAGAAAAGACACGATCGTTTATCGGCGTCAGCGGACGCAAAGGGTTTGGCGTGAAAGCTGACGACCTGCTCGACCAACTCATCGCATCCGCAAAGAAAGAAGTAGATTCGCGCCATCCGCAATTAAATGACGCAGACCGGCTCGACATTGCCACGCAGATTGCGATCGGGGCTTTGCGTTACTTCATGCTGAAGTACACCAAGCAGTCGGTGATCGCATTCGACTTCAAAGATGCGCTCAGCTTCGAAGGCGAGACGGGCCCTTATGCCCAGTATGCGGTCGTACGCGCCACCAGCATTTTCCGCAAGGCCGGAGCCGACGCCGACAGCTTCTGCGAAACCAACAATCTCTCAACTCAGGACTTCGCCGCCTATCTGACCGCCGACAGTGCAAACGAAATCTGGGAGCTGTGGCTCGCGGCTTCCAAGACTTCCTATGTGATTGATCAGTGCATCGCAACGACCGAGCCGGCGTATCTCGCCAAGCATGTCTTCCAGCTCGCGCAGCTTTTCAACACCTTCTACCACCGGCATCCCATTCTCAGCGAGGCGGACGAGGCGCGGAAACGCTTCCTGCTAGCGACAGTAGCCGTCGTGCGGCGTGAGCTGATTCGAACGCTGAAAGTTATGGGCATCACCGTTCCTCCGGTCATGTAGAATGCGTCCCAACGCGGGACGCCGTCTGCGCTTCGGCTGTGCGGTCATGCCCAATGCAACAACCTCATCTCCGCCCGCTCGTCCGCTGATTCGCCGAATCATCTTCGGACTCCTTCTGCTCGTGGTTCTTCTCGCGGCCGCTGGCTTTCTTTACGAAAATATTGCCGAGGCACGCGATCGCAGGTTTAATCGTATGCCCGGCACGCTGGTGAATGTCGGTGGCGGGCGCAAGATGCACATCTCCTGCATCGGAGAAGGCACTCCCACCGTAATCCTCGATTCCGGTCTCGGCGATACCTATGCCTCATGGCGTAAGGTACAGCCTGAGATCGCGAAGTTCAGCCAGGTCTGCTCGTACGATCGCGCTGGACTCGGCTACAGCACCCCAAGCCCGGACGCGCGCACCAGCAACGTGATCGCCCGGGAACTGCACGGGCTTTTGCAATCTGCGAACATCGTCCCGCCATATGTTCTCGTAGGTCATTCCATGGGCGGCTACAACGTGCGGCTTTACGCCAGCCTTTATCACAATGAAGTTGCTGGAATGGTGCTGGTGGATTCCTCACATCCCGATCAGGACAACCGATTTCCGCCCGAGCTGAAGAAAATGGAAGGCAATTGGCTGCGCGAAGCCGAACTTATGGAATACACGATGCCATTTGGTATTCCCAGACTGCTTGGCATGTGTGACAGGGACCCGGTAGTGCGTGCGGCCGAGTGCAACTTCCACAGCGCGCGCGAAGGAATCGCCGAAATGAAGGCGTTCCCGGAAAGCGCCGCGCAGACGGCCGCCACGGGACCTCTCGGCGATTTGCCGCTGGCTGTGCTGTCTCAGGATCCAGACAAGCCATCGAGCGAGCTTCCTCCGGAACTAGCCAAGCCCGTCAGCGAAGAGTGGGCCCAAATGCAGAAAGAACTTGCCCATCTCTCCATTCGGGGAACCCGCACCGTCGCTAAAAATAGCGCACACTATATTCAGATTGACCGGCCCGAGATTGTGATTGAAGCTGTACAAAATGTGGTCGAGCAGTCGCGAAAAGCTCAAGCGAAACCAGATCAAAGCGCACGCTGATTCGGAAATACCATCCTGAAACCTGCTACCCTTTTTGCTCACCTGAAACTATCGTTCTGAAACTATTGTTTCATAACTTGCTTTTGCATTTCAGGAGCACCTGATGCAGCCAAGAGTTCGTTCCCTTCGCTTCCCATTTGCCTTCATTCTTCTGACCAGCCTGGTCCTTCCAACATTCTGTCCAGCACAAGACGCCGGAACACTGAATACCAGGGCCAATCGGCCGCGGATCGGTCTGGCGCTAAGCGGCGGGGGCGCGCTGGGACTGGCCGAAATCGGCGTCATCCAGTGGATGGAGGAAAACCAAATACCTGTGGACCGCATTGCCGGGACAAGCATGGGCAGCGTTATTGGCTCGATGTACGCAACCGGAATGTCGCCGGCAGAAATGAAGCAATTTGCCGAGAAAATCGATTGGGACGAAGCTCTGCTACCCGAACCGGTCTACACGCAGCTCGCGTACCGGCGCAAACAAGACCGCCGCAATTTCCAGATCAACACGCCGCTCGGACTGAAACACGGCCTGACCGGCCCCAATGGCTATAACCCTGGGCAAAGTGTCCAGCTGTTGCTTGATCGAATTGCGTTTCCTCAATCGTGGATCTCCAGCTTCGACGAACTTCCAATTCCCCTTCGCTGCGTTGCCACCGACATGCAAACCGGGGATGCCGTTGTGCTGCGCGATGGCCCACTGGCGCAATCCGTACGCGCTTCCATGGCAATTCCCGGAGTGTTCACGCCTGTTGAGATCAATGGTCATGTGCTCGCCGACGGCGGTATGGTGCAGAACATTCCGGTGGAAACTGCGCGTGCTATGGATTCGGACATTGTGATCGCTGTCGAACTTCATCTCCCTCCGGGGGACATCGCGGAACTGAAATCTCTGAGCGGAGTGCTGACGCGGGCGATCGACGTAATGATCACGCAAAACGAACGCCGGTCGTTGGCGCTGGCAGACTTCAAGATCAGCGTGGATATGAAAGGATTCTCGGTCGGCGACTACTCTCGAGTGGATGAACTCATCTCTCTTGGCTACAAGACTGCGGCTGGTTTGTCAGACGGCCTCAAGCGCTACGCGATCCAGGATCCCGCAGAGTGGCGGAAATATCTTGATGAGAGAAATGCGCGGAAACATCCACCAGTCACCAGAGTAAATACTGTGGTAGTCACCGGTACGGATGCCGACACTAGCCGCCGAATCCAGAAAGAACTCAGCAAGGACATCCAGGGCCCATTGGATCTCCATGCGGTCGAAACTCAATTGACGCGCATCGCCGGCCGGGGAGCGTTTGACGACCTGGGCTATGAGGGCTTTGTGCAAAACGGAGTTCCGTCGCTGCGAGTGACCGCCCATGAAAAGTCCTACGGACCTCCATTCGTCGATCTGGCCGTCAATGTCGATGGATCGGGCGTCGCGGCATTCGATTTTTCCGCGGGTGCACGCATTACTTTCATGGACATTGACCATCGCGGCGGAGAATGGCGAAACGATCTGCTCTTTGGTTCAAGCAATCTTGCGGCGAGCGAATACTACCAGCCGCTCGGAGAGTCGCGGTTCTTTGTTGCTCCCTATGTTTTCGCGTCGAAGTACGCTCGGAATTCATTTAGCGGCCTGACTCGGGTCGCCGTCTTTGGCGATGAACGGGCCGGAGGAGGATTTGACATCGGCTATGACTCGGGACGGCGCAGCGAATTCCGCATCGGCTACGAAATATTCGCCGGAAAGCTGAGTCCACTCATCGGAGCTGCCGGACTTCCTATCGTTAGCGGCACTACTGGCGCCGTCCGCGCACGCTACGTGTGGGACGGACAAGATAGCCCGTCGGTCCCCAGTAGCGGAACGCGGGTGATGGCTACTCTCGCGCGCACGTTGCAAAGCCCGGCTCTGCCGGGCCCAATCAGTCAACTGGACGTGCAGACATCGACCTTTCTTCCGTTTGGGGCGAACACTTCGATGTTCTTCGCGGTATCGGGAGGAACAAGCTTCAATGGAACCGCCGGGCCGTTCCAGGTTTTCACGCTTGGGGGACCATTCCACCTGGGAGCATATCTGCCGGATGAATTCCTGGGCAATCACTACGCCTATGCTTCGGTTGGGTTTCGGCGCG
Organism: Candidatus Sulfotelmatobacter sp.; assembly: GCA_036268025.1. Classification (GTDB taxonomy): domain Bacteria; phylum Acidobacteriota; class Terriglobia; order Terriglobales; family Acidobacteriaceae; genus Sulfotelmatobacter. The sequence goes on along the minus strand of DATAUY010000218.1, from coordinate 20,453 downwards.
AGTTCTATCGCCTTCCGACGTTTGTGGGCAAGAAAATCTATTGGGGCGGCTGGTACGAATCGGGAACAGCCTTTGGAACAACCTCGATCAACAGTGGGCCTGTAATCGTGCGAGGCACGGCGAATCTGGGAATCATCGCCGATACAATTGTCGGTCCCATCGCGATTGCGGGCAGCGTAAGTCCAACAGGACAAAGCCGCGTGAACTTTTCGATTGGAAAGATTTTCTAGCGCCACGAGCTATGAGCAATGAGCAAACCGGCCACGGGCTGGTACGGAGTTCACGAATAACCTCGACGTAGTGGATTCTCTCGTCAGAACCAAACAACAATTACGGACAGCGGCGCTTTTTGCTCACTGCTCATTGCTCGCGGCTGGTTGTATACTTCGCCTCGCATCGAACTAAGGCCCGGAGGAATATCGTTGCGCTCATACCGTCTCGTTCTCGTTGCCGTGCTGTTCGTGCTTCCGCTCGCTGCACAACAAACCCAACCCCCCTCTAAATCTCCGTTTAAGTTGCAGGAAGTCATGATTCCCGTGCGCGACGGAGTTCGGCTTCAAACCGCGATTCTTACGCCCGTTGATCAAAGCGGGCCACTGCCCATTCTGTTTCGCCGCACGCCTTATGGCGTTCCGGAAAAGCCGCCAGAGCAGATGCCATCTTCGATGAAGGAACTCGCCCAGGATGGATACATTTTTGTCATTCAGAACCTGCGCGGGCGATTCAAATCCGAGGGAGTATTCAATCTGTCGTCCTGGGTCGATCCGAAAGATCCCAAGGCAACCAACGAGACCACCGATGCCTATGACTCGATCGAATGGTTAGTCAAGAATGTCCCGAACAACAACGGGAAAGTCGGAATGTACGGAGTTTCCTACGATGGTCTGACCACGGCGCTGACGTTACTGCATCCGCATCCGGCACTGAAAGCCATCAGCGAACAGGCTTCGCCCGTAGATCAATGGATGAACGACGACGACCACCGCTACGGCGCTCTTCGAGAGAGCTACGATTTCGAATATGCAGTGATGGAGCAGGCTGACAAGAACAAAAACACGCATTTTGAATTCGAGACCTACGACACGTACGAGTGGTACCTCAACCTCGGTCCGCTCTCGAACATCAACGACAAATACTTGCACGGCTCGATTCCTTACTGGAATTCGAGTGTCGAGCATCCTGACTACGATGAATTCTGGAAGAAAGAAGCGTGGGTTAGCCAGCTTCACGTGTCAACGGTTCCCAACCTGAACGTCGCAGGATTCTGGGACCAGGAAGATCCCTGGGGACCGTGGCAGATTTTCCGCCACGCCGCAGAGAGCGATCCGCAGCGTACCGATTTCATGGTCGCCGGACCGTGGTATCACGGCGAGTGGCAGAGTCCCAAGGGTGACAGTATCGGCCTGATTCCGTTCGGGGGCCACGAAACGGCGCGCGAGTTCCGCGAAAATATCGAAGCTCCCTTTTTTCGGCACTACTTGCACGATTCAGGAGAAAAACCGGAATGGCAGGCGAGCACATTCCAAAGCGGATCGAACTCCTGGCACACCTATGCCGTATGGCCCCCGAAAGAGGCCAAGGCCACAAAGCTATATCTTTATGCGGATGGCACGCTGTCGTTTACTGCCCCTGAAAAGAACAGGGCGTACCGCGAATACGTCTCCGATCCGGCAAACCCAGTCCCCTATCGCCAGCGGCCGATTTCACCCACGTATCCCGCGGGCGATTGGCGCACATGGGAAGTGGCCGACCAGCGCTTTGTCGATCAGCGTCCGGATGTGCTGACTTTTGTCAGTGATCCTCTGGATCGCGATTTGACGGTCACCGGTCCTCTGGCCGCGGACCTGTTCGCGTCGACGTCGGGAACCGATAGCGACTTCATCGTAAAACTGATCGACGTATTTCCGCAGGACGCGCAGAAGAATGCGTGGAGCCCCGATGAAGGGCCGAAGCCTGGTCAGTACGCGCAATCACTCAATGGATACGAACTGCCCATTGCGATGGAGGTGCGCCGTGGCCGCTATCTCACGAGTTATGAAAAGCCGCGTCCTCTCACGGCAAATAAGCCGACTGAGTGGAATGTTCCCCTCCGCGATCACGATCACGTGTTTCTGAAGGGTCACAGAATCATGGTGCAGATTCAGTCGACCTGGTTCCCGGTGATCGATCGCAATCCGCAGAAATTCGTACCCAGCATCTACAAGGCAAACGCTGCCGATTTCGTTCCCGCAACGCAACGAATCTACTGCTCGCCGGAATTGCCGTCGCACATCGTCCTACCGGTCATGCCTTAATAGAAAACGAAAAGGCCCGGGATTTCTCCCGGGCCGCAGTTTCTTCGCTTACTATTTGCCGCCCGCGGTACCGTGCTGTCCGAGCCACGACGCCAATTGCGTTTCCTGTTGCGACTTCAGGTCGACGCAGTTGTTGATGCGCTCGATCGATTGCTTATAGGTACGTTCTGCGGCCGCGACCTTGTGCTCGGTAAAGAAGTCCGTCACCTGATCGCGCATTCCCGCGTCGCAGAACACGCCGGTCGCCCCCACAATCTGAGCGCTGGCAAACGGGCCTCCGGCCTTTTCAAGTTCCGGCCAGTGCTGCTTGATGTAGTGCCAGGCCAGTTTTTGTCCCGCTGGATTCTGCAGAACACTAGTGACCAGTTGCAGCGCATCCTGCGACCGCACATCGGGGGAGATGGCGAAGTCAAGCGTGCGCTGAAGCAGTTTCTGGTCGTTGAAGTTGGCCAAAGCGAAGAAATACGTGTAGTAGTCCTCGGGAGACTTGGGATTCTTGAGCGCCGCCATCAGCTTGTCGTAGAAATCCTCGCCTCCGTTCAGCGCAGCCAGCGCGAATGCGCCGCCCGCCATTTCGTGGTCAACGGAAGAAGGATCAGCCAATGCTTTGTCCGCGATCTTACGTGCCTCGGCAAGAACTTCGGGGTCACGCGCGTCGTAGCCCAAAGCGTTGAACACCCGCGCACGAAGAGCTCTCGTCTCATCGCTGTCGCCGGGCTTCGGCTCCCACCCAACATCTTTCATGGCCGGAGACAACAACTGCCGCAACCATGCACGGAAATTCTCACGGTCGCTGTCGCTGACCAGATATTCGCCGATGTAGTTTATGCGGCCCAGCACGGCTCCAAGTACCGCGCGGTTACGGTCAGGCTGCAAGCCTTGGGTAAACGCAAGATAATCGCCGACAGGTTCGCGTCCCACTCGCACCGAAGCCCAGATGTCGTTCTGCAGGACGATCCGTTCTCCCGGCTTCAGCTTGGTTTCGGCATCGGCCGCGATCGCTCCAACCGCCTCGGGCTGGTATCCGACGCGGTAATATCCGGTTGCGCCCGCGTTTCCAAGGACCCAGGTCGAGCATCCCGGAAGCGTAAATGCTTCTTCCTTCTTCGTCATCAGTTCGCACTTGGGAGCGCTATCGGAGGATCCTTTCATACACAGCGGAATCTGCCACAACTGACTGTTCGGATCCGAGAACTTTGCGCGGTCCACGAAGTACCGTTGCTGCTCCAACTGAACGCTCGTGGAGCCTCCAGAACATTGGCTTTTCACGTTAACGATGGGCAGCCCCGGTTGCTCCACCCATGTTGGCATGATCTTATCGATTGGCTTCTTCGAAGTTTTGGCCTGCGCGTCCCAGAAATCAGAAGCCGTCGCGTTGCCATATTGATGCTGCTTGAGATAAGCGTTCACGCCGGCACGAAAACTTTCCTCGCCCATATACGACTCGAGCATGCGGAGCACAGAGGCGGTCTTACCATACGCAATCCCGTCAAACAGCTCTTGAATCTGTGCCGGCGTATCGGCGGCCTGATGGATCGGACGCGTATTCGCCAGCGAATCCACATTCATGGTGCCACCCGTTCCACTCACATCGTCGAGGTCCGCATTCCACTCGGGTTTGATTTTCTCCACCGGCTTGCTCGACATCCAGGTGGCGAAACCCTCATTGAGCCAGACATCATCCCACCACTTCATGGTGACCAGGTCGCCGAACCATTGATGCGCCATTTCATGCGCGATCACGCTGGCGATCGTCTTCTTGAGTCCGACGGACCCCTCCTTCTCGTCAATCAGCAGAATCACTTCGCGGAAGGTGATGCAGCCCGTGTTCTCCATCGCGCCGGCAGAGAAGTCCGGAATGCCGACTAAATCCAGTTTGCCGTATGGATACTTGATGCCGAAGTAGTTGTCGTAGTACTTGAGAATGTCTTCGGCCATACCAAGCGCGAACCTGCCCATCTCTTTCTTGCCAGTGGTCGCGTAGACGCGAATCGGAATGCCGTCGGCTTCGCCTTCGACGTATTCAAAGTTCCCCACCACCAACGCAGCCAGATAGTCCGACATCTTCGCAGTAGTGGCGAATCGCACGGTGTGCTTGTCGCCGGGACCAGGCGTGTCGGACGCAATCTTCTGGTTCGAAATCGTTGCCAGCCCCTTATCCGCGATGACGGTGATGTCAAAGGTCGCCTTATAGTCCGGTTCATCAAATGACGGGAAAGCACGGCGCGCGTCGGTAGCTTCAAATTGCGTCGAGACATACTTGCGGCCCTTATCGTCTTTTCCAAGATAAAGTCCGCGCATCTCATTGTTCAAAATGCCGGTGAACGTAATGTGGATGGTCGCCGACCCTGCTGCCAACGGCTTCTCCACCGACAGGACAACCATTTCCTTCTCTTTTTCCGGAGTGACCTTGGCTTTTTGCGTAGCTCCGCCGCTGGTGATCGTGACATCGTGGAAATCGATATCGACCGCATTCAGCGTGATGTCGGAAGTTGGCTTCAGCACCCGCAGCGCAATCGTCTCTTCGCCTTCGAACTTGGCGCTTTCCATGTCGGGGTTGAAAGTGAGCTTATAGTTTTCCGGCCGGGCAATCTCGGGCAGGCGCTGCGCAGCCGCAAGCGAGATTGTCAGCACAAGAAAGGTCAGGACTGCAAAAATACGTTTCATTGTTTTCCTCAGGGAGATGGAATCCGCATTTTGCATGGATCCCTTCGATTTTAATGGCCCACCGCTCACACGCGTTTCAGACCTGGATACGAAACACTCGTCACAGAAGTTCAATTGCCGCTCGCTGGAACTCCGTTCAAGACAGTCAATTCACAGTGATTTGCGCCAAACCAGTACGGAATCTCGCGGTAATCCTTGACGTTGAATACAGCCAGATCGGCATCTTTGCCGGGCTCGATGCTTCCCTTTCGATCTGCCAGCCGAAGAGCCCATGCGCCGTTGATGGTAGCCGCGGTGATCGCCTCTGCCGGAGACATCTTCATTTGCGTACAGGCCAGTGACATCGCCATCGGCATGCTGAGGGTCGGCGACGTGCCAGGGTTGTAGTCGGTTGCCAAAGCTACCGGCACGCCAGAGTCGATCAGGCGCCGCGCATTTGGGTATTCCTTCAGTCCCAGAAAATAGTTTGCTCCTGGAACAAGCGTCGCGACTGTGTCATACCTGGCCAATTGCTGAATGTCGGAGTCGCTCACATGATCCATGTGATCGAACGACGCCGGATTGAACCTCAGAAACGGCGCCAAGGCCGTCTCTGAGAGCTGCCCCATGTGCGCGCGAACGTTCAATCCGTGGGCAATAGCCGCCTCGAAAATCCGGACCGTTTGCTCCGATGTAAAAGCTCCCCGGTCGCAGAAGACGTCCACAAATTGCGCGAGCTTCCGCCGGGCGGCCTGGGGAATCATCTCTAAACAGACGTTCTCAACATATTTTTGTGAGCGGCCCTGGAATTCTTTAGGAACGACATGGGCACCGAGCAGAGTGGGGACAGCGGTGCCGGGCCAGCGGCTGGACGCTTCGCGGACCGCCTCCAGAGATTTTAGCTCTGATTCAACGGTCAGCCCATAGCCGGATTTGGCCTCAACTGTCGTGGTTCCGTGCGCGGCCATGTCGCGCAACGCTTCCAACACTTTTTCGGCGAGCGCTTTCTTCGTCGCGCCGCGAACCCCATCAAGGCTCGACCTGATTCCGCCTCCCGCTTTGGCAATGTGCTCGTAGGATGCGCCTTCAACCCGCTTCTCGAAATCCACCAGCCGCGGGCTCACGAATACTGGATGCGTGTGCGAATCGACGAATCCAGGCAAAACGACCTTGCCGGAGCAGTCGATTTCAGTGAGCTTCTTGCGGTGCTTCTTGATCCAAGGATCGCGGAGAGCATCTTTAGTTGTGCCGACAGACACGATTTTGCCGCCGACACAGAGGATGGCAGCATCTCGAACGATACCCAATTCTTTGAGGGCATCTCGACGCCGTGGCCCGAGTGTTGACCCAAAAAGACCTAACGTGGGCAATTGGCCGACGTTGGCCAGAAGGATCGCTGAGTTCGTCGCAGGAACTGGCACGCACACGCGATTCATCTGGGATCCATCGGCACCCTCACGCCCTTTTCCTTCGCGAACTCCTTCGCCTCCTCATACCCCGCATCCGCATGGCGAATAATGCCCATGCCCGGATCGGTCGTCAGCACGCGTTCAATCCGTTTCGCCATCATCTCCGAGCCGTCGGCGACGGTGACCTGCCCTGCATGCAGTGAGTAGCCAATGCCGACTCCACCGCCATTGTGAATTGAAACCCACGATGCTCCCGCGGCCGTGTTCACCAGCGCATTGAGCAGCGGCCAGTCAGCGACCGCGTCACTGCCGTCTTTCATGCTCTCGGTTTCGCGATACGGAGATGCGACCGAGCCACAGTCGAGATGGTCCCGGCCAATCACGATCGGCGCTTTGATCTTCCCTTTCTTCACCAGATCGTTCATTGCCAGCCCGAATTGCGCGCGTTCGCCGTATCCCAACCAGCAGATGCGCGCAGGTAGCCCCTGGAACTTGATGCGTTTGCGGGCAAGGTCAATCCAGCGGCGAAGAATGCGATTGTCGGGAAATAGTTCGAGCACAAGATCGTCGGTGATGTGAATGTCGGACGCTTCGCCCGACAGCGCCACCCAGCGAAACGGCCCGCGGCCTTCGCAGAACAACGGACGAATATACGCCGGAACGAATCCAGGAAAATCGTAAGCGTTCTTTACCCCGTTTTGAAAAGCAAATGTGCGGATATTGTTGCCGTAGTCGAAGGTAACCGAACCCATCTTCTGAAGGCGCAACATGCCTTCGACGTGCCGGGCGATCGCGTCCAGCGATTTCTCCTGATAGTCCTTGGGATTATGCTTCCGCAATTCCAGAGCTTCGCTCAGCGTCATTCCGTTCGGAACATATCCGTTCAGCGGATCGTGCGCCGAAGTCTGATCCGTAAGAATGTCGGGAACAACCCCGCGCTCAGCCATCTCTGGAATGATGTCGGCGCAGTTGCCGACGAGACCAACCGAAACATTTTCCTTCTTGCGGACCGCATTCTTCAGAATGCGTAGCGCTTCGTCCAGCGTCGTCACCATGAAGTCGCAGTAGCCGGTCTTCAGCCGCTTCTTGATGCGCTCAGGATCGACATCAATCCCAAGAAATGCCGCGCCAGTCATCGTGGCAGCCAGTGGCTGTGCTCCACCCATGCCTCCCATGCCGCCGGAGACGATCAGCTTCCCCGCAAGCTCGCCGCCAAAATGTTTTTCGCCAGCGGCAGAGAAAGTCTCGAATGTTCCCTGCACGATGCCCTGCGAGCCGATGTAGATCCACGAACCCGCCGTCATCTGGCCGTACATCATCAGTCCGGCGCGTTCCAGTTCGTTGAACTTCTCCCAGTTCGACCAATGGCCGACAAGGTTTGAATTCGCCAGCAGCACGCGCGGCGCATAGTCGTGCGTCTTGAACACGCCCACCGGCTTCCCGGACTGCACCAGCAAAGTTTCGTCGTTATCGAGTTTCTTCAGGGTGTCGACAATCGCGCGATAGGCTTCCCAGCTGCGCGCAGCGCGGCCCGTTCCGCCATAAACCACCAAATCCTGCGGACGCTCTGCGACTTCAGAATCAAGGTTATTCATCAGCATGCGCATAGCGGCTTCCTGCTGCCAGCCCTTGCATGTGATCTGATTGCCGCGCGGCGCGCGAATGGCGGGACTCTGCACTTCCGTTTCAACGGGCATGGATAAATGGTACTTGCTTGCGCGTGCCCATTCAAATGACTGGGTGAATTGCTTCCGTGAGAGGCAACTACCAGGAGCTATACGCAGTTCCGTCGCTGGCAGTGCCGTTGGAAGCGGAATGAACGTCGGTAATCCCGGGGTCCTGTTGGTCCACGGCAAGCATCACGTCTTCCTGCACCACTTCCCAATTCGGCTGGCGCGTCATGGGGTCAACTGGAATCTGGCGCAGGTAGCCGCCGGTCACAATGTCGTCCAGGGACTGCGGAGCTTTCTGCTTGTCGAGCGTATATTGCGAAATCACCGAGCGTAGCGTGCTGAGGTTCGACCGCAATACCGATTCGCGTGCCTGCACAATGGCCTGGTTGTACATTGGCACCGCGACCGCCATCAGGATCATGATCATGCTGATGACGATCATCAGTTCGAGCAGGGTGAAGCCTTTGTAGAAACGTAGCTTGCTACCTCTGTTCCCGCCACGGGCGATCGTGCCGCCGCCGGCAGAAGACGTTGCCAGCAACGTCTCTATAGCGAATTTGTTCTTGCCCCCAGGCATTTACCAGTCCTTGTACTTCGTCCCGTCGAGGCCAGTGCCTTCCGATTTGGTATACACGTCAAAAACACTCTGCCCACCCCACGAGTCGGAATCCGGATCGTCCTGCATCGAGCGCAGGCCCCATTCTTTACTCTTCGTCATTGGATCGGTAGGAATTGAGCGTAAAAAGCGAATTTTTTTGCCGCCCTGAGCGTCGACGCCCTTTACCAGCGTTTCCAGATCGGGCGGATAATTTTGGCTGTCCACTTTGGTCTGGAACATCTGGCGATCCGCCCCTTCTTTGTAGCGGTCAATTGCGTCGCGCATCTCCCACAGATCACGGCGAAGCTCCTTCTCTTTCTCACGCTGGATCGTTACCCTCGCCAACGGCAACGCCATCAACGAGAGGATCGCGAGAATCGTCGCGGCCACGATCAATTCAAGGAGCGTGAAGCCGCGCGAGGCATTCCGAACAGAGCTGGATTTACAAAACTTCATACATCAAGTTTATTCCCACTACTGAATCGTCACCGCCGCCTGGGCGCCGTTGACGGTAATCGCTTGCAAGCCAGGATCGCGCGCTCCGCCACGGGTAATCGTGAGCGGAGTTTGTCCGTCGGCCTTGGCCATAAACGTCATAGTCACGATCGCTCCCTGGCCGGAAACTCCTCCCGACCCGGGCGGACGAGTGGCCGTGATCTGAGCTTGTCCCAGAGCTTCATCTTCGCGATGGACCAGCCCCACTGCCTGTCCATCCTGCGAGAGGAAGCCGCCGTTAGATACGTTCACCAGTTGCAGCAGCTTCGGATCGTAGTTGAGCTGCACGGGCACGGAGTACACGTTCTGTGCGCCCGAGATCAGCAGGTTGACAGCGAATGTGTTGCCTTTCGTCGCCTGCACGGTTGGCGGGTCAAACAGGAAACTCGCTGCCGGTGCTGCGCTTCCGTTTCCCGCCGGTCCAGCAGGATGCGCCGCCGGGGTTTGATTCGATGGCGCAGGGGCGGAAGACTGGCCTGCCGGAGCCGCCGTTGCCGGCGGTTGCGGCTTGCGGTGTAGCTCAATCGCCGTCGAAGTTCCGATATCAATGGCCCGCTGGTTCTCGGCGGTCACATCAGTGCCACGAATGATGTGGGGCACGATCGCGAACACGATCTGGTTCTCCGAATGGTCTTGCGTAGTCTGCCCGAACAGATACTTCAGGATCGGAATCTGCGCCAGCCCGGGGATCCCAGCCAGCGATTTCGTCTGCTGGTCTTCCATAATTCCGCCCAGCAGGTTGGCCTCGCCGTCTTTCAGCCGGATTTCATGCTCGATCTTGCGCTGGCCGATGATCGGCTGGCTGATGCCGCCGATGTTCTGCTGTCCGGTAACAGCCGAAACGTCCATCGCAATTTTGAGCGTCACCTCGCCGTTGGCATGGACCCGCGGCGTGATGTCGATGTTGACGCCAACGTCCAGATACTGGAATTGTGTGTTAACCAGCGGGTTAATACCTACACCGCCGATGCCTGGCTGAAACGATCCGGTCGCCACCGGCACGCGGTCGCCGATCTTGAGCGAAGCTTTCTGCCCGTCCAGTGCGCGAATCTGCGGGTTCTGGATCAGCTTGGTGTCGCTGTTGTTCATCAAAGCAGACAAATTTGCCGACGGAATCACCACCTGGAAGTCCGTCGCGTTCAGGTTGCCCAGCGTATTCAGGTTGATGCCATTCGCTGTGGTCCCCGTAGTCCCGGTGGTTCCAGTCGTAGTGGTGGTGGTCCCTGTAGTCGTGGCCGTACTGATGTTCGACTGAAGCGTAACCGTGGCGCTGGTTGGAGGATTAAAGCCAAGCGTGCGCGACTTGTCTTTGCTCACCTGCATCACCGCGATGTCAACGATCACTTCCGGACGCGCCTTGTCGAGATCTTCCACCAACTTCTCTGCCAGCGCGATCTGGTCCGGAGTTCCCCGCACAACGAGGGCGTTCTGCGAGAGCAATTGCTGCACGCGCTGTACGTCAAGCACGGCGCGAATCGCATTCACTACGTCCTGTAGCTCAGTCGGCTGGGAGAGATTCGAAAGATAGAAAGTCTTGAGGACGCTCTGTTCCAGTTCCTTGCGCTTTGCCGGATTATCGGTGGCGACGAAGATCGTGTTGGCAGTGACCGGACGCCAGAATGTCTTGGATTCGAGCGCTACAATCTCCAGCGCATCTTCCAGAGTGACTCCATTGAGTTCCACGCGAATAGGACGGGGCGTGTAGTCAGGATCGAAAAGCACGTTGATACCGGCTAACTGGCCGATCGTGCGATAAACCGTGTCGCTTTTCTCGTTCGCGAATTTGACCGCGATAGGAGTATTGGAAATTGGAGCCAGTTCAACCGGCCCAGCGGCCTCGTGCACCCTCTTCTTCAGGCCCTCCGGTGGCCCGGCGGCCTGAGGCTGAGGGTTCTGCTTGTCGTTGATCATCTTCAGCGTGCGCGTGAGTTCCTGCTGGGCGATAAAGAGCGACGGATCGATCGCCAAAGCCTTCTGGAACTCGGCGACAGCTTCATCGAGCTTGCCGTCGTCGCGCAGCTTCTGCCCGCGATGTGTAATCGTGGCCGCCGCCTCGAAGCGAATATGCTCGAAGGCTGCGCGATAACGCAGGTCTTTAGGCTTCAGCTCGTAAGCCTGCTTAAACAGATCATAGGCGGCTTCGTATTGTTGGCGGGCTTCCGCGTCTTGACCCTTCGCGTATAGATCCTTGGCTTTGTCGGCGAGGGCTGGGAGAGTTGTAAGCGCGACCAGCGTCAGCAAAAGGGCTGGGCGCATCAGGCGGCTCATGCGATGATCCTCACGGGAGATGGTCCTCTCAAAACGATTTCGAATATTTCTTATGGTTCGGCCGGTTTTTAGCTCGAAATATCAGTTCGATACTTCGTAGCTCGTTCGACGGTCTTCGCCGGACAGACAGCTTTTCTGCGCTGCAATCCTTTTCATACCTGCGTTAGGCGCGCAGAAAAATCTGCCTGAGTCACGAAAAAATTCGAGGATGTGGCGATTATAGCATCGCCATTTCCTGCTCCCGAAGTGATTGCCCACACGGGAGTTACACTCTTTGGTCGCTGTCCTAATGTGCAATGGCGCTTGCGCAAATCTCCATCGCGGTCTCAGACACCATTTCCGAGTTCCTAAGAGCTGAGACCGGAGACCTGAGACCTAAGACCCAACCACCTAACCAACGCCGAGGCTCGTCGTCTGCTTCCCTTCCTGCGTTAAGATGAAACTCACTACAACCCAATGGCCCGCCAATCCACTCACCAGACCAAGCCGAAACCGGAGAAGTCACCGCGCCGCGATCCGACCGCAAGCGGGCAGAGAGACGCCGCCGTTAATAGGATCGCTTCACATAACTACTTCTTGCTGGAAAAATTTGAGTGTGGCCTGGTTTTGACCGGAACTGAGGCCAAATCCGTCCGCGGCGGACTCGCCAACCTCAAAGATTCCTACGGACTGATCAAAGACGGCGAATTGTGGCTGCTGAACGCTCACATCGGGCCCTATGAGCACGGCAACATTCACAATCATGCCCCCCTGCGCACGCGAAAACTGCTGATGCACGCCGAAGAAATCCGCAAGCTAATCGGCAAAACTCAGCAGAAGGGCCTGACCCTCATTCCCACAAAGATGTACTTCAAGAATGGTAGGGTAAAAGTTGAACTTGCGCTGGCTAAAGGCAAGCAGCTATGGGACAAGCGCGAAACCGAACGGCGCCGGACGGCGGATAAGGAAGCAAGGGAGGCCGTCGCGCGGGGGAGAGGAAGAGGATGAAGTATCCCTTGAAAGAAGTGGTTAGTTTGCACTACAATGTAGTGCATGAAAACGGCGGTCTACAGCTGGCGGTTATCCATCGACCTGAAAACCCAGTTGGAGGAGCAGGCGCGATCTGAGGGAAAGTCTGTATCGGAACTCCTGGAGGAAGTGGCCTCGTCCGCTTTACAAGTACGCCGCATCAACAATGCCGATGAAGACGCGCGACAAGCTGCGATTCGCAGGCGTGTGATGGAAGCCGTTGGTTCTATTCGCGGCGATGATCCCACACGTTCAGCGCGAACCAGCGAACTTGTAAGCGAAATCATTCGACGGAAGCATGAGAAAGAATCCCGCGCCTCCCTTAAACGTGCCCGCCGCACTTATTGACACGGGAACCATAGTTGCCATCGTTGACTCCAGCGATGACTGGCACGTGCCTTGTTTGAATGCACTTCGATCGTTGCGTTTTCCCATACTCACGACAGAAGCGGTTCTGACCGAAGCGTTTCACCTGGTTGGCCGAAATACAAGTAACATCGAAAAGCTTTGGCAGTTTGTGAGCTCGGGCGGAATTACGCTTTGTAACATGAGCGATTCCGATTTGCCTCAGCTTCATGCCTTAATGCGCCAATATTCGGATCGCCCCATGGACTTCGCGGACGCGACCCTCGTTCATCTTGCCGCGCGTGAACGCATCAGCACGATCTTCACCATCGACCATGATGACTTCTCGACCTATCGGCTGCCCGGACGAAAAAAGTTCACGATTTTTCCCACGCCACCGCGACAGTAGCGTCCTATCAGTACCGGCCTTCCGTTAGAGCTAGCAGTCAGCAGGACAGATTTTAGATTCGCCGCATCCCAGGAACTTTTTCGGGCCGTGCGTCAGATTTCTTATTTCTCTCACGCCCGATTCTTCCCTTCCACCATCACCCTCCGCAGGATTCGGTTGATTCGCGTCTGATAGCCCCGCCCCTTGGATTTGAACCAGTCCACCACCTCGGTATCCACGCGCAACGAGATTCGCTGCTTTCGTGGACGGTTCCAGCGCGACTCTGGCCCGCTCTTTTCATCGGCGAGGAATGCAAGATCGTCTTCCACACCGGCAAAGATTCGGTCAATCACCAGCGTCCGGCGTCTTCGCGCTTTTCTCTTTGCCTTCTTTGGTTTAGCTGTCATGACATTATTGTATGCCTGCTATCGTCATGACATTGTGTTCTTGCAGGAACATTCGACCCAGCCGCCACAACTCTACTGAAGACCCTTCCAGACCATCAGGTGAAACATCTCGTCCATCGAACGGGATGTCTCTTTCGCACCACGGTCAAGCCACCATCGAAGGAGTGCGATCAGGCTTCCGGCCAATGCCGTCGCGCGGGCATCCAGTTCGCTCTTCTGAAGATTCGACAGCCGTCCAGATTCGCTAAGCCTCTGCGGGTTGCACAACAATCCAACCCCAAAAGTGCCGGAGTGCCAAGCGCAGCGGCGCAGATGAAGCTGCTTTCCACCAGGCTCGACTTAACGGAAGACCAGCGGCAGAAAATCAGACCCATTCTCGACGATCTGCACGACGCCACCGTCAAGGCTGTGGAAGATGAAGGCCTGTCGAGAGACGAACGCATGAGCGGGGTTGGGGATTTGGCGGCGGAAGACCGACGAAAAGATTCGAACGCTATTGGACGACAACCAGAAAGCAAAGCTGACGCAACTCGAGCACGAGCCGCATCCAGAGTTTCACGGAACGGTGGAGGGAAGATAGCTGTTCTCTCTAGCTGATTGGGTTTGGTAGCGGCAGTACCGTAGTCGGCTCCGGTTCCGGCGCGACAGAGGCTTGCACCGGCGCCGGAACCGGTTCAACCGGTTCAACCTGAACGACCGGAACGACCGGAACGATAGGAACGATAGGAACGACCGGAATCAGCATGTGCCGCTGCCAATAGGAGACGGCAACGCCCCGCTGCCAGAAACGCGGAATCAGCAACAACAGCAAGGTGATTTGGCTGACTACGAAGGCGCCCACGATGCTTTCCGGCCTCACCGCTTTCGCCCACAACAGGATTCCGCCAACGAGTAGTGCGGCGGCCACAACTGTGGTCAAGACATAACTCCCCAGCAGACGGCCCAGGCTGCTGAAGGTATGGCGGAAGCTCGCACCCAGCGACCTCCAGACGCCCTTGTCGTCGAGCACCATGTTGGCTTCCGTGAGATCAAACCAGATACGAAGCACCGACATCACCAGGAAGATCACAGCCAGCCCGATCATCTGTAAGGTGAACGGCAGCAGTTCGTTCGTACTCTCGACGGCTTTCTTGTCGATCGCACCATTGATGCCGAACAATATACCGGCAACAACTCCCATGATGATCCCTGAGATCAGCAACAGCCTGATGAATCGCCACAGATTGCGTCCGCAGGCGCGGAAGAAGTCGGCGCGCGGAAGACGATAGGTTGAGGCATAGCCCTGAAACACGCCGGGCAGAAATAGCGCCGTCGCGAGAAAGAACACCAATCCGAAATATATGGCGGGCATTTGCGCAGCCTGCATGGAACCAAAGTCAGGCCGGGCAAAAAGCTCAATCATGACTCCAAGATCGAAGCCATGAACAAGACGTTCGGCATACGAGCTATGGTCCATGATGGCATGAGCACTCTGGCGGAAAGCAGACGTGCCAAATTCGGCGAGGGTGAGATCAAGCAGCCAGAACCAGAGGATGTAACGCTTATTGCGCATGACCATGCCCAAGCCATCGCCCAGCACGCTGGTTTTCTTCTCATCAGCAAAGAGGGTTTGCATCAATTCTTTCGTCCTTCCTTGAACGACCGTTCTTAAACGGCCCACCAGGCCATCACCTGGCTGAATAGCTGCGTGACAAAAAGCCAGTAGGTCGAGAGCTTGTAGGTCGGTTTCCGGTTCTCTTTGACCACGTAACTGTCATTAAAGTTGTTGCGGTCGAGCTGCACCGTATGATCGGGGTCAATTTCTGCTGAGACAACTTTCGCTTTTTTGACATAGGCAAACCGCGTCCAGCGGCTCTGGCCATCCCAGTGCTCGCGGATTTTCTCTCCGTTGTCGAATCGCACTTCGATCTCCACCGGCATCGCGAAATCTTCCTTGCGGTGAATCGAGACGTAGGACTGGTAAACCGTGTCGTCCTTGCTTCCCTTCTCTTTTTTCTTTTCTTTCTTATCTTCCTCGTACCAGTTCACCGGAAACGACTTCACGCTCTGAACTTCGTAGTCGAGCACTTGTGATCCGTAAACAGCCTGGTTGAAGTACCAACGCAGGTCTTTTCCTGAAACTTCTTCGATCGTCTTTAGAAAATCTTCTTTGGTGGGATGGGTGAAGCGATACTTCATAAAGTACGCGCGCATCGCCTTCCCCATGGTGTCTTCGCCAATGATTCCTTCGAGGGTGAGCAGCACGCTGGCCGTCTTGCCATAGGTAATCCCGGCGTAAGAGCCGGAATTGTAGTAAGCGTAGGCGAATTGGGCCATGGGGTCGCGGTCGGCAACGCCGATATAACTGAGCCGTTGGATCTCGCGCTCCCCGATCGTGATTCCTGCCAGATCCAGAACCGAAGTCTTCTTTCCGAAAATCGAGTCGAGAACTTTCACTTCGGTGTAGCTGTTGATGCCCTCGTCCATCCAGGCGTCTTCGAATTCGTTGGTGGCGACCATGCCATACCAATACTGGTGACCGAACTCGTGCTCGACCACGAGTTCGATCAGACGCACGCCCTCGGGCTCGAACCAGCTCGAGTCGCCGGTGATGAAGGTTGGATATTCCATGCCTCCGGCAGCCGACCCCGGCTCCGGATCGACAACCGTCAACGTCTTGTATGGATAAGGACCGTAAAATTTTTCGAAGCGATCCAGCGTGTCTCGGGTGATCCGTTCGTGGCGCTCGGCCTGGCTCCAGTGCGCCGGTTGCATGAGGAAGCGCAGTTTGACCGGACCCATCTGCGCCTGATACGTGCTTTCGCGCACCTTGTATCGCGGGCTGACAGTCCAGGCGAAATCGTGAACGTCGTCGGCATGGTAGGTCACCGTCTTCGTGCCATCGGAGTTGTTGACGTCGCTAACTTCCACTCCGCTTGCGCCAATCACTTCATACTGCGGCACGGTGAGCTTCACGTCGTAAACACCAAAATCGGCGAAGAACTCCGTGGTGTTGTGATACTGGTGGCAATTCCACGCGCCATGCCAGAAAACGCCAACTTTCGGAAACCACTGGCCGCCCAGCAGGAAGTCGCGCTTCCATCCCGACCGCGCCTGCGTTTCGGGAAAGTTGGTGCGAAAGGCGATCTTGAACTGCACGAAGGCCCCGGATGCGACCGGCTTGGGCAGGCGCAAATCTACAACCGTCTTGTCATCTTTATTGCCGTCGTCGGGTGCGATGAATTGCAAGTTCTGCGTCAGATCTCCCTGCCCGACGACCTCGATGCTCTTAATATCTTCCGATCCGTAGTATTTGTCTTTCCAATCTGCGTATCCCGTATCGCGCGTGCCCATCAACTTGGAGTCACGCACGAACGTTGCCTTCGGCTCGAACGCATTCTGATAAAGATGGAACGGAAAATGATCGAGCGCCTGTCCGGTGACGTTGTGATAGGTGAGGACCTCGGTGGCATCGACACTGTGCTTGGAAGGATCGTACTTAGCTTCGATCTCGTAGTGGACCACGCGCTCCGACATCGGCGCCGGCGAGTTGATGGCCAGAGTCGTGTCCGGAATGGAGCCTGTTCCCGCCGCCGCGGGAGCTTTTGCGGACGCAGTTTGCGCAGCTGCGCTGGCAGTCTCAATCCTCAAGAGTGGCGTCATTATCAACGCCAGTGCAACTGTAACTAGAACACTGTTCCATCGGGTCAGCATGCGGTCCTCGCCTTGATTTTCTGCGGCCTTGAATGATACTCCACGTATCGGAAACCGTCATCCTTCCATAGCCCTGCACGATTTCCCTTCCAGGAGTAGACTTCCCAAACATAACCCGTCTGAGATCTGTCCGCGCAGAAAAGAATAAAGAATAAGGAGCAAATATGAAGGCCGTTCAGCAGGGAGACCTCAGCCTTCTTGAGCAGCCAGCCGCGCAGGAACTTCTTCAATCCAGGATTCCCGCGCGCGTAGCGTATGTCTGGATGGACGGAACGCCTCGCGTCGTCCCCGTCTGGTTTCACTGGAACGGCCGCGAGATCGTCATGGCTTCGCCACCGAAGGCACCCAAGCTAAAGGCTTTGGCGAAGAATCCCAAAGTCGCGCTGACTATCGACGACAATACCTTTCCCCACAAGGTTCTGCTGATTCGCGGCACGGCAAGGCTGGAAAACGTGAATGGAATCGTTCCAGAATATGAGGCGTGCGCAGCCCGCTATTTTGATCCTGCGCTGGCCGGCCAGTGGCTCAGCCAGCTGCGGACAATGGTTTCTTCCCAGGTGCGGATTACGGTTACGCCTGAGTGGGTGGGATTGCTCGACTTCCAGACTCGCTTCCCCAGCGCACTGGCTGGGTAGGCCGACAACAATCGCGCTTCGCGCGATGGACAGCCGAGGGCGGCTGTCCCCACATGTTCCATTTCTGTAACAGGGATTGCTTTAGACTCCACAATCGCTTGCGCTTTTCCCCGCCTGCCGACGATACTGGAATGACACTGCACTCTTATGATGAAGACAAACATTTTTCTCTCTACGCCCGCCGAAGTTGAAACCGAAGCTCTCGTTGCCGTCGTACTCGAAGATTCTGCGGCATCGGCAGACAAGAACCAGAAGCCCGAATTGAAAGTTGCGGCCTCGGACGCGAAGGTCAGTTCCGTTGCCGCCGATTTGCTGGCCAACGGCGAAATCGCCGGCAAATCGCTCGAGACCAACCTGCTGCATAAGCCCGCTGGGCTCAAGGCGAAGCGCCTGCTGCTGATTTCCGGCGGTAGCGCGAAGAAGTTCTCCAGCTATGACCTGCGCCGCATCGCCGGGACCGCGGTCCGCACGCTGAAAACCCGCGGCCTGCGCAGCTTTGCATTTATCGCGCCGCCCGGTATTCCGGCGGATGAGGCTGTGCGCGCGATTGTTGAAGGCGCGCTCGTCGGCAACTTCGATCCCGATTACTACCGCAGCGACCGCAAAGACCAGAAGATCGATTCGCTCACCGTCATCGCCAGCGGAGACGGCGCCGCTCTCGAAAAAGCGGCGGACGAAGCGCGGATCATCGGTGAATCGCAGAACTTCACACGCGACCTGGTCAATGAACCTTCCAATCGAATGACGCCGACCATCCTCGCCGAGCGCGCCAAGAAGATGTGCGCCGAGACAGGCCTGAAGTGCGAAGTGTTCGGTCCCGACAAGATTAAAGAGATGAAGATGGGAGCGTTCTGGAGTGTCGCCCAGGGCTCCGACGAACCGCCCGCACTGATCGTTATGAAGTATGAACCCGCGGGTGCGCCTGAGAAGCCCATGCTCGGCCTCGTCGGCAAAGGAATTACCTTCGACACCGGTGGAATCTCGATCAAGCCCGCCGACGGCATGGAAAAGATGAAATACGACATGGCCGGCGGCGCAACCATGATCGGCGCCATGCGCGCGATCGCGTTGCTGAAACCCAAAGTCAAAGTCATCGGCATCGTGTGCGCGACCGAGAACATGCCTTCCGGAAAAGCGCAGAAGCCGGGCGACGTGCAGATTGCAATGTCAGGCAAGTCGATCGAGGTCATTAACACCGACGCCGAAGGCCGCCTGGTTTTGGCCGATGGTCTCCACTACGCCAAGCAACTTGGCTGCACGCACCTGGTGGACGCAGCCACTCTCACCGGCGCAGTTGTGGTCGCGCTCGGATTCAACAACGCTGGAATCTTTACCAACGACGACGATATGTACAACCGCATCCACGACGCCAACGTGAAAGCGGGCGAAAAGATGTGGCGACTGCCGCTCGATGACGAATACAAGGAGCAGATTCGCTCCACCATTGCAGACATCATGAACACCGGCGGACGATGGGGCGGCGCCATCACGGCAGCGATGTTCCTGAAGGAATTTGCGGAAGATACGCCGTGGATCCATCTCGACATCGCGGGCACGGCGTGGATGGAAGATCAGAAGCCGTGGATCGCGAAAGGTCCATCGGGCATCGCGCTGCGTAGCCTCGTCGAGTTCGTAAAGAGCTTCGCTTAGCGACTACAAAATTCTTCACAGCCTTTTCGACGCAGACCGCGTCTTACTGTGCTATGGGCGCGCAGAGGTGGATGTTTGTCTCGCACCGAAGGAGCAAGTCATGAAGGCTGCTTTGCTGATCGGAGTGATTGTTGTTGTACTCGGCGTTCTGTCGTTCGTAGTTCCCTTTCCGAGCTATCACCATCACGGAGTCAAGGTCGGAGACTCGAATATCGGGGTGACAACTGAACACGATCAGAAATTGCCGCCCGCGGTTGGCATTGTTCTGGTGGTCGTCGGCGCGGGATTGATCATTGCCGGGAAACGTGCATAAGACCTTCATCCTGTTCGCGTGAAGTAAAAACTTTCTGCCCACGAAGAAAGAAAAGTCGAAACGGCATCGTCCCGAGACAAAGCCCAACGCTCAAGCGGACCGCCTCAAGGGCTGGACTGCAATTGCCCGCTTCCTGGGCGAACCCGTTTCAGTCGCGCAGCGTTGGGCCAGATCGGGAATGCCGGTATCGCGGGAAGGCCGATTCGTTACTGCATCTCTGGAAGAGTTGAGCCGATACATGGGACGCGAGGCTGGGCTGAACGTCCCGGTTCACGTCGCATCCGGCGACATGGACATGTCCGGAGACTTGAAGCGCGCTCTTACCTTTGCTCGCTCCGCCGAGCGCAACAAGAAGGAACATTCCCATTAGCGTCGCTGGAGTTAGCAGCGACGGGCAAGCAGGATCGTCCGCGCTCAACGTTGAGTGAATCCCGCTCCGTTGCTATAATCGAACGCGTCCCATACGTCTTCAGCGTCGGATCCGCTTCGCTCGGCACTCCCGCCATCATCAGCGTGAAACGGACACTCCCCGCAGCCGTGGACGAAACGTGGCCAGGTAGCTCAGGTGGTAGAGCGCAGCCCTGAAAAGGCTGGCGTCGGCGGTTCAACTCCGTCCCTGGCCACCACATTT
>DATAUY010000217.1:0-21658 GCA_036268025.1 Candidatus Sulfotelmatobacter sp. | reverse complement strand
GAGAACAAAGTGCCGTTGCAGGGCCAGCGTGTCGCGATCCAGGAATATGGTGTTCGCAGCCAGGACCTGCTCGACGGTTTGAGCCAGCGTGGTGCGGAGGTGCTTCCGGTCCACGTTTACGATTGGGCTTTGCCTGAAGACATCTCGCCGCTCCAGGACGCGATTCGCTCATTGCTTCAAGGTCAGGTAGCAGTGACTATGTTCACGGCTGCGATACAAGCCCATCATCTGCTGCAGGTTGCTGAGCGAATGGGGATGAAAAAAGAATTGATGGCAGCGCTGGCGAAAACGAAGATTGCTTCGATTGGGCCGGTCACGTCAGAGGCGCTTGCTGAATATGGAATCACTGCGAGCATGGAGCCGTCGCATCCGAAGATGGGCTTTCTGGTCAGAGAAGCGGCGGGGCTTTTTCAAGCGAGTTAGCGGCAGCAAACCCGCACGGAATGCTGAATCGTCTGATAGCCCGCGCTGACAACGGTTTTAAAAGAGGGTTTAGCGCGCTGAAGTTCACCCCAGTGGCTAAAGCCACAGCAGAGGCCAAAGTCCTTATCGCAGCGCTGGAAAGCGCTGCGCCACCCAAGAGCAAAGCCAATCCCTGCTGCGACTAACGCTGTACTTTCCCAGGTTCCTGGGCAACTATTTTCCTGCATTTCCAGCGTTGGTCAACGCCTGATTCAGCTGGCTGGCCAGCAAATTGGCTTGATCGTTGGAGACTTGAACTTCTCCTTCCAGAAGAAGACTGAAGGGACCGGCCCCGATGTCCTGAAATTCGGCTTTCTGGAGCGTGGCGCCGCTCTCGATCACGGCAGGCAGCGTAACTTTGAAATCGGCGCTGGCTTCAACCGCAGCGCGCACGAGGTCCGCTGCCTTTTGCAGAAGATCCGCGCCAAGATCGCCCGAACGGAGAGCATCGGCCATCATGCCGCTGGCTTCGACTCTCTCAAACTCCGGCGCGAGTTTGAATACATTTGTCCTGTCGACCTCCGGCGTCATCTTGATTTCGACGGTTCCGTCGCTCTCGGCAATTTCGGTAGAACCCAACTGTCCGAGTCCCGCACAGGACCAGCGTTCATAGTGCAAACGCACAACCAACGAACTGGCTGGAGGCGCGGGCATGATCGAGGCCTCGCGCACCGAGACGCGCTCTCCACACGACCGGGCGAAGTTCACTTCTTCGCTCATGATCTGCGCGATGTTCTGCTGCAGGTCCGAGAGATTGGCCGTAACGTAGATCTTGAGCGTGCGCAGATTTCCCTGGGTCCCAGACTGCGAAAGCATCCCCGAAACCGGCACAGAAATCGTTTCACGCGCAAGTAACACCGAATTCCTGATCGGATGAAGATTGAAAGTAGCGTCGTCACCGCTGGCCAACGTGATCCCCATTTCCCGGCCCATCACGTATTCTTCGTCAAGGAATCCGCTCAAAGCTTTGTCCAACGTCTCCGCGCGAGAGGCTAAATCGATCTTGCTGGCCTCGCTTTGAACGGCCTGGTCGAAGCGCTTCGTTTCCTGATCAACATCGGCGTCGTTTTTTTCCAATCGTTTTGTGATTTCCTTGAGGCCGGACTTTTGTGGCTCTGAGAATCCTTCCTGGAACTTGCGGGTGCCGGTGCGCGCGGCTTCTATCGCTTGATCCAGGCCGGCGATGCTTTGACGCTGGCCGGTCGCGTGGCTGAAGGCAGAAACTTTGTCTCTGGCTGCGTTCGTGGCCTTAATGATCTCCTGAAACTCAGCGATTTGTTCGCCGGTCGCCTGCTCGGCCAGAGTCTGGTGGAAATCCTTCAACGTGTCTTTTTCGTCGAGGCCGGTAGGACGGTTGGTTGCGCCGGGAATGCCGCCTCCTCCCATGCCGTGTCCGCCGCCGTGATGCTGCGCGAAAGCCAGAGTGGGGGACGCCAGCAGAACCGCCGCCAGCAGCGGAGACACAATAAATCTGAACTCTCTCGTGAGAAATGCGGTGCGAAGCATAAATCCGGCTCGTGGCGACCTGTGACTTCCAGCGGGGAAAAGAAGACACCGTTGATCGTCTGGGAAACGGCGTGCAATCCGACTGGTTGATGACTAGCTTGTCTCAGCCGGGCATGAAAATCCAGAGGATTTACAGTTCTTTGCAAATGCAAAAAGCATTCCGTTTTGCGTGTCCGGTCCTCTGAGGTCCCTCTTTTCACAACCTGTGGCTCTGAAGCCTGGTGGTAGGCTAAGGGCTGAGGTCGAGAGCGAGTTAACCGCGTCTATGGAATTAGCGATCAGTGGGGGCATCGGCCTGGTGCTTGGTTGTCTGCTTGCATGGCTGGCGTTGCGTTCGCGCCATGCCGGACTCTATGCCCGTTCGTCATTCATCGAGAAGGAATTAGAGGCCACAAAGGCCGATTTGGAGCGGCTTTTGGAGGAACGGCAGCAGCTTGTCGCCAGCCGTGCAAAATTCGAATCCGCATTGGAATCTGAACGAAAGACGAGCGCCGAAAAGATCAACCTGCTGACGAAAACCACTGAGCATGCGGCGCAAGAACTGCAAAACGCTTTCAAGGCGCTGGCTGCGGACGCGTTGAAAAGCAACAACGCATCATTCCTCGAGCTGGCGAAATCGAAGCTGGAGCAATATCAGGTCGCCGCACGCGGGGATTTCGACGCCCGCCAAAAGGCCGTTGTCGATCTGGTCACACCGGTGCGGGAATCGCTCGATAAGGTGGACGCGCAGATCCAGCAGATGGAGAAAGAGCGCGGCGGCGCCTACAGCGCCCTTCGCGAGCAGGTGCAGACTCTCATTGCTGGAAATGACAAGCTCCAGTCGGAAACAGGAAACCTGGTGCGGGCGCTGCGCACGCCGAATGTGCGCGGACGTTGGGGCGAGATCCAGTTGCGGCGCGTGGTCGAGATAGCAGGCATGCTTTCGTATTGCGACTTTTCCGAGCAGGAAACAATTTCGACCGAGAGCGGGCGACTGCGGCCCGACCTGGTTGTGAAGTTGCCGGGCGGCAAAAGCGTTGTCGTGGACGCGAAGACTCCGTTGCAAGCCTTTCTGGAAGCTTTCGAAACTACCGATGAAGACGCGCGCCGCGCCAGTCTTGCGAACCATGCGCGCCAGGTCCGCGATCACATGAAGACGTTGAGCGGGCGGAACTATTGGGAGCAATTTGAGGCCACGCCGGAATTTGTGGTCATGTTTCTGCCGGGCGAGACTTTCTTCAGCGCTGCGCTGGAAGAAGATCCGACGCTGATCGAACAAGGCGTGATGCAGCGGGTGATTCCCGCGTCGCCGACCACCCTGATTGCGCTGCTGAAGGCCGTTGCCTACGGATGGAACCAGGAAAAGCTGGCGCGCAATGCACATGAGATCAGTGTGCTGGGAAAAGAGCTGCATGATCGCCTACGCAAGCTGGCCGGCCACATTACCGCAGTCGGTTCAAATCTAGACCGTGCGGTCGAGGCCTACAACCAGGCGGTGGGGTCGCTCGAAAACCGCGTGCTGGTTTCCGCCAGGAAGTTCGCTGAATTGGGAGCGTCGGTGGCTGAGGATATTCCTGAACTGGAGCCGATCGAGACCTCGGCCCGTACTCTCTCGTTCGATTGGGGCGAAGAACCGGCCGACATCTCCAAGGGTGGGCGGAAGGCCGGCTGAGTTTGGTAATACCGGCTGCACCCGGGATATTGACCCTCATCCAAGCGCCATGGCAGCCCCGTATCACCTGCCTAACATCTAACCCGCTGAATAAGTTAGCTGGCCTTAAAAGGCCAAGGATTTCGAAGAGGACGGGATACGAAATCCCACAGGAACCTCCCGAAAGACATAGCCTGCGTTCGAATTCCCATCTATGATTGCGGAAGTACTTTTGTTTAAAAGGCTTACCAATTTCGGAATGAAATCTATGGTGGCAGCGAAGTTGCTCAATGACAAGGAGTGGGAGCTATCTTCCACCCCTGGGTCTCCCAAAAGGCCGGGGCGAGTGCCGAAGCCCATGAATCGGGAAAGCCAAGCTCGCTTTATCGCGGTTCTGCTGTTCTTGCTGACGGTCGCCGCGGTTGTTTTCGCCGGATTCAACTTCGAAAAAGAAAGCACGTTTGCCATTCCCGACGACGGCGTGTGGTGGGTGGAGCACAATGGGCGTCTCTTCGCCGAGCGAGTTGACCCGCATGGTCCGGGGGCACAGTGGGGCGTCAAGTCCAACGATCAGCTGATTTCAGTCAATGGGCGGGAAATCAACAGCACACCTGGGCTTGAGCGGCAGCTCTACGCAACCGGGGTATGGCATAGCGCTTCGTATTCGCTGATGCGCGAGTCGGTAGTCGTGGATGCAAATGTTCTCCTGATTCCTGCCGACCGTTCACTGAACACTTCCCTTCGGCTCATCGCGCTGATCTATCTCGGCATCGGGCTCTACGTTCTCTTGCGCCGATGGACCGCGGTCGGATCGACGCACTTCTACATTTTCTGTCTCGTTTCCTTCATCGCGTACTCGTTCAAGTACACGGGCAAGTTCAACGAGTTTGACTGGATTATTTACTGGAGCAATGTCGTTGCTCTGGTCTTGCAGCCGGCGATCTTTCTGCACTTCGTCCTGACATTTCCAGAGAAGCGAAAATTCGTGCAGCAGCGGCCATGGCTGCTGGCATTTGCCTACCTGCCGGGAGCAGTTCTTCTGGGAAGACATATTCTGGCATTGCGGGTAGCGCAGGCCAGCGGGATTCTCAAATGGAACATGGACCGACAGGAGATGGCATATGGCGCGGTCCTCTTTATCGTCGCCGCAGCTGTGCTTTGGGACAGTTATCGTCACGCGACGAAGACGATTCTCCGACAGCAGTTGAAATGGGTCACGCGCGGCACAATTCTTTCCATCGTTCCCTACACCGTGGTTTACGTGATCCCATTCCTGGCAGGCGCTCTGCCGGGAACTCTGATGAAGCTGTCGGTCCTGTCGCTGGGGCTGCTGCCGCTGACGTTCGGCTACGCCATCTTCCGCTACCGGTTGATGGACGTTGACCTGATCTCGAAGCGCGTGGTCGTCTACACTGTCGCCGCCGCAGCAGTTGTTGGAATGTATTTCGCGCTGGTCGCGGCTGTGGCGGAACTGGTCCACATGCAGCGCCCGGGAACCGGCCCGGTCGGCCTTATCCTGGCAGTCGTAGTAACTGCGCTATTGTTCGATCCGATCCGCAAATGGATTCAGGACCGCGTTGACCATCTCTTCTACCGCACGGTCTATGACTACCGGCGCACACTCATCGAATTTGGCCGGGAGCTAAGCACAGAGACCGATTTAAACGCATTGCTCTCGTCGGTGCTCGATCGCCTTTCGCGTACGCTGTCGGTAGATCGCATTGCCATCTTCCTGCGCGCGAGTGAAGAGCCGGAGCATTTCATTCTTTCGAAGTCGGTAGGCGCGAGCCCGGTCGGCAAGCTGGATCTTTCCTTCCTGGCTGAACCGCGGCCGGGGCCCGGCCGGCACATGTTCTTCGAGAACACGCACCAGGTTCCGCGGGAAACCGCCGGGTCGCAGGAGACGATCGCCAGGCTGGACTTGAATTACTACATCCCCTGCCGCGCGCAACAGCGCACGATTGCTGTGCTTGGCCTAGGTAAGACCAACAAGGGGGACTACCTCTCGAGCGAAGACGTGGAGTTGCTCGAGACGCTGGGTGGTTATCTTGGCATCGCGATCCAGAATGGACGCTTGTACGCTTCGCTCCAGCAGAAGGCGGCGGAATACGAACGGCTGAAGGACTTCAACGAAAACATCGTCGAGTCGATCAACGTGGGCGTGATGGCGCTCGACATGGAAGACCGCATCGAGAGCTGGAATGCGCAGATGGAAGTGATGTATGCCCTGCCGCGCTGGCAGGCGCTGACCCAATCGGTGCAGAACGTCTTCCCGGCAGAATTTGTCGAGGACTTTTATCGCGTAAGGCAGAATTCCGGCATCAATAACTTATATAAGTTCCGGCTGCAAACACCGGCAGGCGAAACCCGCACGGTCAACGTCGCGATCGCACCTCTGGTGACGCGGACGTTCCAGGTGATCGGCCGGCTTGTGATCATGGACGACATCACCGAACGAGTGGAACTCGAGGGCCAACTGTCGCAGGCGGACAAGCTGACGTCAATCGGATTGTTGGCTGCCGGCGTAGCACACGAGGTAAATACCCCGCTGGCGGTGATTTCTTCTTACACGCAGATGCTTGCCAAGCAACTGCAAGGCGATCCGCAGAAGTCGGGGTTGCTGGAAAAAATCACGCGGCAAACGTTCCGCGCATCGGAGATTGTCAATAATCTGCTGAACTTCTCCCGAACCAGCGGCACGGAATTCGCCGACGTCAACCTCAACAAAGTCATCACGGATACGCTGGCGCTGCTGGAACATCAATTCAAGACCGCACGGATTGAAGTTCATTCCGAGCTGATGAGCGGCATCTCGGCAATCCAGGGAAATCCCGGAAGATTGCAGCAGGTCTTCCTTAACTTATTTTTGAACGCGAAAGATGCCATGCCCGGCGGCGGCAAGCTCAGCATAGCGACGAGCAATGGGGAGATGGTGAGCGTGCGAGTTTCAGATACGGGCTCCGGCATCGCGCCGGAACATATCCAGCGCATCTACGATCCGTTCTTTACGACGAAGACCGCACCGAGAGAAGGTCAGAATCGCGGCACCGGCCTGGGCTTGTCAGTGACCTACGGAATAATTCAGGAGCACGCAGGAAAGATTCGCGTGGAGAGCAATCCCGGGGCGGGAACGACGTTCGCCCTTGATTTTCCATTGAGCAGGAAGGCACTACATGTCTGAAGCGGCAGTCATTTCGCGCGGCACGATGAACGGATCCCCGGCGCCGGGAGGCACGGTGCTCATCATTGACGATGAGGCTGAGATCCGCGAATCGCTTCAGACCTTGCTTGAGATGGAGGGGTTTGAAGTCGAGACCTCGGTTACCGGGGAAGATGGACTGGCCCAGATGGCGGACCGTCCGTTTGACCTTGTGCTGCTCGATCTGGCGCTGCCCGGGCGTGATGGCATGCAGATTCTGTCGGAGATTCGCAATCACGATCCGCGACTGCCGGTGATCATGATCACGGCGTTTGGCACAGTAGACAATGCAGTGCGCGCCATGCAACTGGGCGCGGCGAACTTTGTCCAGAAGCCATGGGACAACGAGAAACTCCTCGCCGACATTCGCGCTGCGGTGGGATGGCGCCGCGCGGAAGAAGAAAACGTTCAGCTCAAGCGCGCGCTCAAGCAGCGCTACAACTTCGAAAACATCGTGGGCAAGAGCGAGCCCATGCTGAAGATTTTCGACCTGGTGGCGCAGGTCGCGAACAGCCGATCGACTGTACTCTTGCAGGGAGAGAGCGGGACGGGCAAGGAAGTCATCGCTAAGGCAATCCACCTGAACTCGCCGCGGCGCGACAAACCGTTCGTTCCAGTCAACACGGGCTCCATGCCGACCGACCTGCTCGAATCGACTCTGTTCGGGCATCTCAGGGGCGCGTTTACCAGCGCGATCGCCTCGAAAAAAGGATTGTTTGAAGTCGCGGACAAAGGAACCTTGTTTCTCGACGAAATTGCCACTATGGGCCTCGAGACTCAGGCGAAGATTTTGCGGGTGTTACAGGACCGGCGATTTATGCATCTCGGCGGCGTTCAGGAAATCCAGGTCGATGTCCGCATCATTGCCGCGACGAACATCGATTTGCGGCAGATGGTGCGTGAAGGACGTTTCCGCGAAGATCTTTTCTACCGCCTTAATGTAATCACCGTCGAATTGCCGCCGTTGCGGCAGCGCAAAGAAGACATTCCGCTGCTGGTGGACTTTTTCCTGCGGAAATATGCGGAAGAGAATCGACGCCCGGCCCAGCACGTATTGCCGGAAGCGCTGCGTCCACTGATGGCGTATTCGTGGCCGGGCAATGTGCGCGAACTCGAAAACGTAATCGAGCGGGCGGTTGTGCTTTCTTC
Organism: Candidatus Sulfotelmatobacter sp.; assembly: GCA_036268025.1. Classification (GTDB taxonomy): domain Bacteria; phylum Acidobacteriota; class Terriglobia; order Terriglobales; family Acidobacteriaceae; genus Sulfotelmatobacter. The sequence continues at coordinate 13,712 of DATAUY010000217.1, read as the reverse complement.
TGGACCTGAGATCAGCATGGATCTTTTGCCTGAGTCTCTGATGGGCCGCGGATCGTCGCTGACGCTTCACGATGCGCCTTCCGATGCGTCTCTGTTCGAAATCATCGGAGATGTCGAACGCCGCGTGATCACCGACATGCTCGAACGCTGTAACTGGAACCAGACCGAAGCAGCCGAGCGCTTTCACGTGCCGCTCTCCACGCTGAATCAGAAAATCCGCCGCCTGAATATCGAGATCAAGAAAAAAGGGCGAGGCTAGATTCGGACTTCGGGCGTCAGCCCTCCCACCTAAGCGAACTTTTCTTACCTGCTTCGCATTCAGCCCAAATGGAGATATTCCGTCTTGCAGAGGCTAACTCCTAAGGGTCCGAGGCCCGAGGCTCATCTCCGTATCTGTTATATTTCGTGAAAGCGCATGCTCGCGTGCTTCGAGCATGCCTGGCTTTCGAATCGCCAATCGCATGGAACTGATTTCGCCTACCGAGTTTGTCAAAGAAAAAATCCAGGCGGTTCAGGAATACACGCTGCTTTCTTTTCAAGCGGTCGCGAATCTGGTCCGCAAGCCAATCTATTTCGCCGACATGGTGCAGCAGGCGGACTTGATCGGCGTCGGTTCCCTGCCGATCGTAGTGCTCACCGGATTCTTCACGGGCGGCGTGCTGGCATTGCAGACTGCGAACACGCTTCAGCGCTTTGGATCCATCACGCTTATCGGGCAACTGGTTTCCACATCCATGGTGCGCGAGCTAGGCCCGGTGCTGACGGGCCTGATGGTCGCGGGACGCAACTCTTCCGGCATGGCCAGCGAATTGGGATCGATGGTCGTCACCGAGCAGATTGATGCCATGCGCGCTTTGGGTACCGACCCGATGAAGAAACTGGTCACGCCACGGGTGACGGCAACCGTGTTTATGCTCTTCTTTCTCAGCATCATTTCCGATCTTGTAGGCCTCGCCGGTGGATTGATGGTTGCCAAACTTTTCCTCAGCCTTGACGCACGCCAGTATTGGAGCAATGCTTGGCAAGTGCTGGTTTTTCAGGATGTATTTATGGGATTGCTGAAGCCGACGCTGTTTGGCTTCATCATTGCGACCATCGGATGCTTTTACGGAATGACGGCGCGCGGAGGTACACAGGGCGTGGGCCGGGCTACGACGCAGGCAGTCGTGGCCGCGTCGGTGTTGATTCTCGTTACCGATTTCTTCGTCACCAAGCTGCTCATCTCGGTGATGTCGTTCCACTAAGGACATGGCCGCACCTGTTATGCCGGTCGAGAGTTCGACGAATGTGTTGCAGCCTCCGTCCGGCTCGGCAATTATTTTTGAAGATGTTCATCTCGCCTTTGGGGACAACCATGTACTACGCGGCGTGTCTTTCCACTTGCCCTATGGCGAGACGAAAGCGCTGTTCGGCGTAGCGGGCTCGGGCAAGAGCACAATTCTGAAGCTGGCCCTGGGACTGCTTCCTCCGGATTCCGGGCGCATCACCGTTTTAGGAAACGAGGTCACGCAACTCGGCGAGCAGGAATTATTTCCCATTCGCGGTCATCTGGGAATGGTCTTTCAGGAAAGCGCGCTCTTTGACTCGCTGACGGTACGCGAGAACGTCGCTTATAAGCTCACCGAGGAACGTGGCATCTACGACGATCCAATTGACGTTCGCGTCAGGGAGGTCCTGCGGTTTGTCGAACTGGAACACACGCTCGACCTGTTTCCTTCCGAACTCTCAGGCGGAATGCGACGGCGCGTTGCGATCGCGCGCGCGATCATTACCCGCCCGGAGTTGTTGCTCTATGATTCCCCGACTGGAGGCCTGGATCCCGTCACTTCCAACACCATTATCGAACTGATTATGAAACAGCGCGATGTTTATCACACCAGCGCCCTGCTGGTGACGCACCGTTTGCAGGACGCCTTCACCATGGCCACACATCAGTTTGACAAGAAAGAGAATGCTCTTCGCGCGTTGCCCCGCGGACAGTATTGCGCTGTGCCGATGAGCTTCCTGATCCTTCGCGAAGGAAAGGTAATCTTCGACGGAGACATTCGCGAACTCGCGCAAACCAAGGATGAGTACATTCGCGAATACGTCTCGTAAATTGTGAGAAGCGCAGACTTCGACAATTGTCTGGATTTGACAATTTATTGACAATGCCTTCCCCGCCGGTTGGCAACCAACGAATTGCTCTAGCGATACTCCGCCTCGTTAGTTCCGGCCCCACCTCCGCTCACAATCCAGGAGGTCATCTGACCATGAAAACGATTCTCGCGCGCGTCCTTCCTCGCGCTATGTACATTCTCGTTATTGCTTGTGGAGCGAGTATGCTCACGTCGACCGCGTTCGCGGCCCTCAAAACGATCGCTTCGACAGTACCTGGCAACGGCGACGTTAATCCATACGGCCTGGTTGTTGTGCCCGCAACCACGGGTGCTCTAAGCAGCGGCAATCTTCTCGTCAGCAATTTCAATAATGCTGCAAATCTGCAAGGAACCGGAACAACCATCGTGCAGATTTCACCGGATGGCGACGTCACGCAGTTCGCTCAAATTGATGCCGCCACATTACCGGGCCCGTGTCCCGGGGGAGTCGGCCTCACCACTGCGCTGGTCGTGCTCAAGACCGGCTGGGTCATTGTCGGAAGCCTTCCAACGACTGATGGAACGGCCGCCACCGCCAAAGCCGGATGCCTGATCGTTCTGGATAGCAATGGTACCGTCAAAGAAACGTTTTCTGGACACGGGATCAATGGGCCATGGGACATGACAGCGTCCGACAGTGGCGGAAGTGTTTCGCTCTTCGTCACCAATGTATTGAACGGAACCGTCGCGGGCGGAGGCAACGTTGTGAATCGGGGAACGATCTTAAGGCTGGATCTGAAGATCCAAAACGGCTCGAATCCGAGGCTGCAATCGGTGACCACTGTTGGTTCCGGATTTTCCGAGAAAACCGATCCCGACGCGTTGGTGATTGGTCCAACTGGCGTCCATCTTGGCGTAGATAGTTCGTCAACGACGCTGTACGTGGCCGACAGCATCAACAACCGGATCGCGTCTATTTCGAACGCTCTGAGTCGCACCTCTTCGGCAGGGACGGGAACAACCATCACGAGCGGCGGAGCCTTAAATGACCCACTTGGACTCACTGTTACGTCAGCCAATAACATCATGACAGTGAATGGAGACGATGGCTTTATGGTCCTGACGTCTCCCTCCGGCACGCAAGTCGGAAAGACGCTATTAGACAACAGCGGAACTGCGCCGGGATCGGGCGCGCTTTTCGGCGCGGCTTTCGTGAACAGCACTGGACTTTACTACGTGGATGACGCCACGAACACTCTGAGGCTGCTCCCTAACAAATAACGCATCTACCTATTTTCCGTGCGAGCTGACCGAGCCGAATCGGTCAGCTTGCCTTTCATTTTCCTGCCATTGCCTTCTCTACTTCTTCTGCTCTTGAGGGCAGCGTGGCGCTGAGCTTGATCAACTTGCCGTCGGCTCCGACCAAGTAGTCATCTTCGATGCGAACGCCGAGATTTTCTTCCGGGATGTAGATACCCGGCTCGATAGTGAATGTCATACCAGGCGCGAGCGGAACGTTGTAGTCGTCGGGATCGTGCACATTCAAACCGATGTAGTGGCCGAGGCCGTGGATAAAATACTTGTCGAGCGGCTCGCCGTGAAGATCTTTACCGTGGGTTTTGATGTAATCTCGTGCGACTTTGTCGAGCGAGACTTCGGGATCGCCGCCGATCCTCGATTTGCCGGAGACAAACGCGGCGGCGGCGGCCTCCTGCGCGCCCAGCACGATGTCATAAATTTCTTTCTGCCGCGCGGTGAAGTGGCCGTTCACCGGCAGGGTGCGCGTGATGTCGGCGGCGTACATCGAATATTCAGCCGCGGCGTCGATCACTACGACATCGCCGGATTTCATCGTGGCGCTATTCTCACCGTAGTGGAGGACCGTGGAGTTGTGTCCTGAGCCAACGATCGGCGAGTAAGAAGGACGCTCGCACCCACGCCGCGTCCATTCGTATTGCAAGACCGCGGAAATTTCATACTCCTTCATATTGGGTTTGGTGGCTCGCATCGCCGCAAAATGGGCGGCGACCGAGGCGTCTACGGCTTTGCGGATCAACTCGATTTCGCCGGCATCTTTGGTGGTGCGCAACGAAGCCAGCATAGGTTTCACTTCTTCGAAGAACCCGACAACCATGCTGTGCTGGAGGAAGCCGAGAGCATCTGCGCTGGCCGGGCGGCTCTCAGGAGTAGACAGTTCCGTGAACACGACAGGCCGTTGGCCGGCAAGCAGCGCGTTCACTTCCTGCGGCAGCTTGCCGATGTCTTCGACACGATCAAAGCCAGTGACCTTCGGCGCTTCGGGATCGTCGCCTCCCAATTGTGGACCGGTAAATCTCTCCATCCGAAGATTGCGCGGCGGCAGGAACAAGATTTCGGTGTAGGACCGCGCCGCGACGTCGCCCTTGGCCTCACGTGCGGGCGCGATCACCAGCGCGGCCTTCGGCGTCGTTACGCCCGAGAGATAGTAGAAATCATCGTCCTGACGAAAATCGTAAACGGAATCGAAACCTTCGAGCGGTGCGAGAAGCACAACCACTCCTCCGGCTTTTTTCGCCAGCGCTTCGCGTCGGGCGTGATAGTCAGCGCCGGGTTGACGGTCGAGGGCGAACGCTGCAGAACAGAGGACCGCTACCGCAAACAAGGCAAGCAATGTCTTGCGCATCAATTATCATCCTTTGCATGAGAACATTCGGCGCGGCCTGAAGCCGCGCCGTTTCAAAGCTCCGAAACATCTATCGCGTAAAACACCGTTACTTCGAACCTGTGGCCAGATTCTTTCCCGCTTGAACGAATAATTCCACGTTGCTTTTGTCAATCAACGCGGAACCGGTGTCCACAAAGCTGGGCACGGGGGAGAAGCTGTCTTTCGCCCAATCCGTTTCGAGAGACGCCGGCTTGTGGTGGTAGAGATTATCAAGCATCTGCATGCCGACAAAGGCCATGGTGTACGGTTTCTGGCCAATGGTCGCGGCGATCACGCCTTTTTGAATCCAGTCAAGAGTTTCCTGGTCGGTATCCATCGCCATCACCGTTTTGCCGGTCACGTGGTAGCTGTTCAGTACTCCGGCCACTTCCTTCCCTGATTGCGCTTCGAGGCAGACGAATGCGTCCACCTTGTCGCGCTCTTTGCCGATGATCTGAGTCGCCGTATCAAATGCGATGCGCGGGTCGCCCTGGATATCGACGACGCGTGTGATTTTGATATCCGGTTTGTTGGCGATAGCGTCTTTATATCCGCGGAGGCGGTCCTGCAAGTTAGCCTGATCTGGCATGGTAAAGACTATGACGTTCCCTTTGCCTTTTAGCTCTTGCGCGAGACGCTGGCCTCCACTGTATCCCGCCTGATAGTTGTTGGTGCCAATGAAGAAGAGTCGCTTGCTGGCGGGCGCATCCGAATCGATCGTAATAACGGGAATTCCGGCAGCGACAGCTTTGTCTATGCCGTCTTTGAGCACAGCCGTGTCCGTGACCGCGAGCAGGATGCCGGTTGCTTTCTTCTGGACAGCCTGGTCCAAGGCCTCGCGCTCGGCTTTCGCGTCGTAGCTTTGCGGGCCTTGAAAGTCGGCGCGCACCTTGAATTCGCTTGCAGCCTTCGAGAAGCCGGCGCCGGCGGTCTTCCAGTACGGAACCTGCAAGTTGGAGGAAACAAAAACGTAGTACTCGTCGGAGTCGTGAGCCGCACCGCAGCTGAGGGTCCCGAGTACAAGAACGGCAACGGAAGCTGAGTGGAGAATTTTGTGCGAGCCAAGCATCGCATCCTCCTTGCAAAAGTTCCCTTGCGTGAGCTATCGGCCGCCACCCAGGAACTTTCAGCGACTGGATTGTAAACGAGCGGTCAAGCCGAATGCGAACGGCGGGAGCCGCTCACACCCCGACCGGAAATGGTTTGGTGTGTGTGGTTGCTGTTCGGGCCCCGCGGCCGAAACGTCCCTGAAGCAGCGACATCAAGCCCGTGTACCAGTAGCCGAGGACGAAGAGCAGCAGGAAAGGGACCGTAATATAGTTTTCGTTCTCGACCGCATAATAGACGGTCAAAGCGAAGTAGGTCCCGATCAGGAGTTCGACCCAGGGAACCCATCCCAGGCGCTTGCGGTATTTGGTCGCGCCTACTTTGTCCTGCCTGGTTTCAACTCGATATTTGGGAGTACGCGCAAAGGCGGTTTGCTTGCCGATCAGGGCCTCGATCACTGCTTTTGTGTTGGTGATGGTCAGGCCAATGCCAAGGGCCATCAAAAACGGTAGATAGAGCAAGGCCCGTGGCCAACTTTTCGGAAAGAGTTCGCGCTGCGATACCAGATAGAAGCTGGAGATCGAAAACGTCGAGGCCATAAACAGCGGCAGATCGATGTAGAGCATCTGGAACCAGCCCTGATAGAAGCGGATGATCATCGCGGGCAGCAACAGGACAGACAACATGATCATCAGCGGATAGCTGAGATTGGCGGTGAGGTGGTACCAGGCTTCAATCTTGGTGTGCAGGGATTCATCGCTGCGCAGGACTCGCGGCAGAATTTTCTTTCCAGTCTGGATGAGTCCCTTGGCCCAGCGCGCCTGCTGCGTCTTGAATGCAGTCATCTCGACGGGAAGTTCTGCCGGGCATTCGACATCTTGCAGGTAGATAAATTTCCAGCCTTTGAGCTGCGCGCGATAGGAGAGGTCGGTATCTTCGGTCAGGGTGTCGTGCTGCCAGCCGCCCGCCTCTTCGATGGTCCTGGCCCGCCACACTCCTGCGGTGCCGTTGAAATTGAAGAACAAGCCGGTACGCGCGCGGCCAGAGTGTTCCAGCACAAAGTGTCCGTCCAGCAGCATGGCTTCGACTTCGGTCAGAAAAGAATAGTTACGGTTGATGTGCGTCCAGCGAGTCTGGACCATGCCGATTGACGGATCGCTGAAGTAATGGATGGTCCGCAGCAGGAAATCTTCGGGCGGTGTGAAGTCCGCGTCGAAGATGGCGATGAATTCGCCTTTCGCACAGAGCATGCCTTCGGCGAGGGCACCGGCCTTAAAGCCGTGGCGATTGGCACGGTGGAGGTAGCTGATGGGACGACCTAACGCCGCGTACCGCTCGACCAGGCCGCGGGCGACTTCCACCGTCTCGTCGGTGGAATCGTCCAGCACCTGGATATCTAACTTCTCTCGCGGATAGTCCAGCCTGCAGACGGCCTCCAGCAACCGCTCAATGACATATTGCTCGTTGAAGATGGGCAACTGGACCGTGATCCGAGGAAGGTCGGCAAAGTGGGCGGCGGGCTCGGTGGTGCGATTCTTCCGGTGCTTGTAATAGAGATAAACCAGCACATAGCGATGCGCCCCATAGCCAGCCAGCAGGATCAGAACGACGAAATAGGGCACGAGCAGGGCTATATCGAAGGCGTTTGCGTGGTAGATGCCGCGAAACGTTGTGTCGAAGAAGTGCTGGCGGATGTAGTTACCGATGCCCTTTGGGCCGGAAAAAGAGGCGGCAGAAATGGTGGCAATCAGATCAGAAGTCAAAGGGGATCCGGTAAGAAATGTCTATTCTACCGAATCCCCTGGAATCACATGGGGATAACGAGGCAAATGAATTCGAAGCGAGGCGCTTAAGCTACTCGTTTGTCTCTGCCGCGCGAAACGGGTGAATAGAAGGTTTTGCCGGTCGTTCCTTCCGGGTGAAAGCGTTTCACGGCAAAGGCCGTCAGAACGACGAAGAGCGCAAGAACGACTAACTGCGTAACCGCGAACGGCGGTTCTTTTTGCGTGGGAGCCAGAGCGTGCAGCGCGGGCACTTTTTCGAACGATTGAACGACCAGAACGAACACATTGAAATACAGCGAAATGGATGCGGTCACGACGTAGACCCAGCGCGAAGCCCCTCGCATCTTGCCGCCATAACGCGCACGGATGGCGATCGTCAACGCAATCAGGGAGAGAATTCCCAGAATATGCGACGGCAGGAGGTGAGTGAACGGGAAGCCGAATCCGGTCACGCTGGTCAGGATTGTGGTGACCAGGAAAAACAGCGTCAGGCCATCGAGCCGTTTCGATCTGAAGAATCCGTACATCACGGCAACGCCTGACCCGATCCCCAAGAAACTGATCAATACATGCACCAGCGTATAGGTTGAGAGTGACATGCCTAGAACCATGCTGCCCCCTTCGTGCGGTGAATAAGTGTGCGAATTGTACGCCTTGCGTCACGATTTGCAATCACCGCTTGGCCCCAACCGTCTCGCTCAGATACAAATAGAGCACACTCATGGAATTCAGCTCAGGCCCAGATAGTCCGCAGAAACTCAGTGCACGTTTCGTTCATTGGACGAAATCTCCCCTCTGGATCTGTGCCGTCGCATTCCTCTTGCGCGTGGCCTGGATCCTGATTGGCCACACGTACAAATTCAGAACCACAGACGACAATTTCGGCTTCGGCTGGGAGATGGGACGAATCGGCGCGGCGCTGGCCTCCGGTCGCGGTTTCAGCGATCAGTTTGGGCCGCACACCGGACCGACGGCGTGGGAACCGCCGCTTTATCCCTATCTGACGGCGGGAGTGTTTCTGGTTTTCGGCATTTATTCCAAGGCGTCCGCGTTCGTGCTGCTGACGCTCAACAGCATGTTCTCCGCCCTGACGTGCCTTCCAATTTTTCTGATCGCTCGAAGAATCTTCTCCGAAAAGGTAGCGGTCTGGTCTGCGTGGGCGTGGGCGCTGCTGCCAAACGTCATATTCTGGTGTACTCGCGCCGTGTGGGAGACGTGCCTATCAGCGTTGCTCCTCGCTTTTATTTTTTGGCTGTCGCTGAAATTGGAAGACCTTGACGGCTGGATTGCATGGTTTGGGTTCGGATTGCTCTGGGGCGTGATTGCCCTGAATGGCACGTCATTGCTGGCGTTCCTGCCGGCTTCAGGACTGTGGGCCTGGTACCGATGTGCAAAGCAGAGTAAAAAATCGTTCGGCAGAGTAGCTCTTGCGTCCGTCGTGTTCTTTGCCGTCATCGCGCCATGGCTGGTGCGCAACTATGAAACGTTCGGCAAGTTCATTTTCATTCGTGACAACTTTGGGGCTGAGCTTCGGCTCGGCAACGGACCGGGTGCAAATGGAACTTTGATGCTATATCTTGATCCGCCTCACGATCCTTCTGCGATGCGGCAGGTTCAATCCATGGGCGAAGTTGCTTACATCGCAATGCGCAAACAGCAGGCGTTGGCCTACATGGCAGCGGATCATTTGCGCTTTGTGCGGCTGTGCGTCGCCAGATTTTTCTATTTCTGGGCGGGACCGCCCAAAGAGAACCAGACGTGGTGGCTTACTCAGGCAAAGAATGCTTTGTTCCTCGGCGCATCGCTGCTGATGGTGTGGGGTCTCGGTCTCGCGCTGCGCCAGGGCAGCCACGGCGCATGGCTGTTTTTCTGGCTGATTCTGTTGTATCCCGCCGTTTACTATGCAGTTTATTCGATTCCGCGGTACCGGGTGCCAATCGAACCGGAAATGGAGATTTTTTGCGTGTTCGCGCTGACTCAGGCGGGCGGGAAGTCTACGGCTTCTCTTCCAACTCGATCTTAACCACGTGGATCTGATTGGCCTTAGGATCGAGGTCGCCCGTTACGACAACGCGGTGGCCTTCAAATCCGTGGACTAGGTCGGAGCGATCGAGCCGATAAACATCCTTACCTGCGGAAAGCACAAGGTAACCGCCCAGGTTCTCGATGCAGTAGACCGAGCAGGTGTTTGCGGTTCCACCCATGGATTTCGATTTGAGCATTTCCTGATGAGAGCGAGTAAGAGAATGGACGTTCAACGCGCACTGGCTGTCGGATACTTCCCCGTGGAAAGTGCGCGGGTTCTGTGCATAAGCTGCGGCGGCAAATGATAGTCCAGCCACGCACAAAATGAAAGATCGATTCATCGGGGCTCCTGTTAGTCAGCTATGAGGTCTACTCAGGGCAACACCGTAAACTTCATGTGCATGCCTTCATGTTCTTCGCTGCAAATGACGGTGCAGACGATTTCGTATTCCCCCGGTTCTTTTGGAACCATCATGAGAAATTCCTGTGTGCCTGGCTTTAGCAAAATGTCCCATCCGTCGACTCTGGCTCGGTCCTTCGCGCGCAAAAGCGTAAATCCGTGGATCGAGCCGTCGCGATTCCACGACTTCGCCTTGTTCGCGGTCACTCGGAACAGAATCTGCTCGCCGGCTTTTGCGGTTATCTCAGCACTACGCTGGCCTGGGATCTTGTAACGGCTGTCGCGGTCGGCAGTAATCACAATCACGCGCGCCTGGGCGAACACCTGCGTTGCCCCAAAGAGCAGGACAACAGCCAAAACTGTCCCAAAATTACGACGAATTATGATTCCACTTGTCACGAAAGATGTTCCGGTAATCTCGATGGTTACTGGGTCATGTAAAACAGAATCAGGCGCTGGTCATCGGCGGTCACGGTCGCCCGGACTCGCATATGTCGCAGTACCGTCGCCATCATCCGCGGAGCAAATTTTTGTGGCGCCGCGTGACAGCGACCGCAATTGGCGTGAAAGCGCTGTTCGCCCTCAATTCGCATCGCATCAGCGTTGGAAGGCTGAACCACGGCCGTCGGTGTCGCATCCTTTTTAGCCGGAGGATCTGCCGCGAACATGAAAGAAACAAACGCTAAAGCGCAGACGATGCCGAACCGGAAGTTTTTTTTCATTGCAACCCCGATGGCGTTCCCACGCGGCCAAGCGGAATCAGGAACCTATATGCAAGGCCGAAGCTCCACTGGTTGTAATCTCCACCGGAACTGAAGCCGCGTCCGTAGCTGAAGATGCCCTTCAGTCCGTCGCGCAGGAAATAGTTCACACCGAAATCAGCCTCGCGGGTATTCACGCCGGGCAGTTCGTATTCTTCTTCCTCGTCGGCCCCGACTGCTCCGACGAAAAACTGCTGGGCCCGGGCGACGACTTCCGTCCGCCGCATCGCCTTCTGCCAAAAGTGTGCCTGGCTCAATCGGTAAGCGCCTTCGATCCAATAGCCAGTCCCTTCATATGAGCGGGCAAACTCCGAGCGCAAATTCAGTGGAAGCTTCGCCGGTTGCCAACCCATGTGAAATCCGAACGCATTCTTGCGGTCATCCTGCAATGTTCGCTGCCAGGATCCGCCCACTTCCAGACGTGGGCCGGGAAGGAAAAAGCCCAGGCGTCCCCCGACGTGACGCTCGGAATCGACGCTGTCCAGGCCGATGCTGGTGGCCGATACATAGGCGGCATAGTTTATGCTTGCCAGTGGATTTAGCGAAAAGCCGCCGCGAAACATCGCGCCATCGCTGGGAGCTGTGTTAATGGGAAGGATAATAGGGTCAGGCTGAAGCGCCCGAATCCAGACGGGATAGAGCCGCTCGTTGAATATGCCAAATGGCGTCAGGAAGCGTCCCGCAGTGATCGTGAGATATGGGTTCGCAATGTAGTCTACTTGGGCGTAATCGACGTGCTTGTCGACCGGCCCTTGATACGGCCCTCCGGCATCGGGGCGCTGGAACTCGCCCTCGAACTCAGCGCGCGATTCGATCAGCCAGCGATCACCCAATGGAATCAGCAGTACCGGATTGATTTGGGTGTCGATGACGTTTTGGCCGTTGGTGACAAAGCTGAACGCACCCACGCTTCCGGAGAGCATAGGCACTGGCTTGTCATTGTCTAAAGCCTGGGCATGACTCGCTGGCGCAAACGCCAACACCAGAACAAGCGCGAAAGCAGTTGCCAGGCCGCAATCGAACTCGCTTTTTCGGCGCCAGGACAGCAAATGAAGAGCTCCGTGATGTCGTTGCAACGATTGTCCTTCAAGGCAACTTTTGCTGGAACATCACGGAGGTAACTTTCGTATCTTTTGATGTGGCAAGCAAGGGGCTTATTGCTGAGTTCCCTTCTCACAAAACACCGCCAGACACGTCCAACCTGCTGAAAGGAAGGAATCCATGAACCGTCATCGCCAATCTGCCTCGTGGTTAGGGGCCGCGCTGGGAACGGCATGCGCATTGTTCGTTCTCGCCGTGGCTGCCCACGCGTCCGATCATCCGGGAAAGCTGGCCGAGGAATTCCATCAGACATACACCATCGCCGCCGATGGGCGCGTGGAACTCGACAACATCAATGGCGCTGTGCACATCTCCAGTTGGGACCGCAATGAAGTCAAGGTCGACGCCGTAAAGTATGCCGACACGAAAGAGCGTCTCGACGAAGCGAAGATCGAGGTCAATGCCAGCAGCAATCACATTTCGATCAAGACGAAATATCCGGAGCATGACACCACGTGGAATTGGGGCTCGCATAACAATCCGGCGAGCGTCGAGTACACGCTGACGGTCCCCCGCACGGCGAGGCTTGATGAGATCAATCTGATTAACGGCTCGCTGGATCTTGCGGGCGTTAGCGGAGAGGTTCAAGCGTCGTGCATCAATGGGCGGCTCGAAGCCCACGATCTTGCGGGACGCGCCAAGCTGTCCACGATCAATGGGAAGCTGCACGCCAGCTTTGCGCAGCTTGCCGGACAATCGGTTGCGTTAAGTTCGGTGAACGGCTCGGTGGATTTGACGATCCCTTCCGACTCGAACGCGGAAATCGAAGCCAGCACGGTTTCCGGCGGCATCAACAACGATTTTGGGCTGCACGTGAACAATCACCAGTGGATCGGCCACGATCTGCGCGGCGAGCTAGGCAAGGGCGGCACTCATATCAAGCTGGACAATGTCAACGGCCCCGTCGAGATTCATCACGCGCAGGACGGTCACGCAATGAGCCCGGTGAAGGACCGCAGTCATCAGGACAAAGACGATGATGACGACAGCGAGATCTAGTAGCGCCGGCATCTTGCCGGCTGTCGCGAGGGCGTCCCGCCCTCGCCTTCGGGGGTAAGAAACTGCGTGTAACTCTTGCGATGCAGCCGCGGGCGAGACGCCCGCCAGACAGCCGCCGGGACGGCGGCGCTACTAATAGATCGTGTATCCCGGCGCGGGAGTGCGCAGGTCGGGCTTTGACGCCATCAAGAGCAATGCACCTTCGCGCTTGAAAGCGCGCAAGTCCTCAAGGCTGTTGAATGACTTCGTCTTGTAGTCGTCGGGAGTGGGCGTGTCATCGGGAATGCGGCGGGCTTCGACGTTTTCGAATGCGTGTTTCTTGAGCATCTCGACATATTCGGACGCGGAGCGCACGTGTACCGGTACCTTCAGATTGTCCACCCATTGCAGCGAGTACTGATTGTCGCGGTACAGATTGATCAGGATGAACAGCCTCGCCTTCGGCGCCATCACGCGGAACAGTTCCATTAGAGCGCGGTCCTGATCGGCGTAGTAGTAAAACGACTCGACCGACAACACTTTGTCGAAGAAGTTTTCTTCCCAGGGAATCTGCTGCGCGGAACCCCAAACGTAAAGAATGTTTTCGAAATCTTTCGAGGCTTCGCGCGCCTGCCGGATCATTTCATCGGAGACGTCGAGGCCGACGACTTGCCCGAAGCCTTCCGGGCCATCTCCGACGAGGCGCGCTAGTAATCGCGTCGCCCACCCTGAACCGCAGCCGAGATCGAGCACACGCTCGCCGGAGCGAAGCTCCATGAGCCGAAGGGTTTTTTCGGTGATGTTGAGATGATGGTTTTCCATCTTCGGACCTTCGCCGGCGGCGGCCCACCGGTT
>DATAUY010000216.1:0-11181 GCA_036268025.1 Candidatus Sulfotelmatobacter sp. | reverse complement strand
GCCGCTGAAGGAAGATTGTGAGTCCTACGCAGACATCGGAAGACAAAAAAGACGAAAAGAAAGACGGCGTCAAGCGCGAGATCTCGGTGGAGATTCCCGCTGCAGAAGTCGCCCGCGAGACCGACGTGCTGGTCGCGAAGTATCAGAAGGTGGCGCGGCTGCCGGGGTTTCGGGCTGGGCATGCGCCGGCGTCCATTATCCGGCAGAAATTCAAAGAAGATTTGAAGAGCGACGTGGTCGAAGCGCTGGTGCCGCGGTACTTCAACAAAGAGGCCGAAAAGCAGGGGCTGGTTCCTGTCTCGCAGCCGCGGGTGACCGATCTGCACATTCACGACGGCGAGCCGCTGCGCTTCAAAGCCAGTTTCGAGATCATGCCCGAGATCATCGTCCAGGGATACAAGGAGCTTCGGGCGGATCATCCCGAGATCGCAGTCAAGGATGAAGAGGTTGAGGAAGCGCTGAACAACGTCCGCGAGCAGCATGCGACGTACGCCTCGGTCGAAGGCCGGGCGCTGGCTGATGGCGATTTCGCACAAGCGTCCATGGATGGGAAACCAAAAGCAGGAGATGGCAAGCCAAAAGCAGGGGCTGGCGACTCGAAAGATGCGGGCGACAAGCCCCAGCCCGTCGACGTTAATCCGGTACACATGGACGAAGTGCTGATCGAGATCGGCGGCAAGAACACTGTGCCCGAGTTCACTGAAAATCTGCGCGGAGCCAATGCCGGCGACACGAAAGAGTTTGAGGTCAGCTATCCCGAAGATACGAACGACAAGCGGCTTGCGGGCAAGACTTTCGTCTATACGGTAAATATCCAGGGAATAAAACAGAAAACATTGCCCGCGCTCAACGACGAGTTTGCCAAAGAACTGGGAGAATTTGAGAATCTGGACGCGGTCCGCACGCAGATTCGCGAGAACATGCTGGCCGAGCGCAAGCATACCGCCGAGCGCGAAGCTAAAGACAAACTTGTCAACGAACTCGTCAAGCGTAATGATTTCGAAGTGCCTGAATCGCTGATAGACCGCCAGATCGATCTTCGTCTGGAACGTGGCTTGCGCGCGCTGGCGTCGCAGGGCATGAAGATGGAAGACATGAAGAAGATGGACCTGCCGCGCTTGCGCGCAGGCCAGCGGGACCAGGCTGTGGCCGATGTAAAATCTTCGTTGTTACTGGAACGCATTGCGGAGCTGGAAAAAATTGAAGTCGGCGACGACGAGATGAATCGTGAACTCGATTCGCTCGCGCAGCAGACAAAACAGACTCCGGAAGCGGTCCGCACTCGTTTGACTCAGGATGGGGGCCTCGATAGAATTCGGAACAGAATCCGCTCCGAAAAGACCCTCGACTTTCTGTATCACCAGTCCGCGTAATTAAAAAGACACGCGGACCATTCGACTCCTCTCCAGCATGACCGATGTTGTGGTGGGGCGGAGTGTAGGCAGGTGAACGTGAAATCCGATTATCCTAAGAACGATCCGCATATGATGCTGGTCCCGATGGTCATCGAGCAGACCGGGCGAGGCGAACGCGCCTACGACATTTATTCCCGGCTGCTACGCGACAACATTATCTTCATCGGCACGCCGATTGACGACAATATCGCCAACCTGGTGATCGCCCAGATGTTGTTTCTGGCTCAGGAAGATCCGGAGAAAGACATCCAGCTTTACATCAACTCTCCGGGTGGCTCGATCACGGCAGGCATGGCGATTTATGACACCATGCAGTATGTGAAGAACGATGTCATGACGCTGTGCGTTGGCCAGGCGGCATCGATGGCTGCGTTACTTTTGGCATCAGGCGAGCCGAAAAAACGGTTGGCTCTGCCCAATTCAAGGATATTAATACATCAGCCGTCTATGGGCGGATTGTCGGGGCAGGCCACTGACATTGACATCCACGCGCGCGAGATTTTGAGGATGCGCGAGATCACCAATCAACTGCTCTCGAAACACAGCGGGCAGAAGTTGGACAAAGTGGAGAAAGATGTCGAACGCGACTTCATCATGAATTCGCAGCAGGCTAAGGAATACGGAATCATAGACGATATCATCTACAAGACGGTGAAAGCGGTATGATCGGCCTTCGCGCCTGACACATAACAGCGTGAAACAGCAAGCGGCCGGCGCGGGATTGGGAGCCCGATCTTCAATTTGAACCCCAGAATTTGAAGCCCAGCCGCTAGACCCGATTGAAGGAGCAAAGCCGAGTGAAAAATAAGTCGGGAACCGACGAGATTCTGCGCTGTTCGTTCTGCCATAAGTCGCAGGATGCCGTAGCCAAACTGATCTCGTCGCCCAGCGATTATCCCCGCGCCTACATTTGCGACGAGTGCGTCGCGGTCTGCAACTCGATTCTGGAAGACGACCGCACGGCTACTCCTCCATCAAGCACTCCCAACCAACTGCCCAAGCCGCAGGAAGTCAAAGCCTTCCTCGACGAGTACGTCATTGGGCAGGAACAGACCAAGAAGAAGCTTGCGGTCGCGGTTTACAACCACTACAAGCGCATCTTCATGAATCGCCAGAAGACGGGCGACGGCATCGAGCTTTCGAAGTCGAACATCATGCTGATCGGACCGACCGGCACCGGCAAGACTTTGCTGGCGCAGACGCTGGCCCGCATGCTCGATGTTCCCTTTGCGATCGTCGACGCGACCACGCTCACCGAAGCGGGATATGTCGGCGAGGACGTCGAAAATATTATCCTGAAGTTGTTGCAGGCTGCCGACGGCGATGTGAGCCGCACGCAGACCGGCATCATCTACATTGATGAAGTCGACAAGATCGGCCGCAAGGACGAGAACCCGTCCATCACCCGGGATGTTTCAGGCGAAGGCGTGCAGCAGGCGCTGCTGAAGATTCTCGAAGGCACGATCGCCAACGTTCCGCCGCAGGGCGGCCGCAAGCATCCGCACCAGGAGTTCACGCCGGTCGACACCACTAATATTCTCTTCATCTGCGGCGGCGCCTTTGTCGGGCTCGAGAAGATCATCTCGCGCAGGATGGGCAAAAAATCGCTGGGCTTCCGCAGCGGCGAAGCGGCCGAACAGGAAGATACGTTCTACGCGAAGAAGCGCAGCCAGGAGTTGTTGCAGGACGTGCAACCGGAAGATCTGATCAAGTTCGGCTTGATTCCTGAATTCGTCGGGCGGCTGCCGGTTGTGGGCATGCTGGAAGATCTCGACGAATTTGCGCTTATTGAAATTCTGACCCGTCCCAAGAACGCCATCGTCAAGCAGTACCAGCGCCTGTTCGAGTTCGAGAATGTACGGCTCAAGTTCAACGACGAAGCGCTGCGGGCCATCGCGCGCCAAGCCATGGCGCGCAAAGTGGGCGCCCGTGGGTTGCGCATGATTCTCGAAGAACTTATGCTCGACCTCATGTTCAACCTCCCGAGCCAGAAAAAGTTAAAGGAATTCGAAGTGACCCGGGAAATGGTGGAAAAGCGCACTGCGTCTTTCACCACGGTGATGGAAAAAGCTGGGTAGTCGCGCAGCGCTCCGTTACAACAACGCAAAACATTTGTCATCTTGAGCGATGATTGCCCTTTGCGCGCCAGCGCAAAGAGCAACCGCAGTCGAAGGACCTCGTGTCACTCGATTGCGGCGCGGACCGGGCGGGAGTTTCTACCAAGAACTCGAGTGCATCTTGCGAATTCCCTTCGAAGTTCATCTCACTGGCATGTGGGCGCGGGGTCCTTCCCTACGCTCAGGATGACAGCGTTTTTTTAGATTTCAGGTCGGGTTCCCTGCCAGAAATCTTAGCTCTACGGCGTCACAGCGATATCCTGCACTTCCGGCCTGCCAGTTTGCGGGAATGTGTACGGAGATGTGGGCAAGGGTGTCAGATCGCCGGTCGAGTGGTTGATCGAGAATCCAACAAGCAGGTTGTAGCCCGGATTGGTATAGCTGAGGGTGCACCCGCCGGCGTAAAGATAATTTCCGGTTGAATCCGTGCGGACCGCGCCATAGCACGCGCTATTTGCGGGCGTGAACTTCTTGAATTTCAAGGTGCCGTTGCTTGCGATCGAGTAGATTGCGATGTTGTCTTCGAACTCGTTCAGCGCATACAAGAATTTGCCCTTCCCATCCACGGCGAGGGAGCGGGGCGACATCCACGCCTGGACATAGTTGATTCCGCTTCCGCCTTCGCAATGCGTATCTTCCCAGGGAGAGCCTGACAGAACGGTAAGGGTCCCGGTAGTGGACTCAATCGAGTACCCATCGACTACGCCCGCGGTTCCGTCTGCGCCATAAAGGTAGTTACCGCCGAAATCGAAGACATCTCGTGGGTAAGAACTCCCGCATGCGGTCACTGGCGTCTGGTAGGGAGATCCGGGCAACGGAGTGAGCGCCGCCGAGACGGTATCGATCTGGAAGGCGTCAATGTATCCGCTTCCGTCCGCGACGTAGAGATAGTTGCCGTCGGGATCCATCGTTAGCCCTTGCGGGCCGGTTTGGGTGGCATAGGGGGAACCGGGCGCGAGTTTCAGCGAACCGTCATCTTGCAGTTGAAAGACGGCGACCCCGTCTCCCGGCGCGTATTCTGAGAGAGCGGCGAAGATCAGCTTGCCACTTGGATGTACGGCTACCGCTGCTACGGACCGGTTGGCTGCGAATGGCGCTCCAGGGACCGGGTCGAGGTATCCGTTCCGGCGGTCAATGAAGTAGGCGAATACGTCCCCGGAAACGTAGTCAGCAATGTAGAGGCGGTTCCCACCTTTGTCGGCCGCTACAGCGACCGGATCTACATTGGCCGTGACAGGCCCTTGCAGAGTTTGCGCGAGAGCGCCGTTGCCCGGAACGATCGTGAATCCTTGAATCGTGGTCGATTTGAGGTTATTCATGTCGAAACTAACGGTGTAAACAAATCCAGCCGGCTGCTTCACGCTGGTTACGGTAATCGTCACATCCGTTTTGCCGACATTTCCACAGTTGTCCCAGGCCTGAACCACAGTGTCGTAGGTGCCGGGATTGAGGTTGATGTAGGTATTGATCCTTGCGCCGCTGCCGGTAAAGGCCTCCACGAACGGGGCTGAGTAGATGCGGATCGCTTTGATTCCCTGCTTGCAACCGGCACTACTCGCGGAAGCAACGTAGTTCACCGGGCCCGTAACAGAGGAGCCGTTGGCCGGCGAAGTTATATGAACGACTGGAGTTGCGGCGCGGGCAACAGAGACTAGAGTTATCATGAAAAGGAAAACAGACGGAGCACAAAAACAGAACGGCTTCATACATCCTCCGGAGCACACCGCGGATGGCCCTGGATTGAGCGGGTGGAATATCCCTGGCGGGAGAGCGATTGGCTCGCGCGTTCGGAGCATCGCATCCGTCCGAACCGGCGCACCATCGGGGTCTATGGGTAGAACGGGCAGAGGCGTACCTTAAGGTGGCGGTGGAGTTGAGGGCATTGCAAACACAATTTTTGAGATCCCTCTCGGTTTTCTGGACGTCTTTGTTCTGGACGTCTTTGTCAAGGGTCATGCAGGTTTAAGAGCAGACTGTCAAGTGTCGCCGTGACGCAATGTGGCTTTCGAATTGCCGAAGTATCCTCTAAATTACGTTCCTCTGGTGGTTCGGGCCCCTGTAGTTCCAAAGTGCCATTTGGCCACAGCGACTCGGCGATGTAAAATCCAGTAAGTTGGTTTGGCCGCTATTCCCCAGGAGAATCAGTGACGACTTCCAAGGAAAAATTCGAATCCAGAAAACTGCCCATGATGCCCATTCGGGACGTGGTCATCTTCCCTTTCATGATGACTCCGTTCGTGGTGGGCCGCGAGTCGAGCGTTCGAGCGCTCGAAGAAGCCCTGGCGGCAGATAAGAAAATCTTCCTGGCGACGCAGCACGATGCATCTATCGACGAACCCAAAGCCAACGAGATCTATCAGGTCGGAACGATCGTCAACATCGTGCAGAGCCTGAAGCTGCCCGACGGAAACATTAAAGTTCTGGTTGAGGGCATCGAGCGCGGCAAGATTCTTCAGGTGATCGACACCGAAGGCTTCATGCAGGCGACGGTCCGCGTTGCACGGTACACGACCGAAACCAATCCTTCGCTCGAAGCCAGCATGCAGCGGGTTACGTCGCTCTTCGAGCAATACGTGAAGCTTTGTCAGGCACTGAATTACGAGACCATGATTTCGGCCGTGCGAATGGAAGACCCGGCCAAGCTGACCGACGTGATCTCAGCCAACCTGCAGCTTTCAATTGAAGAGAAGCAGGAACTGCTGGAAATCTTCGACCCGGCGGAGCGGCTGACGCGCGTAGCCGATGTCCTCGATATCGAAATCGAGAAGCTGAACGTGGACCGTACCATCCAGTCGCGCGTGAAGCGCCAGATGGAAAAAGCGCAAAAAGAGTATTACCTCAACGAAAAGATCAAGGCCATTCAGAAAGAACTTGGCCGCGGCGAGAAGAGCGAGTTCGACGAACTGAAAAAGAAGATCGAAGCCGCCGGCATGCCGAAGGAGACGAAGGACAAGGCGCTCCAGGAACTGAAAAAACTGGAAGCCATGCCGCCGATGTCGGCCGAGAGCACGGTTTCCCGCAATTATCTGGATTGGCTATTGGCGGTTCCGTGGAAGAAGCGGTCGAAGGAAATCCGTAATATCTCGCGCGCCGAGAAAGTCCTGAACGAAGATCACTATGGACTGGAGAAGATCAAGGAACGCATTCTTGAATTTCTCGCCGTTCGCCAGTTGGTGAAGAATCCCAAGGGATCGATTCTGTGCTTTGTCGGACCTCCGGGCGTCGGCAAGACTTCCCTGGGAATGTCGATCGCCAAAGCCACCGGACGCAAGTTTGTTCGCATGTCGCTGGGCGGAGTGCGCGACGAGGCTGAGATTCGCGGACATCGTCGCACCTACATCGGCGCCCTGCCGGGGCAGATTATCCAGATGATGAAGAAGGCCGGCACCAAGAACCCGGTCTTCATGCTCGACGAAGTCGACAAGATGGCGATGGACTTCCGTGGAGATCCATCCGCGGCCCTGCTCGAAGTGCTCGATCCGGAGCAGAACTTTATGTTCGTGGACCATTACCTCGACGTGGAATACGACCTGTCGCAGGTGTTCTTTGTTGCCACGGCGAACGTGATGCACACGATTCCTCCTGCCCTGCAGGACCGCATGGAAGTTCTCCGGCTGCACGGGTACACCGAGCAGGAAAAGGTTGAGATCGCCAAGCAATTCCTGGTCAAAAAGCAGATGCTGGCCGCCGGCCTGTCGGAAAAGAACATCAAATTCAATGACGAGGCGATCACGTCTCTGATCCGCTCTTATACGCGGGAAGCGGGCGTGCGCAATCTGGAACGCGAGATCGGCAATGTCTGCCGCAAGGTCGCGCGCAAAGTTGTGAAAGAGGGCGAGAACTACAACATCGCGATCACCGGGGAGAACGTGAACGACTTCCTGGGCGTGATCAAGTACCGTGACACGTTGGCGCACGAGAAGTCCGAAATCGGGCTCGTCACCGGCCTGGCCTGGACCGAAGTCGGCGGCTCGATTCTGAGCACGGAAGCCTCCGTCGTTGACGGCAAAGGTAAGCTCACGCTCACCGGCAAGCTCGGCGACGTGATGCAGGAATCGGCGCAGGCCGCGATGTCGTATGTGCGGTCACGCGCCCATCGTCTTGGCCTGACTCGCGACTTCTACCGCAATCTCGACCTTCACGTTCACGTGCCCGAGGGCGCGATTCCGAAAGATGGCCCATCGGCGGGCATTACGATTGCGACCGCTATTGCCAGCGCATTGAGCAAGATTCCCGTACGCCGCGACCTGGCGATGACCGGCGAGATCACGCTGCGCGGCAAGGTCCTGCCGATCGGCGGCCTGAAAGAAAAGCTGCTGGCAGCGCACCGCGCCGGGCTTTTCGAAGTGATCCTGCCAAGAGATAACGAAAAGGATTTGGCTGAGGTCCCGGAGAACCTTCGCACTTCCATGAAGATGCATTTCGTGGACACGATGGACCAAGTTCTGGCCATCGCGCTGGAGTCTCCGCTGCCGCAGATTGACGAGGCGGTGACGCAGCCGATCGCGCCTCCGCTCACGAGTGGAACGGACGCACCAACGGCACATCAGTAAAACAGTGGCCGGTGGTCGATAACGTGGTCAGTTCTAAAGGCCCGCGCAAGCGGGCCTTTCATTTTTGTCCGATACACCAGAATTGCGCCGCCCCTTGGCACTTGTCCCACGCCACTTCTCGACTCTGGCACCAGCGTTTGTCGCAGGTGTGAGGGGTTTTGAGTGTAATCGCCTTCCATTTACAACAGCCAACTCCGAGTCACAAAGCCGGATTCAGGCCGATCCGCCACGGTGAACGCTCCTCCCAGTGACGCACCGTCTCGCTCGCCCACGTCGTTGTCTTATCCGTATGACACGATGTACAGGGATTGGCAATCTTGTATTTATCCGTCATTGCGGGTGTGATGAATCGGAAAGTATGCGCGTGAACCGTTGTATTTGCTGGGCCTTCCGTTTCAATCGCAGGCATGTGGCAAGACGCGCACTGACTGCCTGCGCTTCCTTCTTTGTGGTGCGTGTGTTCCTCAATAGTCGCTGTTCGTGGGCCGTTCGGTGATGATGGGCCGTGACAATCAAGGCAGAGTGCATTAGCTGGCTTGCGCAGTTGGGCATAATTCGACGTGCCGTGAACGTCATGGCAATCGAAACACGTAACGCCGCGCCGATACATCACGCTTTGCACAAAGTCGTTGCCCTGCATTCGGTTTTTATGGGCCGTGCCATCAGGGAAATAAAGAAAATTCTGAGGTTCACCAAGAGTGTGATCTTCCAGCTTCCAATAATCGGCTAGCTTCCGTCCCACGTTGTAGCCAACCGGCCAGTCGTAATATTTTCCTTCGATTGGGTTTGAAAGGGGTTGACCTTGCGAGTGACATTGAATGCAAGTGTCGCTGGCCGCCACGTAGTTCATCAGCGCCGGATTGAGGATATTACCGCGTGTGGGATACGCAATATGTTCACTGCCGGGACCGTGGCAGCGTTCGCAGCCCACGTTCCACTCAGTAACTTGTTTGGTCTGAATATCATAGTCAACCGAGTGGCATCCGTCACAGAGTGGCCCTGTTGGACGTTGCATGTTGTCGCCCGGATAGAAGGAAGCCCACCAATCGCCTCCGCTCGGCGGCACTTGGTACTTGCTCCACTTCTTGTTTACGACTTCCCACTGCACCGGGAGAGGAAAATAATCGTCGCCTATTTTCGTGAAATACCGCTGCTTCCAGATGCTGCCGTAAACGAAAGCGACTTGATCTCGGGAAAACTTGTATACGTTGTTCGTTGCGAGGTCAGGAATGATTGCATCGGGATGCTGAATCGGATCGCGGACAATGTTCGCCATCGGCGTTTTCTGCCAATGCTCGTAAATTTCTGCATGGCACTTTTCGCAAGCTTGCGAGCCGACATAGTGTGCCGAAGCTGAGGATTGCATTTGCTGCAACTGCTCCTGCTTTCTCAGGGGCCAAAGACTGCGGATATAAAGAACAAGTTTCCAGCTATCGTTGTTCTCCACCTGATGCGGATTGCCCCAGGCAGGCATCCCGGTTAGCTCCACACCGTTCTCGATGATGTAGTGGATTTCCCCATTTGTAAGATCCTGTGTTGGCGCAGCTCGAAGATCGGGCACGCGCGGATAGAGCGACTGACCCACAGCCGTCAGCCCGCTTCCATCATGGCCATGGCAAATTTGGCACTTGGCAAGGAACGCATCGTGCCCGTCCCGAAGATTCTGCGGGGTGGCACTCAGAGGAATCTTCTGCCTTCGGGCGGCGCTGGGTATCGAATAATTTCGCACTGCGCGGGCGGCAGCAGTTTCAAGCGCTGACGGCTGGTTGGTGGCACGGAAGCTACGATGAATCAAAAATACCGCACCGGCTACAACTAGGAAAAAGAGGAGCAGCAACGCGAGCATGAACGCTTTCCAAGCTTTCATCTAGCCTCCGGCACGCTGATGGAAGAGAATTCTAGCTGAAATATGAAATTCGCTCGTCAAGACGATACATCGGGGCACACTGTAATCCGCCGATGGTTGGCGATAAATCGCCGTTACACTCATTGACCACAGCCCGTTGATTCTTATGTACGTACATTCGCAGCATCCGCAAGACGAGAAATATCGCGACGATGGCTCCGCCGATGTGAATTATCTAGTCGCCAAGTGTTTTTCGGTTTTCCAAAATTGAACATTCAGCGATGGTAGCAGGCCAAACAACCTGCCCGACGACTCGCGCCACACTCTACCGGCAAGTCGTTGCTGGTTATTGCGGGCGAGGATGCGCGAGGAGCACATCAAGCTCAAAGGGGATTTTGGGCCGCCTCGGTTTAGCGGCACCAGCACGTTGTAATGCGGGATACGAGGGCGCGCCGAACGAGGATTCCCGGGACTCCTTTTCCAATTTTGTCGCTCGATCTTCCGGGCGGGCGATTGACTTCTGCCGTTCCCCTTCGTAAAGTGATGGTACTTTTCTAGCCGATTAGAGACCCGGCCCGCGTGGTCACGAAAACTTTTAGTGTGAAATAATCGAATGAGCGCGCCGAATTTCTGGCGCCATGAAGAAGCACGGGAAATCCTGAGATGTCCACGTCGAACCAAGACCAGATTGCTCTCTTGCACGAACCAGAACCGCCGGCGGAGAGCGCCAAAGCGCGGACGAAGGGAATCCTTCCCTCGCAGGACATCAGCAACCTGATCACGCAGGGAAACATCCGGGCGACTCCCAGCATCAACCCCGACCATGTGCAGCCCGCGAGCCTGGATTTGCGGTTAGGCGACATCGCCCACCGGGTGCGGGCCAGCTTTCTGCCCGGGCCGAATGCGACGGTCGCCGACAAAATCAAGGAATTGCGCATGGCGCGGGTCGATTTGACCGGAGCTCCGGTTTTCGAAAAAGACTGCGTCTATATCGTGCCGCTGGTGGAGGAACTCAGCCTGCCGCCCAATATTTCCGGCCGCGCGAATCCCAAGAGTACGACGGGGCGGCTCGACATCTTCACTCGCCTCATTACGGACTACGGCACTGAGTTCGACAGCGTTCCCGCAGGATACAAGGGCAGACTCTACGCCGAAGTGGTTTCCCGCACGTTCACGGTTGCGATCCGAGCGGGCATGCGGCTGAGCCAGTTGCGGTTCGTGCAAGGCAGTCCACGCTCCGGCGACAGCAC
>DATAUY010000215.1:0-55238 GCA_036268025.1 Candidatus Sulfotelmatobacter sp. | reverse complement strand
TGCACAGCCAGAGTCAACTCCGTAGAGTGTTGCACCCTCCCTGAAGTCCCGGTCACAATCGCCGCATTGCACTAAGCCAGCTAATAGCCAGTGCACGATCCATACCAAACGCTCTCTGTCTCGCGGAAAAGCGTCAAATCTTTCTAGTAGTTGAGCATTCGGATTTGCAGACAGAATCGGTCACGGAAGGCGTGCTGTCTCGAAAGAAGAAAAGTGTCCCGTATCTGGATGGATGGCATCGTGCGATGCCCGGCTTTTCGCGCTTGTTCCGCTCGCGTCCCTTGAGGAGTCGAGATGCCGCTTCATGTTCCGGGAACCGGACGGCGAGCGCCTTCCCAGATTCACAACCGCCAGACCCTCGTGCTTCGCAGGCCGAATCTACTCTCGAATTGACAACCTCTGTGCCGCATCCCTCGCCCGGTCGCATCCCGAATCCGCTCCGAACAAGCCGCTATCGACGTGCCCGTACCGCCGCTTGTTACGTTGGTAAGTGACATCTGGAAGCACGGGTGCTTAGACCTTACTAATCTCATAGCCGACCATCGCATTCCGTGCAGTTCGCATAGATATCATGGCGCGACTCTGATCAAAAGACGAATAGGGGAAAAAGCTCAATGTTGTCGAAAAGCGTCACGTCGAATCAACTTATTCTCTCGGCAGTTCTTCTTTGTGCATCTTTCGCAGCAGCGCAAAGCGCTCCCAGCGTTGTTCGCGGACGACGATCCGCGACAGCCCCGTTGTCCCAGCTTCGACACTCACAGGCGTCAGCGATGCGGCGCGGCCCAGCTACCCCTGCCGATCTGGCCCTGAAGGCCAGCCACAACAAATTAGGCAAAGCCCATCCTTTGGGTGGCGGATCATCTTCTCTCTCGAACTTAATTTTTCTGGGTGCGCTTGACTTCAACTCCGCCGGGGCGAGTACGCACTCCGTGGCAACCGGTGATCTGAATGGCGACGGAAAGACCGATCTCGTCTTAGCGGACCAGTGCAACAGCAATAACAATTGCTCGAATGGTTCGGTGAGTGTGTTGCTCGGCAATGGCGATGGTACCTTCCAGACCGCGGTCAGCTATAGCACAGCTGGGCAGAACGCTTTGTCGGTTGCCGTGAGCGATGTCAATAACGACGGCAAGCTCGATGTGGTTGTTGCGAGCAACTGTGACACTAATAACTGCTCGAATGGAGTGGTGAGTGTGTTGCTTGGCAATGGAGATGGCACGCTTCAAACGCCGGCCAGCTATAACTCAGGCGGAGAATACTCCCAATACGCCGCCATCGCCGATGTGAATGGCGACGGAAAGCCGGACCTGCTAGTAGCCAACAACTGTCTCAGCAACAGCAATTGCTCAACCGGCTCCATGAGCGTGCTTATGGGCAATGGAGATGGCACATTTCAACCTGCCGTGAGTTACAGCTCAGGCGGTGAGGGGCCGTTGTTCCTCGCCGTGCGAGACGTGAACGGCGACGGCAAGCCCGATGTAGTTGTCGTCAACGAGTGCGCCGATAACAACTGTTCGAGCGGCTCTGCGAGCGTGCTGCTGGGCAATGGGGACGGTACATTCCAGTCCGCGGTCAGCTACAACTCCGGCGGAGCGGACACCACTTCGGTTGCGGTCGCCGATGTCAATGGCGACGGCAAGCCAGATGCCCTTGTCTCGAACGCCTGTAGCAGCAACAGTGACTGCTCCTATGGTTCGGTGAGTGTGCTGCTGGGCAATGGAGACGGTACATTCCAGTCCGCGGTCAGTTATAACTCCGGTGGCCAAGATGCCTCTTCCCTAACGGTGGCTGACATCAACGGAGATGGGAAGGCCGACCTTCTGGTGGCGAACCAGACCGACAGCAATGGCAACTGGATGGATGGGAGCGTAACCAGCGTATTGCTGGGCAATGGAGACGGCACCTTCCAGACAGCAGTCAGCTACGCTTCCGGCGACTTTGGCGGTTTATCGATAGCAGTTGTGGACGCGGATGGCGACGGTAAAGCCGATGTCGTTATGGCGAACGAATGTGTAGACGACTATGTTTGCACTACCGGCGGTGTCAGCGTGCTACTGGGCAACGGGGATGGCACTCTCCGCGGCGCAGTGAACTATGACTCAGGCGCTTGGGCCTCCTATTCCGTAGCGACGGCCGATGTGAATGGCGACGGGAAATTTGACCTGCTGCTCGCGAGTCAATGCAATAACCCCAACAATTGCTCCAATGGCTCGGCCAGCGTGCTTCTTGGGAACGGAGATGGAACGTTCCAACCGGCCGTCAATTACAACTCGGGTGGGCAGAATGCTTCTTCCATTTTGGCGGCCGATGTGAATGGGGATGGCAAACTCGATCTTCTGGTCGGAAATAACTGTGCGGACAATAACTGCTCCAATGGTTCGGTAAGCGTGCTGCTAGGCAACGGCGATGGCACGTTTGAGACTGCCGTCAGTTACGGGTCAAGCGGCATCTACCCCTACTCGCTTGCGATCGGAGATTTAAACGGAGATGGTAAACCAGACCTGATAGCTGCCAACGAATGCGCCGACAATAACTGCTCCAATGGTTCGGTAAGCGTGCTGTTGAACAATGGCGACGGAACATTTCAGGCCGCCGCCACATACAATCCGGGCGGCTTGTACGCCTTTTCCGTGGCAGTTGCGGATGTGAACGGCGATGGCAAGCCGGACCTGCTGGTCGCAAACCAGTGCGTTGATAACAACTGTTCGAACGGGGTGATCGGCGTACTTCTGGGGAATGGAGACGGAACCTTCCAACCGGTCGTCGATTATAGTTCAGGTGGCTTCTACGCCTTCGCCATCGCAGTCGGCGACTTGAATGGCGACGGCAAACCAGACCTGATCGTGTCCAACCAGTGCGGCAACAACAATAACTGTACCAACGGCTCTATTGCGGTACTGCTCGGCAATGGAGACGGGACATTTCAGCCTGCGGCCACTACTGTCACGCCGGTACTCGGCAACATCCAGTCCCTGGTTCTGGGGGACTTCAACGGCGATCACAAACTGGATGTAGCTTCAGGTGTCGGCAACATCATTCTGCTCGGTAATGGGGACGGCACCTTCCAGTCGCCGATCGCCCTCGGTGCGAGTGGTTCCGGCATCGTTGCTGGTGATTTCAACGGCGACGGCCGTCCTGATCTTGCCGTCGGCGGAGTTAGCGTCCTCCTGAATATTTCCAGCGGATTTGTCTTCCCGACTTCAACCACGGTTGCCAGTACGGCAAACCCCTCGGCGTTCGGCGCATCGGTCACGTTCACCGCGACCGTCGCCGCGCAGACCAGTGGAACTCCCACGGGTACCGTCACCTTCAGCGATGGCAACACAACGCTTGGACAGGCGAACCTGACCAGCGGCACCGCGTCTTACTCGACGTCGGCGCTGAGCAACGGATCCCACTCCATCACGGCGTCTTATTCCGGGGACTCGAATTTCACCGCGAGTGTCTCGACGGCGCTGAGCCAGGTAATTCAGAAAGCAGGCACAACAACAACCCTTAGTGCTGCTCCCAGCACAGCCAACGTGAACCAGAGCGTTGCGCTTACCGCAACTGTCGTTCCCGGAAATTCTGGCGTGCCTACGGGCACCGTGAATTTCCTGGACGGAGCCACCCAAATCGGCAGTGCCAGCACGAACGGCAGCGGAGTCGCAACCTTCTTGACCTCCACTCTTGGCGCTGGCACGCACAGCATCACTGCGGTATACGGAGGAGACAGCAACTTCAATGGCAGCACATCTACCGCAAGTTCCGTGGTGGTGACTGCTACCGGCTTCAGCCTCTCGTCGTCGGCGCTGTCTCCGGCGTCCGTCATGCCGGGCAGTTCGGCGCAATCGACGATCACTATTACTCCAGTGGGAGGACTGGATCCTTCGAGCATAAATCTGAGTTGCAGTGTTGTACCCGTGGTGAGTCCGGCAGCCACTTGTTCATTGGGTGCGGTCTCAGTGTCAGGAGGCGCCGGTTCAGCGACGCTTACTGTCGGCACGACCGGACCTCGGGCGGCTCTGGCGGCTCTGCCGCCTCAGTCGACGGGAAGAAATTCCGGCAAACTGCTGGCGCTCACTTTGTTGATTCCCGGATTATTTCTGTGTGGCACCAGAGTGGGAGGATCAAACCGAAAGAAGCTGCTCGCGATCGCAATTGTCTTCCTGGCGCTGACTGGTTGCATGCTGCAGACTGCATGCAGTGGGGTCAGCTCCTCATCGGGTACCCACAGCGCGGGAACTCCAGCCGGTACCTATGCGGTGACCATTACGGGCAGCGCGGGCGGCATGCAGCAGACCACCTCGGTTTCGTTAACGGTTCAGTAAATAGCACAGCAACCGTGTCCGGCGGCACTGGATCAGTTTTGAGACTTACTGATCGAGATCGACCATTCACGTTTGGTGACGAAACTCGTGGAGCAACAGGGAGATCGCAGATTCACGTACCTCCTGCCTCACGGACTACGACTCTTGCGTTAAAGGGTAGAGAAACGTCCGGTGACATGGCCGCTGATAACCCATCCCGAGGTGAGTTCGCTGACGGCCTTAGCTTTCGAGTTGGTGATCGGAACTCCAGAACGATTCCACTGCGGGAAACAAATCGCCAGCTATGTCGGGCTGGTTCCCTCGAACTATAAGAAAAACAAAAAACAGATTTACGCTCGGAACATTAGAATATCTGGGTCGTTTCGAAGGGGCTGGACCAGACTTGATGCTTATGCAGCTACGTAGGTGTGTTTGTTGGACCAACCCTGGTCGACGGGCGGAAACCCCAACTGGGCATCCTCAGATCCCGGTGCTCTGACGAGCTTCAGGTCTGGGGGGGCCTTGGGGAAGGGTTACTGTGTTGCTCTTTCTGTTCGAATCCAACGCATCACTTGGCCTCGAGTGTCGAGCAGCGGATCAATTCCGAAATATTTGATAAGCGAATCCCGCCAAGGTAAGCGCCGTACTCGCGCCATCGCGGTCTGGCCCAAATCTAGAAGCAGCGCGACGCAGCTACGACCCTTGCACCGAGGAGCCAACAACCCAAAATAGCGAATCGCGTTCCGATAGTGATCCTGGACGTGGGGCGCGAGCAGTCGGACGAAATCCGAGAGCGGTACGCGCATCGGAACGAACTGCTTCGCTTTCTTGTCTTTGGCCTTGAAGTTTACTTTGCCGTCCGTAACGCTCATTATCCGCCAGGTCGCAATCGGCGGACGGCGAACGTATCGAGCCGCGTATCGGAGGAAATGCGATTTCGACGCGATCTTCGCGATGAAGATGATCCACTCGGGATGGCGTCGGTTCTGATAGGCGCTTGCCAGGAGCTTTCTCAGGCTCTCTATGCTGAGATCCGATTTAAGCACTCCTGCCTCAAGAGCGCGCCGCAGATGGTTTATTACCGCGAATCGCCAGGCGCACATCAGCGCGTATTTGTCGAAGGGCAGACGCGGAACCCATCTACCTTCGGACTCAATCAGGCCTCCCGCTGACATCAGGATGTGCAGATGGGTGTTGAACTTTAGATCTCCACCGAACGTGTGCGGAACAACCATGATGAGCACGTTCGCGTTGTGTCTCGTTTGAACCCACTCACGGATGACAGAGGCACCCAATACAGGCAGATCGTGTAAGGGATGGCGATTTCGTTTGAAAATGTTCCAGAGTTGCCCCGGCATTGTGAAGACGACACTCGTATATGGGATGTCGGGGAGGGTCGCCTTCATTTCCTCCAGCCAATGCAGCGTTGCGCGATAGCCACAACTCGGACAGAAACGGGATTTGCATCGGTGGTAGCAGCGCTTTTCTTCCTTGTCCGAAGCGTAGACTTCCCATCCAAGCGCAGGCGTACCGCACTTCAGAACGGCAGCAAAATTCTTGCGGACCGCTGAGCGCGTTCCAGGCGATCCCAGGTTTCCCGAGTCGCTTCGAGAATCTGCTTCAAGAGGTTTCTATCGGGCATCGGTAATCCTCTAACAAGTGGAGTGTGTGCATCGCATCTTTCGTAAGGTAGGCGACTTGGCCCCTGGCATCGATCTCTGCCACAAGTTGTTGCAAGTTCAAAGAAAAATGGGGTTTAGGAACGACCGTAGAAGGTCTCAAAATCTGCCGACCTTCGGGTCTTGGGGGTTCGACTCCCCCTCCCGGCACCACAGACTTACTTTTCTTTTGAGAGATCTTCAAGCACGCGGAGTATGCGCGTGGAGGGATTCCATTTGGAAAACTCAGCCACTACGGATAAGATTGCAGGAATTTCTGGGGGCAGGTCCCTGTACTCCTCACCAAATTTCATTCAGTTAATGAACGTCGGCAAATCGTTTCACCAGGGAGCCTGAGCAGCCCGCAGCTCAAGTTTCCGCCCACATCAAGGCCAGCGCCTCGCGGTGGCCCCACCTTTTATGCTCAGTATGATGCAGTTGCTGCCGATTAATTCCCCTCGCATTGGCAATGTTGGCGACGGAACTACGTTTTGACCTTACGAACCCGGCTTGCGCACTGGATCCCTCGCATCCCGCCCCTCAGGCGGGCCCTGCCTTCCCACTACTAGCCAAACTCACGCCCAATCGTGCCCAGGGCATTGTGGTCTTTGCCGAATCCAAACTGGACTAAAATCGGCGCTGTGGTGAACGAGTTCTGCATCATCGGCTCTGGCCCATCGGCCGTTTCAGCAGCGGTGGCATTGACGCGAAGAAATCTCAAAGTCGTCATGCTCGATGCAGGTATTTCTCTCGATTCGGCGCGACAGGCGGTTGTTGCCGAGATGGGAGAGCAATCCCCGGATGTATGGCGGACGGAACAGCTCGCCTCGGTCAAGAATGGAGTGAATGCCTCATCGAATGGAATTCCATTGAAACGCCTATATGGTTCCGAGTTTCCTTACGCCCCTGTTGGTTGGGAACCATTTGAGATTGAAGCAGAGAATGTTGACCTTAAGCCAAGTTTTGCGCGAGGAGGCTTAAGCACCATCTGGGGTGCCGGGGTGCTTCCTTTTCATCCGGACGATATCCGGGACTGGCCGTTTGGGGCTGACGATCTGGCGGAACACTATCGTGCTGTCTTTTCGTTTATGCCGCTGTCGGGAACCGCGGATGAGCTGGAAAAATTGTTCCCCAGCTTTGCGCCGACGTGGCAGGAGTTGAAACCAAGCACGCAGGCGCGGGCATTTCTTAACGACGCATTCCGTGCAAGAAGTCGCCTGCGGCGGCGCGGAATTTTCGTAGGACGCTCTCGGCTGGCGGTCGACGCCAACGCAGCGCGCTTCGGCCGGAGAAATTGCCAGTATTGCGGCTTATGCCTTTACGGATGTCCTTATGAACTCATCTACCGTTCCGAATACACCTTGCGTGATTTGAGGAAGCTTCCAAACTTCCGCTACGAGTCAGACTTTGTCGTGCAGGAACTGCGTGAAGATGCAGGCCAGGTCCGTATCCTCGGACGTCATCGCATCAACGGAGATCGCCGCGAACTTGTTGCGGCTCGAGTGCTGCTCGGTGCCGGCGTGATTCCGTCTACTGCCATTCTCCTGCGAAGCATGCGGGAATACGACATACCAATGAAGATTCTTGACTCGGCATATTTCCTGATGCCGTTGCTCCGTTGGTCCCAACAGCACGACGTCAGTTCCGAGCAGTTGCACACTCTGGCACAAGCATTCATCATCATGCGTCATCCATCGATGGATGAGCCGCTCGTGCATTTGAGCGTGTACACATACAACGATCTGACGGTCCCCGCGTTAAGAGCGGCAGTGGGACCACTTGGGAATTTCGGCAGTAGATTGTGGAAGGCGCTAGGCTCCAGATTGCTGGTTTGTGGCGGCTACTTGCACTCCAGTCTTTCACCTGGCATTTCCATGGTGCTGCACAAAACGAGCAAAGGCGAGCGAATCCTCCTGAAGGCCGAAACGCGAGCAGAGACAAGTGCTTTGATTCGGCGAGTGGGCCGCAGGCTTTTGCGAGATTGCCCATCGTTGCGCGCTATCCCTCTATTGCCTGCAGTCAGGCAGACGCCGCCCGGGCGCGGTTTTCACTCCGGTGGCAGCTTCCCCATGCAGCGAGAACGGACACCGCATACTTCAGATGTCGAGGGGCGGCCGTTTGGCTTTGAGCGCGTCCACCTGATCGACGCTTCATGTCTTCCCAGCATTCCAGCCACGCCTATCACGTTACCAGTTATGGCGAATGCGCACCGGATTGCCACACTCGCCGCAGACAGGGGCGTATGAACCCGCGAAGAATCGCTCTGACTGGCGCCAGCGGGTTCATTGGATCACACCTCAAGCGTCAACTGCGCGGCCTTGGACACTCGGTGGTGCCACTGCTTCGCAAAAAGCCGGAGGTCGAATCCGAATGGGTGCCATACACGATTGAACATGGCGCTGAGCCCGGGCATCTCGCCGGATTCGATACCCTGATTCACGCCGCCCATGACTTTCACGCAGCAGATGCTCGTGCTGGCCGCCGTAGCAATGTCGAAGCTACCGTCCAACTATTTCACAGCGCAAGGGACTCGGGAATTGAAGACCTGATCTTTGTGTCAACCCTTAGCGCCTTTCCAGGATGCAAATCGCAGTATGGAAAAGGAAAACTGGAGGCCGAACGTCGAATTTCAGAACTGGGAGGAAAAAACGCTCGTCTCGGCTTTGTTGTTGACGGCACAGAACGCGGCTTGAGCGGCGCTCTCATGAGACTCACACGGACCCTTCCACTAATACCGTTGCCCGGAAGCGGCCGTCAGAATCTTTATACCCTCGCGGCGTCAGACCTTGGCGAAGCGTTTCTAGCATTGATGGAACGGGCCGAGCGAGGCGCTGTCGTCAGTTTCGCGTACCCGGATCCGGTGAGCTTTGCCGATCTCTTACGCATTTTTGCTCGCAGAAGCGGCAGATCGATCAGGTTAGCGCCTTTCCCGTGGCAATTTATGTGGCTGGGACTGGCGGCGTGCGAAATGGTCGGGTTGCGGCCGCCGTTTCAAAGCGACAGCCTTATCAGCCTGTTGAATCAGAACCCTGCCCCCGACTTCGACTCCATGAGACATCTTGGCCTCACGCTTCGATCCCCGTTTCAAATTGAACGGAACCAGCCTTCTCGTTGATCTTCAAAAGAAGAATGGGATTCAAATTTGGGTGGTTCGCTTTTTTCGCCACCACGGTTACAGCCTGAACCGGATAGACCTTCAGGTGAGAGCAGTTTACGGTGAAGATGGTGAAGTATGAACCTTCGAAGAAAAGACTCAACGAAAGGGTCAGCAACAAAGATCCTCTGTTCCGTGTTTACCTTTGGCAGGATGGTCTGTTTCCTTGTTTTTCTTTGCTCTTTTGGCGTCGCACAAAGCAGCAATGGCGATGCGAAGAATTCCCCGGCTCAACAAGGAAGCAGTCAGGGCGTCGTTGCCCGCGGCAAGTATATTGTCGAAGATCTCGCGGTCTGTAGCCAATGCCACACGCCACGCGACGCGCAGGGGGAGCTTGATCGCAACAGATGGCTGGAGGGCGCGCCGCTGTGGCTTCAATCGGCGCGGCCGACCCAAGACTGGCCTCTGCAGGCTCCACGAATTGCAGGAAATCCTCCCGGAACAGATGCGGAGATGATCAAGTTGCTGACGACCGGGATCTGGCGCGATGGCAAGCCGCTTCGTCCGCCGATGCCACAATTCCGCATGACTGCTCCGGATGCACAGGCAGTTCTCGCCTACCTGAAGACGCTCAGCCCTGTGGACTGAACCGGTGCATCAAGCTGCCTCCCCGGAAGGGGATTTTGCACGGACTGTCTGCGGTTTCCCATGAGCCGGCCGATGGATCTCCTGACGCTCGGAAGGTCTTTTCTTAGCAGGCAACTCCGGCACGCGAACGGATTTTCCTGTTCGAGCCGATTCGTAAATTGCCTGTACGATCCGTACATCCGCCAGACCCTCAAGCCCCGAGGGTTCGGGCTCTCTGTCTTTCAGGATGCATTCTGAAAAATAGCTGATCTCTGCGGCGAACTGGTCTCGCTTTGGAAAAGTCTTTGTCTTTGTTTTTTCGCCGATCGTCAGTTGCTGTTTGATCCCGGATGCATATTCGTATGCCGGATCGGCGGCGAGGCGTCCCTTTGTTCCAATCAGCGAGTAGCGGCTAACGTCGGCCGCACCAAAACTGCACGTAAACGTCGCCAACCGCTCATCTGGAAAACGCATTACGACAGAGGCCATTTCTTCCGTGTTTCGAAATCTCTTCTCGCCGTTGTTTGCGGTCGTAGCGAATATCTCTGAAGGTTCACTCCGCAGCAAATACCGAGCCGCATTAATGCAATACACGCCCATGTCATAGACCGGACCGCCTCCGCGCTCCACAGCTTCTGTTATGCGGATATTATCGCTTGCGATCTGCTGACTGAACTCGGAGGTGAAAATTCGCAAATCTCCCAGTTTGCCGCTCGCCCCCAGGCGGATTGCCTCCAGATTTCCAGCCTCGAAATGGAGCCGATAGGCGACCATAAGCTTGATTTGGTTCTGTTCGGCGGCTTCAATCATGGCCCGGCACTCTTCTTCCGTAACGGCCATGGGCTTTTCGCAGAGAACGTGAACCCCGGCCTCCGCCGCGCGAACCACATATTCACGGTGCAAATGATTCGGCACCGCGAGGTAGACTGCGTCAACTTGTGACAATACCTCGTCATACTCTGCGTAAGAATAAGCGCGATCCAGACGATATTTCCTGGCGAGCTTTTCGCGTTTTGCCCGATCTCCGGAGACGATCGCCGTCAGTTGCGAATTCCTGGCGCTCCGGAAAGCAGGCAGAACGGCAACCTGTGCTATGTGTCCTTGCCCGATGACTGCATAGCGAACTTTTCGTGTTGATTCTGACTGGATGGGTTTCGATTTCGGACTCATTTCTCTGTCTCCTGAGGGGCCCTGGGGTTGGATGCCATCTCACCAGAAGGAGCTGAAATGTTTCTAAAGGCAAAGAACGATTTCATCTCTTCGGCGCTTGATTCGCCAACTGGGCTACTACGCGCAAGTCTTCCACGAATTCTTCTAGTTGTATTCGGCGGGACTCGTCGTCCTGCGCGCGCAAAATTGAGGACGGATGCACTGTTGCCATCACTCGGGACGCGAGAGGCGAATCAATCGGCCGGCCTCGATCGCGAGAGACCCGAAAATCATTTCCCAAAAGCGCCTGAGCCGCACTCGCTCCCAAACAAACTAGGACCCTAGGTTTGACCATTTGCAACTCGGCATCGAGCCAGGGCCGGCAAGCCTGCATCTCGGAGTGGCGAGGCTTCTTGTGGATGCGTCGCTTTCCACGGTCCGCTGGAGACCACTTGAAGTGCTTGACGACATTAGTGACGTAGACTTCTGACCTCGGTATGCCAGCATCGGCCAATGCGCGATCGAGGAGTTTTCCGGAAGGACCCACAAAAGGATGACCTGACCGATCTTCCAGATCACCAGGCTGTTCGCCCACGAACATGATCGCAGCTTTTGAGGGGCCCTCTCCGAACACCGTCTGCGTGGCCATTTTCCAGAGATCGCAAGCCTGGCAATTGCGCGCGGCATCACTCAGGCCGGCGAGAGACCTTTTGCCTGGAATCAAATCGGTAGTCTTCTGGCCGGGCTGCGCTCGCGGATTGGAACGTTTTAGCGACTTCAAGCGATTCTCTCGCCCGCGCTGACACGGGCCTCGATGATTTCTCGCGCCGCGCGGTAGGCGCTTGCGATTGCCCCGTGAACGGTCCCGTTGTTCCCGGAGGTGTCCGTCGCCTCTCCTGCGAAGAACAACGTATTGCTCACGGGCGTGCCCAGCGTTTGCTGTGCGCCGTCTGCTCCAACCTTGGCATAACTATAGGCTCCGCGAGAGAACGGGTCAGTTTGCCAGTCGTGTAAATATGCAGTGTCAAAACAGCTTTCGAGGTTGGGCGTACTCACGCCCAGCAGTCGGGACAAAGTCTGTAGCGCTTCGCGAACGATGGCCGCTTCATCTTTTCCCGACAACTTTTCCGCCGAACGAAACGGCGCCCAACCTGTAATCTGTGGTTGTTTTTCTGGCATCGTCGTCCACCAGGTAGGAAACAATTCATCTTCGGAAAATAGAAAGCTCATGTCGGACAACGTCGTTTTTTCGCCGCGGAC
The DNA here is from genome assembly GCA_036268025.1 of Candidatus Sulfotelmatobacter sp. Taxonomy (GTDB): domain Bacteria; phylum Acidobacteriota; class Terriglobia; order Terriglobales; family Acidobacteriaceae; genus Sulfotelmatobacter. The sequence continues at coordinate 43,161 of DATAUY010000215.1, read as the reverse complement.
CGCAATGGTCTCCCAAAAGCGCTGTCTGAATCGCAGTACGATGCGAATTACTTTTCCCATTTCCAGCTTGTCGAGTGCGGCAATTTTGCCTTTTGGTAGAGGTGGCACGAATTCCACCGCCCCCGGTTGCCCGGAAGCCTTCAGGATCGAGATGGGCAGCGTGACGAGAACTTGACTTGTCTCAAGCGTGGACGGCCCATGCTCGCCCAAGGTCTTGACCTGCACCCTGCCGGGTTTCCAGACGATGCTTTCAACGATTGTTCCGGTCTGAATTGGAACGTCGTAGTGCACAATTTGCTGGCGAAAAGCATTGATCAAATCTGCGTATCCATTTCTGGACCGGAATGCGCGATCGCCTTGCGTTTTCTCTTCCGCGCGCATTTCCGCAACCAGCCAATGCACGCCTACCAATCCGGGATCGGCGGCGTTGAAGCCGCTGACGTATGCGATCGCGCGCCGTTTGGCTTCGTCGAGCTTCGGATCATGGGAAGGGTTGGGAAACTTGCGTTGCAGAAAGTCGAGCAATGACTCGTCCGGGAGGGAATCATCCATCGCTTCGAGGATCGAATCCACCTGGGAAAAGAAAGAGCACCGGGACAATCCCCGATCGGAGGCGCACCAGTTTTGTCCGTCGACTTCAATCTCTGATTCCTGAAGTTGGTCCCAAATTTCAGAGGGCATGCCGTGGATGAATTCCGCACCTAGTTCGACGGGATAGCCGGCAGGTCCGCCTTGTTGCGTAAGAATGCGGCCGCCGATTCGGTCTCGCGCCTCAAGAATAATGGCGGGAATGCTGGCCTGCCCCAGTTTTGCGGCCGCTGCCAGACCCGCAATTCCGGCGCCAACAATAACCACGGGTTTGTCGTGCGTTGCCATCGCCGCTATCTAGCTTGATCCACGCATCATAACGACCGCGACTCAAGCGGCTCTTCGCGTGCGGGCCGCTTTGACGGCGGCAGCGTGACGGGAACCAGGGCCTCGTCTTGAGGCGCTCTTTTTCGCTTGTTGCGAGATTGCCTTGCGGCTGGCCGCATTTTTGGACTCCCGCTTCAGCGCCCCAGAAGTGGCCCGCGAGCGAGTCGCTGATTTCTTCTGACGGGGTTCTTTCCCAGCATTAGTGTCTTGTGCAGCTTTTCTCCGCAGAGACGAGGAGCCTTTCGGCGGACTGAGTTTCACTCCGGCTCGCCGGGCTTTAGAGAGTCCGATCGCAATCGCCTGCTGCGGTGAACGCACGCCGTGCTTGCCTTCACGGACATGATGAATCTCCTCACGAACGAATTCTCCGGCCTGCGTGGATGGCGATTTGCCCTCCCGCGCATCCTCTCGGGCTCGTTCAATCGTTTCTTTTTCAGGCATGGAAACCCCCTTTGCAATGCGGTCGTCAGATCGAGTATCGAATCGCCTTGTGGGCACTTCAATCCCACATTCTCTGTAGGGCCTGGAGACAATCATTGTAGGGTCAATCTCATTCAAAGAGTTTGACTTGCTGACGTCCGTCAACCTCTGGTTCGCACCCCACATCAAAATTCGTATGTCAGGAGGACGCTAACATGGCCGTCTGTGAACTATGCGGAAATGAGTATGACAAAAGCTTAGCCATTACGGTGAATGGACAAGCCCACATCTTCGACAGTTTCGAATGCGCGATTCAAGCCCTCGCACCGCAATGCGCCCATTGTCATTGCCGGATCATCGGCCATGGTGTCGAAGGTAATGGGCAGATTTACTGTTGCGCCCATTGCGCCCGTAATGTTGGCGTCCGAGGGGTAGCTGACAGGGCGGCTTAATCTCGTGTCTTAGTCTCGTGCGTTGTTAGCTGGCTCCTAGAAGGTTTATGGGCGGCTGGTTTCCTTTTGCTCAAGCTCCAGACGCCCTATGTCGTCACGATCCGGATTTCCTTGCGGCAACCAAAAGTTTGATTGAGGCAACCAAAACCCCAATCGCGCACTTACATTCCTGCGGACAAACCAAATGAGCAGTTTGGCGCTCCACGTCGGTTGTCACCAACAAAACCCACTCTCAGTGCAAATTGGCGGAGTTTGTAAACAGCGGAGCTTGTAAAGAAAAACGCAGTTTCCGACAAAACGCAATAGGTTCCCGCAGACACCAGGTCGAAGGAGGTCTTATGTTCCGGTTCACCTCTGCTGCCCGTCATTCCTTAGTTCTGTTTGCCTCTGTCCTTCTTTTCGGAGCGATGGCCCATGCGCAGTTCCGAGCTTCGCTTCGAGGAACGGTGACCGACACCCAGGGTGCTTCAGTACCTGGCGCAACCGTGACCCTGGTGAACACCCAGACTAATCAAACGATGGTCGCGACTTCCGACGCCAATGGTATCTATCAGTTCAACGCGCTAGGACCGGCGTCCTACCACCTGACGGCTGAGCATGAAGGTTTCAAAAAGAAGGTGCTCGATAACGTGCAGATCATTCCCGAGCAGCTCAACGCTCTCGACCTGCAGTTGGAAATTGGGGAAGTGCAGCAGACCGTGACCGTGTCGGGGACGATACAGACGCTGGACACCGAAACGGCCACGATTGGTGGCACGATCACAGATGTCCAGATCCAGCATATGCCGTCATTCGGACGCGATGTTTTGAAGGTTGCGGCGCTTGCTCCCGGAGCCTTCGCCGACAACTCGCAGGCCAGCGGCAACGACAACTACAACCTTCCCGGGACGCAGACGAGTGGTGGCCAATCCGGCGGCGCGGATGGCATTTTCAAAACGGAGAATGGCGCCCAAATTATCGCAAACGGGAATCAGACTGAGAACAATGGAATTTCGATTGATGGGATTAGCACAACCAGTTCTGTATGGGGCGGTTCCACCATCATTACTCCATCGGAAGACTCCGTGGATAACGTGAAAGTTGTCTCCAACGGCTATGACGCCGAGAATGGCCGTTTCAGTGGCGCTCAGATTCAGATCACGTCAAAAGGTGGCAGCAATCAATTCCATGGAAGCCTGTTCTTTACCACCCATCAACCCAACCTCAACGCTTTTCAGCCGTACAACGGCTTCAGCAACAAGGTGTTGCGAGACGAAAATCACTTTGAGCAATTCGGAGGAAGCGTCGGCGGCCCGATCTGGAAAAACAAGATTTTCGCGTTTTTTGCCTACGAGACCGTGCGTGAGCCAAATTCCAATATCACCGGGAATGGGTGGTATGACACGGCGGCTTTCGCCGCCCTGGCTCCCGCTGGCAGTATCGCCTCGACCTACCTCAATTTTCCTGGAAATGGCGTCATCACCACAGGTATCAATCCGGGTGGCAACTGCGCTGCCGCAGGCCTTACAGAAGGGGTGAATTGTGTAACCATCCCCGGCCAGGGAATCAATGTGGGCACGCCGCTGACGACGCCACTTGGGACGCAGGATCTGGGTTGGGTCAGCGTAAGCAGTCCGGGCGTCGGCAGTGGGCTCGGAACGGTTGCCGACATCGCGAATTACAACACTTCAGATCCCACGACATTCAATGCTGCCCAATACAACGGGCGTCTTGACGCCGACGTTACCAGCAGGGATCGCATCAGCTTCGCGATTTATTGGGTCCCGCAGTCAAAGACCAACTTTAACGGCAATCGGGCATACGATCTCTTTCATCACGAGCAAGTGAACAACGCGGTTTCTGCGATCTGGGACCGCACAATCTCGTCATCGTTTCTCAACGAAGCTCGCGTGAACGCGGCCGGATGGCGCTGGAACGAGATCAGTTCGAATCCGCAATCTCCTGTGGGACTTCCTACGGATTTCATCGATCAGACCGGCAGCATTACTTTAAACCAGTGGGGCCCGAACGTTGGCAGCGTCCTCGATCAGTGGACCTACACCTACAAAGATGTGGCTACAAAGATCGTCGGACGACACACTATCAAGTTTGGAGGAGACCTAACGCGCCTGCACTATCTGAACAACTGCGTGGCTTGCGGCGTGCCCAGCTATCACTTCTTCAATATTTGGGACTTTCTTAACGACGCTCCACATGAAGAAGGGGCAGGCTATAACGGGTTCAATCCCAACACGGGCCTACCGACAACCGAACGCCAGGATGACCGGGAGAACTTGCTGGGCTTCTTTGTCCAGGATGATTTCAAGGTGACGACTCATCTGACCGTGAACCTTGGCCTGCGCTGGTCTTATTTCAGCCCGCTTTCGTCCAAAGAAAACAACATGTTCGTGGCCACCCCCGGCGCGGGAGCAGATTTCCTGACTGGCTTGACAGTGCGCAGAGGCAACTCCTGGAATGCGCAGAAAAATAACTTCGGGCCGCAAGTCGGGTTCGCATGGAATCCCGCCGTGTTAAACGGTAAATTCGTGGTCCGCGGCGGATACGGACTGAACTATAACCAGGAAGAAATCGCTGTCTCCTCCGGCATCGGCACCAATCCCGGCCTGATTGTGACGCCGACGTTCAGCATGTCCACACCGACTTCGCCGAATCCCGGCATCGTGTACGGGGTTTCTTCCGACCCGCATTCTTTCACCGGCTATCCGCCGAACCCGAATGCGATTGTGAGTTTCGGGCCGAACGGATTGCCTACTACTGGCAGCACGAACATCAGCCTTTTCCCGACCACCCTCCCAACGATGCGCGTTCACCACTACTCATTGGATACGGAATACGATTTCGGGCACAACTTGATCGCGACCTTGGGATACATGGGCAGCGTGTCGCACAATATCTTCTTCCACGAAAGCCCCAATGCGGTACCGGCGGCCCTGGGCTACACATTAAATCCGCAGATCGGCGGAGGCGACTATTGGAATGTGAATGGCTACTCCAACTACAATGCGATGCTTGCCGAATTAAAGCATCAGTTCTCACACCAATTCATGGCCGATGCGCAGTTCACCTGGGCCAAGAGCATGGATACGAGTTCCGGACCTTACTTCGAGCAGGATTATCCGTACAACATCCCCATTAACTATGGGCGCTCAGACTTCAATGTTGGAAAATCGTTCAAGCTTTATGGGATGTGGCAGCCAGTCTTCTTCCATGGCAATCGAGCCTGGGTCGACAAGGTTGTCGGGGGCTGGACGCTGAGCGGAATCTTCAATATTCACTCCGGTTTCCCCTGGAGTCCGGTGCTCAGTGTCAACGGCGGAAGCTTGTACTGCGGGACCTGCGGATATACAGCTTTGTTGCCTGCAGCGAACCTGGGCGGCGCCGGTACCAGCGCCAGCAATGGTGCGTTCGAAGGCTCAACGAGTTCCAACTTTCCTGCGGGCGGCTTAGCATATTTTGCATTGCCGGCTTATACCGCTTACAGCGGCACAGATTTCGGAACTGCGGTTCCGCAGTCTCCAGGTGTAGAACGCAACTCGCTTAACCTTCCCGGCTATCGGGATGTTGACGCTTCCATTGCAAAGGGTTTCGGTTTGCCCAACAATCGCGTTCTTGGCGAGGGCGCGCGCATTGAGCTGCGCATGGATGCCTACAATGTCTTCAACAATTTGAACTTGAATCCCAACGAGATCTCCAACAATATTGCGAACCCAAACTTTGGCACGATCTCCGGCGCTCTTGCCGGCCGAGTGGTTACATTGGGTGCGCGATTCAGTTTCTAGCCAACACAAACACGCGACAAGGCTTAGAAGGGATGACTCAATTCCGGTCATCCCGATCATCAGAAAAAAATCGATCTTGGGGTGAGGATCACGCCTCACCCATCTTCTCGACCACGCCAACTTCGTTTCTCTTGCCAAACCTATATCCGGACAATAATTTCTTGCACTGACGGATAAACGGCCCAGAGCGAACAGGCATCCCAAGCATCGGGTCACTTTAGGGGGGGCATGTATGGCAGCCTCAAAAAGCACGAAGCGGGCGACTAAGAAGAAATGGGTCGCCGATGTCAAAACGGACTCGACTCATCCCAAGGCGGGGCTATTTACGAAAGGCGCCGGCGAAATTGCGCGCAGTCTGGCCTCGAAACGCGTCTCGCCGAAGGGCCCATCTTCCGGGCTGCGAATGCTCACCTACTTTATCAATCGCGGGGGACGCAATCTGAGCGCATCGAGAAGGGCAGAACTCGAGCGAGCCAAGCGGCTGCTATCGAAGAAGATCAAGGCGAAGAAGGCTGCTTAACCATGCCATCGGGCTCCTCCAGCAAGGTGCTATACGCAGCGATTGGATCCAATTGCGCAATTGCAGTGTGCAAGTACGCGGCAGCCGCATTTACCGGAAGTGCAGCTATGCTCGCTGAAGCAGTACATTCCACCGTGGATATTGGAAATGAATTGCTCCTGATGGCCGGGATCAAGCGCAGCGCTCGTCCGCCCGATGCTCTTCATCCGTTCGGACATGGCAAGGTGCTTTACTTCTACTCATTCCTTGTTGCCGTCTACATCTTCGGTGGCGGAGGCGTCTTCGCAATTTATCAAGGCATCTCGCACATGCGCCGACCCCTTGACGCCACACACATTGGCTGGAGTTATGCTGTACTCGCAATCGCGGCGGCGCTCGACGGTTATTCCTGGCTTGTCTCGTTCAAGGCACTCGCGCAGCAAAAGGACCCGAACGAAAGTCTCTGGCAAGAGATTATTGGGAGTAAAGATCCAACTGTGTTCACGATTTTTCTGGAAGACTCGGCTGCTCTGGCTGGAATTCTGCTGGCCTTCCTGGGCATCTTTCTTGGACAGTTGCTTCACAACCCGTATCTCGATCCTGTTGCATCCATTCTGATTGGATTACTGCTTACTGCTATTGCGGTTCTGCTTGGCCGCGAAAGCGGAGCACTCTTGGTGGGCGAGCGGACCACTCGGTCAAGAATCCAGCAAATTAAAGACATCATTGTCGCCGACCCGGCGGTACAGCGAGTCGGGGACATACTCACCATGCAACTGGGGCCGGAGCAGGCATTGTTGGCAGTGGACATTAAATTCCGGGAGCATCTGGACGTCCACGAACTAGAGGCGATCATCGATCGCCTCGAAGCACGGATCCAGCAACGAGATCCGACCATCAAGCGCATCTTCATTGAGGTGGATGCATTGCGGCGCGCTCAGACGACGGCCCCTGCGAGAAGAGCCTCTTAGGAAAAGAGCGGACCGGGACCGTTCCAGAAAAACGCAGAAAAACCCTTGACCGCCGTCTTGCATCCTCATAGGGGCATTGGAGGCCGAATGGGCAAGAAAAGCGGATTGGCGAATCCAACTCAGTTAGAACCCGTAGATTCGGACGACAAGCAGTTGCTTCGCGTGATCATCGAAACGCCCAAGGGCAGTCGAAATAAATTTGCCTTTAACGCGAAGGAACGAATCTTCGAACTGAAGAAGGTGCTGCCATCGGGAATGGCCTTTCCTTACGATTTTGGCTTCGTTCCCTCCACCCTGGCAGCTGACGGTGATCCGGTTGATGTTCTCGTACTCATGGATGAGCCGGCTTTTCCAGGGTGCGCCCTCAGTTGCCGGCCGATAGGAGTCATCGAGGGTGAACAAACCAGCAAGAACGATAACGAGCGCAATGACCGCATTGTGGCTATTGAAAAGGACGCACACAGTTGGGACGACGTAAAGACGATATCGGATCTTGGAAAACAGTTCGGGAAAGAACTCGAGAAATTCTTTGTGAATTATCACAAGCTAACTGGGAAACAGTACCGGATTCTGGGACTGAAGGGCCCGGGGCAGGCGCGGAAACTCGTGAAATCGAGTCGGCGCTAAGACCAGCAGTAGCACCCGAGAATAAGCGTCCGACGCGCGTGAATAACTCCAACCTGTGAAGAGCCCGAGGCAACTAATTGCAGAATCAGACGGAGTCTGTCTTAACGCCCATGAGTCACGCCCATGAGTCGACCTAGGCAGATTTTGTGAATGGATTTCAAATTCGCAGGAGACAAACATGCCGGATAAAGGATTTAAGGAACTCTATATCGATGAACTTAAGGATTTGTATAACGCGGAAAATCAGCTGCTCAAAGCTTTACCGAAAATGGCGAAAGCTTCATCTTCCGACGAACTTCGACAAGGGTTCGAGGAACATCTTGAACAGACCCGTGGCCATGTTGAACGGCTCGAGCAGATCTTCGAGTCGCTGGATGAAAGCCCCAAGGGAAAGAAGTGCATGGGCATGGAAGGTCTGGTGAAGGAAGGCAGCGAAGTCATGGATGAGGATTTCGAAGACGCTGTCATGGACGCAGCTCTTATTGGCGCAGCGCAGCGCGTCGAGCACTATGAAATCGCTGCCTACGGCACGGTATCCGAATTCGCGAAGCTGCTTGGCCAGAGTGAACATGTCTCTCTTCTGCAAGAGACACTTCAAGAAGAAAAAGACACTGACGAGAAGCTCACAGAAATGGCAAAGGAAATCAACCCGCAAGCAAACGAAGGAATGGAAGAAACAGAGGAAGAAGAGCAGCCAAGGACGGCCCGAAAAACGGGACGTAAGGTAGCCTAGCTCCTGATTCGGAGAAAAATCATGTCAAGCCCGGCAAGCATCAAGAAACATCCGCTACATCCGATATTGGTGGCTTTCCCGATTGGTCTTTGGGTATTTGCCCTGGTATGTGATGTCGTTGCCGCGAGCGGTGCGTCCGGTCCGTGGAGCACAGTCGCCCTCTAGCATCGCCGGTGGCATCGTGGGCGCTGTTCTTGCCGCGGTGCCGGGCTTGACGACTATTTTTCCATTGACGAAGCGGAAATGAGGCGAATCGCAAACTTCCACCTGATAGTGAACGTGAGCGCCCTGGTGGTGTTCGCGATAAATCTCTGGAGCCGCTTCGCACTTCCGGTACGAGCCCTGTGCCGCTCGTTCTGTCAATCATTGGGGTGGTGGGAATTGGCATAGGAGGCCGGCTTGGCGGTGAAATGGTCTACGTCAAGGGCATGGCAGTAGAGGCGGTGGAAGAGCTGGCGAAGAAAGTTGAGAAGCAGGAGCAAGAACAACCCCGGCTTCGCCGAGCGAGTTGATTTGGCGTGCCGCCATGAGTCATGACAGCACCGCTCACAGTCGACGAAGATCGATCTGCAACATCCGGACCAGGCGCTGAGGATACAAAGCGTCTCTCGCTTCGTGGCGTGCTATCGAAACTCGGTCCCGGCCTCATCACCGGCGCCTCGGATGATGATCCCAGCGGTATTGCGACGTATTCCCAGGTAGGCGCCCAGTTCGGCTACACGCTGCTCTGGACGATGGTCTTGTCGTATCCCTTGATGGTAGCGATCCAGGAGGTTTGTGGACGTATCGGGCGGGTGACGGGCTGTGGTTTGGCCGCCAATCTGCGAAAGAGCTATCCCCGCCCCGTCCTTTTCTTTGTGCTGGTACTGATGTCAGCGGCAAATGTATTCAACCTTGGCGCCGACATCGGAGCGATGGGTTCATCCGTCGCGTTGCTCATACCGGGTACGGCCAAATTGTTCACCCTCGTTTTCGGCCTGGCGTCTCTTCTCGCGCTCCTGTTCGTTCCGTACACGGCTTATTCGAAGTATCTGAAATGGTTGACGTTGTCGCTCTTCGCTTATGTCGGGGTCGCTTTTCTCGTCCATGTACCGTGGAGCAGGGCACTGGGCGCAACTCTGATTCCACGCATGGCATTTAACCAGGAGTCGTTCGTCGCGTTGATCGCCGTGTTGGGAACGACCATCAGCCCGTATTTATTTTTTTGGCAGGCTTCGCAGGAAGCAGAAGAGGTGAAGAACAATCGCGGAGAAAAAGCGCTTAAGCACGCCCCTGGACAAGCAGGCGCGCAACTTCAACGGATCCACGTCGACACCCTGATTGGCATGGCATTGTCGAATGCGATTGCCTTTTTTATCATCCTGACGGCGGCATCAACCCTGCATGCTCACGGCATTACGAATGTTTCGACTTGCGCACAGGCTGCGTCTGCACTCACTCCGATTGCGGGCCGTTTTGCCGGAATACTTTTTGTGTGCGGTATCGTGGGTACCGGCTTGCTAGCCGTGCCAATACTAGCCGCTTCGGCCGCATACGCGATCAGCGAAGGTTTCAAATGGAAGATTAGCCTGGAGAACTCGCCTCGCAAGGCCCCGGGTTTTTATGCGGCGATCACAGCCGCGACCGTAATTGGCCTGCTCATGGACTTTGTTCATATCGACCCGGTAAAGGCCCTGGTTTGGGCCGCCGTTCTCAATGGAATTGTTGCCGCTCCGCTCATGGTAGTCATCATGTTGATGGCATCAAGCCGCAAGGTGATGGGAAAGTTCCAGGTCCCTCCCTACCTTCTTTGGATTGGCTGGATCGCCACTGGAATGATGGCGTGCGTCAGCGTGGGCGTTTTTATGACTTGGAAATGATTTTGGAGTTTCTTCTGAGGTTCGTGGTTGTTGGATATCGCTAGCGTGCATCTTGCGGTACGTCAAATTGCACCAGGAGTTTGTCGACTCCGGGGTTCAATTGACAGTACCTGAGCTTCATTCAAGTCCATCCCTAATGCGAGTTTCTCCACTCGGTACGTTCCGACGCAACCGTCGTTAAGCTGCACTCATCAAAACGGGACCATGGATAAAACCACAAAAAAGGCCGCTGTGAGAGCGCAAAAGCATCGTGAGGATGGAGAAGAGGCGATCAAACAAACCTCGAAAGTTATTCCAATCGATGCCGGGCAGGGGAATGAAAGTCCAGAGGGAAATACGAATACCAGACGTCCGGCGGCGGACACGAAGAGTCAGCCGTCCGGTTTCGGTTCCGGCTAGCAAGGTATATTGCCGACTTCTTTTGTTTGTCTTCCCCGGTGATTGCTCGGTGTACGTCTTCAAGATTCCCCGCATCTTAATCGCATGAAAACACAACTTCCGAGACTGCGTGAAACGCGATCTGCATGGAAAGGGGCGCTGGCCGGGGTCATTGCCGGTGCAGCCGCAACCGTGGTCATGACTCAGTTCCAAAATGCATGGAACTGGACTTCAGAGCGATTGAAATCAAATGAAGATCAATCTCAGAAGCCGCAGGCTCCGAAACCTCAGGAATCGGGCGAAAACGCGACCAGTAAAGTAGCTGGGAGCATCGCTGCGCTTGCTGGACACGAGTTATCTCACCAAGAAAAGGAAAAAGGTGGCGCTCTTGTCCACTATGGCTTCGGTACGACAGTAGGAACGGTCTATGGCCTCACCATGGAGATGACTGCCCGGAATCTGAAGCCGCAGCGCGCCCTCGCGGGACTTGGTTTCGGAACCGCGCTGTTCCTGGCCGCCGACGAGGTCATGGTGCCAGCGCTCGGACTCTCCGAGAAGCCTGGCGAACAGCCCCTTGGTTCGCACATCTACGGGCTGGTATCGCATTTGGTGTACGGGATAGCCACAGAAGGATTCCGCGGGCTGGTGCGCAGATTCTTGTGATGGCCGTTTGAAACGCGGAAGGTTTCAATCCCGAAAGAGATTTCAACTTGAAAATGGAAACGGCTCAATCCGGTAATCGCAGAAGCATTTTGAAATCTATGGCTTCCGTCGCTGCTTTAGGAAGCTTTCACCGTTTCTTTCAGAACACGGAGCCGCTACGTTTTTGGGGCGGAGAAGAGAGGGTGTCTATGCGAACAACCAGTGCCTCGATGAGTAACGACCATTCGCTTCCATCTTCCTGGCTCAGCCATCAAGTCGGGTTCCAGTTGGCGCACGAGCAATTCACCGTACCTGAACTTGTGGAACTCGGGGTTGCAGCCGACGGCGCCGGCTTTGATCTTCTTGCTGTCAGCGATCATCTTCAACCGTGGCAAGCGAATGAAGGACATTCCGGCCAGGCCTGGATCACGATGAGCGCAATCGGTCAGCGCACGAAGCGCATTCGCATGGGAACGACGGTTACATGCCCAACGTTTCGATACAGCCCGGCCGTGGTTGCCGAAGCGTTCGCATCGCTAAGTCTTCTTTACCCCGGGCGGATTTTTCTTGGAGTAGGGTCGGGCGAAGCCCTCAACGAAGAAGCTGCTACCGGCGTGTGGCCAGCGTGGCCGGAACGTTCTGAGCGGCTTGTGGAAGCGACAGAAATAGTCCGCAAGTTGTGGGAAGGGCAGCAAGTTGATCATCAGGGAAAATACTACAAGATCAACGCCCGCCTTTATGATCCGCCCTCAGGAACGATTCCTCTTCTAATGGCGGGGAATGGACCGAAAGCGATGTATCGTTGCGGGCAATTTGCCGATGGACTTATCACCGATCCCAAAACGTGGAAAGAACATAAGGCTGAATTCGAGGCTGGAGCGGCTAGCGCCGGAAAAAATCCCGCTCGAATGCCGGTTTTCATTGAGCAGTATGTCGTTGTTGGCGGCAAGAACGACCTTGACGAAGCGGCAGAGCTGTGGCGTTTCGGACCCAAGGCCTGGAAGCCTTACTTCAATGTTCGCGATCCGAAAACGATCGAAGAGCGCGCGAAGGCTGAGGTTCCCCTGGAAAAAGTGACCGAAGGATGGCCGGTTGGTAATGATCCCGAGGTGCATGTGAAAGCGCTCTCGGACTTGTTCAACAGTGGCGCGACCGGTGTCCACATTCATTCCGGACAGCGTGACCAGAGAAAAGTCATCGAATTTTATGGCAGGGAAGTCTTACCTCGGTTGCGGGAAGTTATTAAGAAGGCCGCATGACGTCGAGCGATCGCTCCGTTTTGGTGATCTCACCTACTGATGCGGGGGGAACGCAACTGGCGGCGGTCCTTCAGGATGGTCGTGCACATAACGTTCGAAAGGTTCGTTCCGTAGCACGAAGCGAAATCCCTTCCGCGTATTGGCGTCGATCGTCTTTTGCATATCCAGTTCTTCGAAGGGAATCGACTGTTCTACCGGTTCAGCGCCCGTCTCTTCAACCATCGTGAAATGAAGCTGGTTGTCGACGACCCAGTAATCGGTCACGTTGAGAATCGTGCCATCCTGGAGATAGAGTTGCGGCGTGTCTTCTCTTTCATAACCGGCGACATATACAGGAGCTTCGGCCGCTTGCAAAACATAATTGACGGGACCGGGGGAGGAGACAGTAAAGGAGCCGTATGTCCAAGGCCAGAACTGCTGACAGTCCGCCCACCAGCAGAAGTTGAATGGCGAGAATGCTTGGTTGAATAGGAAGGGCTGGCTGTAAACAAAAATGATTGGCGGCCTCGGTCGAATCGGGCGAAACGGCGGGTGAACGATGACCGTGCCAATTGTGCCTGCCGAATGGACGATCGCGTTACGAGGCAGCGTATAGGCGGGTGAATAAATAATGGGAGCCCGCATGATCGGCGTCGGGATAACCGGGGCGCGGTAGACCGGAGGGGCAAACACGTGAATCGGCGCCGCGGGCGGATGCGAGACGGGCATCGCGGGGCGTTGTGCCAGGGCAGCTGTGTATAGAAAACAAAGAGCGCCCACTGCACTGGACAGCTCTCTAAAGGCGCGGCGACCTAAGGACACCATATTCTCATCCTCCCGGAACCGGAGAGGACCGCCATCTATCAGGACAAGTCTAATCCCTTAATAGCTTGATTTCCACCGTGGGCCCAGGAACTGAGGTGGCCAATTTGTGCGAAAACGGAGAGGCCGTCAAGTCGAGGAAATCAGCAGAGTGGATTCGCTCTTCATTCCAAAACACACGAAGAAGGTGCGCTTATTGTTTAGGGTGCGTGGAAAAGAAATTCCACACAATGTCCCTGGTCGTGATCCCCGTGGTCGAATCGAAGTCCGGATTGTAAGGAGCATTGCCGGGGACATCCATCGGGCCGGTATTCCAGGCGTGCGTTCCACCAATCAACTTGTAGAACTTGACTTCTGTATTCCCGCTGCAAGCGGTTGCATCTTTCTCGACGACGGTTGTGATGTTGCCCTGCGAGTCGCACAAGGCTGACTGAGTGTCGAGAGTCGAACAGCTATTGGCGGACGTGCTCGTCCAGTAGTTGAACGTATCCTCCTGCGACGCGTCAGTTTGGCTGCCGCAATAGAAGACGGTGTGGTCCTGATCGCCGTGAAGGATTACAACAGAAACCGGGCCAAGCGCAGCAGGAACGGGTTGCTGAACCGCAGTGGACGAAATAGCGCCTTCCGCCACGCCAATTCCCGCAATGAGATCGGAGGCCTGCACGCCCAGGCGGTGCGACATGAATGCTCCAGCCGAAAAGCCCGTCACGAAAATTCTTTTGGGATCAGGCTCGACATTCGCTTGCAGCGTGGGGATGAACTGGCGAAAGAAGCCAACATCGTCGGTAAAGTCGTTGAAAAAGTACGCCCAATCCGGTACGCCTTCACTCGGCTCGACCAGACCGTCCGGATACGCCACTGCAAACCCGTCTTGATCCGAGAGAGTGCTGAATCCTGTCGAACTCTCTATCCCCAATCCGTTTCCGCCCGATCCATGCAAGACGAGGACGAGCGCGCCGATGTTCTTCTGAAAATTCGCGGGAACGTGCAGTGCATAGGTGCGCATCACGCCATTGACAGCCAACGAATAACAGGTCGTGCCTGCCGGAGAGTTACACGGGACTTGCTGGCCGAGGCCGCCGCCGCCGGTTCCACCGCCGCCGCCCCCGCCGCCGGTATTAGGCGCACTCGCTCCTCCACATGAGAGCAGCCACAGCGAAAGCGACACGAGCAGGAATGCGCAACAAAAAAATTTCTTCATGGTGAATATTGAGTGCTTCGGAACCAGCGGAATATACCTAGGGGGTGGGCAATTTCCCGCCGCTTGTCGTACGTTCCTGACTCTAATGCATTTTACACGCCGAAAGCTGCGTGTGCTGTAGGCAACCGGCAATTGACGCACGCGACATACGTTTCAGAGATCGAGTGTCTTCGCCTCTAGCCGCAGACGGCCTCTTCTAAGTGGGAGATGGGAATGATGTTACGGCTTCGGTTTTGAAATAGCTGTCCCAAAAACAACGGGCAGAATCCAGTCGCGGATTCTGCCCGTCAAAATCCAGAAACAATCGTTCTCTCAATAAAAACCAAAACGCCCCGGATCGCTACTTCATCGCGCCGACGCGCTTGCCCAGGCGGGACTTGTAGCGCGACGCGGTGTTCTCGTGCAGCGTGCCCTTCTGGATCGCTTTGTCGAGGGCGGAGACCGTTCTGCGATAGGTCTGCTCGGCGGCCGTTTTGTCGCCCTTGGCTATGGTTTCGCGCAGATCGCGAAGTTGGCTTCGCAGGGAAGAGGTGTTGGCGCGGTTGCGCGCGGTTCGATGTTCGGTCTGGCGGGCGCGCTTCACCGCCGAAAGATGGTTTGCCATGTCTGGTTCGTTACCTTCGTGTGATCTAGAGAGATATTCGGGTGGGTCCGAATTACTTATTATAGGGGAGCGATTCTGGGCGGTCAAACTGGCGCAACCTCAAAACCTTCGCCACAGAGGACACAGAGTCACACAGAGGAATTCGCAATCTGCAATGACTGACGGACTTGAACGCCTGAAGGTGTTGATCAACTCTTCGACGCCCATCATTGTGATGGAGACGGCGGAGGAGATGCATGCTGTCAATATGGTGCGCGCAGCCTGCTCCGAGTTGAACATGGCGACCTTCGAATGGAGCATCGCCGACGGGCTGGTGCGCTCGGGCTCGAGCGCGGCGACTGAAGCGTCTAGGACACCCCAAACCCAGCCCGGCCTTATCACGACAATCTGGAATCAACACAGTCGGGGGCTTTCTCAGGCTAGAACCGGGCTTAGTCCGGAAGCCAGGGACATGGAACGATTGACGCACGCATTGATGCCTTCGGTGGGAGGCGAGGCTGCCGCTCCGGCAACTACTAGTTCCATCTACAACACGCGCGAGCCGGTGCAGGCGCTGGCCAACATGGAGTCGATGACGGTCGAGGCCGTATTCATCCTGAAGGATTTTCACCGGCATATGGACGATCCGGTAGTGGTGCGGCGACTGCGGGATGTAGGGCAAAAATTCTCGGCGAACCGGCGGACCGTGATCATCACGGCGCCCGAGATCGTCGTTCCTGCCGAACTCACAACACTCGTGGAGTACTTCGATTTGCCGCTGCCCGATCGCGACCGTTTGCACGATATTGTGCACGAGGTGTTCGCGCGGTTGTCGAAGAACTATTCGCTCAAGCTGCAACTCGACGCGGCTGGTTTAGACGCAATGTGTGCCAACCTGCGCGGGCTGACCGAGGAAGAGGCTGAGCGCGCGATTTCTCAGGCTCTGGTGACGCGGTATGCGCTGTGTCCGGAGACGGTTACGGATGTACTCGAAGCCAAGAAACAACTGTTGCGGCATTCGGGGATGCTCGAGTTCATCGAGGCCTCGGACAACATGGCCAGCGTCGGAGGGCTGGAAAATCTGAAGCGGTGGTTGGCCCAGAGGCGCGGGGCATGGGAAGACTCAGCGCGCGAGTTTGGGCTGGAGCCTCCAAGGGGAATGATCATCCTGGGCGTGCAGGGATGCGGGAAGTCGTTGTGTGCGCGGGCCGTGGCCGGGGAATGGAAGCTGCCGCTGGTGAAGTTCGACACCTCGGCAGTCTATGACAAATACATTGGCGAGACGGAGAAGCGCATTCGCAAAGTGTTCCAGGTGGCTGAGGGGCTTGCGCCATGTGTGCTGTGGATTGACGAGTTGGAGAAAGTGTTTGCGGGCAGCGGCCCGGATTCGGCGTCGGCCGACGCGGGAGTTTCGTCGCGGCTGCTGGCCTCGTTTCTGTCATGGATGCAGGACCGCAAGGCGCCGGTTTTTGTCGCAGCCACTTGCAACAACGTGGCGGTGCTGCCGCCGGAGTTGATCCGTAAAGGGCGGTTCGACGAGTTGTTTTTTGTAGATTTGCCAAATCAGGCCGAGCGCAAGCAGGTTTTTTCCATCCAGCTTGCAAAGCGGAAAAGAAATCCCGCAGAGTTCGATCTTGAGGCGGCCGCTTCTGCGGCCAGGGGATACTCGGGGGCGGAGATTGATGCTGCCATTCAGGGCGCGTTATACGCGGCATATTCGGGAAAGACGATACTTTCGACGCAGTTGTTGCTGGACGCTCTGGCGCAAACCGTGCCGCTTTCGATAACGCGCGCGGAAGAGATTGCCGCTTTGCGAGACTGGGCCCGGACGCGGGCCGTGGCAGCGTCGAAAGTGGACGCGGATAATCGATAATCCTCCCTGTCACTAACGGTCTGGTCTAGTCCCAAAAACCCCCCACTCAATCCGCACAGAACGCGGCTTGAATGGGGCGCCCGAGGTTCTTAGAGGCGTGGAAGTTCCTCAACAGGCCTGAGGATTTCCTCCCATTGACGGCCTCCTTGTGGCGGGGTAGGCTTTAACCAATGGTCGTCGTTCGCCCCTTGGGGCACGAAAATCCCGTTGTTCCCGTCTCTGAGCTAAATCCTGTGTTGTCCGAGAAGTGGAAGCGGCGCGCGTGCGCCGTGGCGCGCGATCACTGCTGGTATGGCAGGGCTATAGCCGAACCTAAGCTTCACACCTGGAATTTTCTGAAACGATCCGCATGAAAAAAAGTATTGGGGTGACTCCCAACATCGAGACTTTCTTCGGCACGCGCGACGAGAATGTGCGCGTATTGGAAGACGGGCTGAAGATCACGATTAACCTGCGCTCGAATGGCATTGAACTCGAGGGCGCGCAGAAAGATGTTGCGCGCGCCGAGCAGGTATTTGCCGATTACGAGGCATTGCAGCGCTCGGGGTATACGTTCACCAATGGTGACCTCAACAGCATGCTGCGCGTGCTGACGTCGGATACTACGGCGACGCTGCGTGGATTAGCGGATGCCGGCAAGCAGCGGTCCCTTGGGCGTCGCACGGTACAGCCGAAGAGCAGCAACCAGAGACGCTATCTCGAAGCCATCGAGAAGCACGACATGGTGTTTGGCATCGGGCCGGCCGGTACGGGGAAGACCTATCTCGCCGTGGCGATGGCCATCTCGGCACTATTGTCCAAGCGCGTGAACCGTATTATCTTGGCGCGCCCAGCCGTGGAGGCGGGAGAGCGGCTGGGATTTCTGCCGGGGACGTTGCAGGACAAGATCGATCCGTATCTACGGCCTTTGTATGACGCGCTCTATGACATGCTCGATCCGGAAAGGGTAGACCGGTATCTGGAGAAGAATGTCATTGAGATCGCCCCGATTGCCTTCATGCGTGGCCGGACGCTGAACGATTCGTTCGTAATTCTGGACGAGGCGCAGAATACGACGTCGGAGCAGATGAAGATGTTTGTTACCCGGCTCGGGTTCAATTCGAAGGCCGTGATTACCGGCGACATTACGCAGATCGATTTGCCCAACGCGCGCCGCAGCGGCTTGCTCGAGGCGATGGATGTGCTGAAGAACGTCGAAGGTTTGACATTCTCTTATTTCGATGAGGGGGATGTGGTGCGTCATCACCTGGTGCAGCGCATCGTTCGGGCGTATGACGAGCACAAGACCCGCGTGTCCGAGCAGCAGATGCTATTGCTGGCCGAGCCTGGGCTGGCGGAGAAGGCTCCGGCGGCGGAGACCAAGAACTAACCAGAGGGGGCACAGAGTTTCACAGAGGTTCACTCTGTGTTCTTCTGTGCCGTTTGCATTTGAGGATGCGTTGGTTATTTTCGAGAAAAAGATCGCTGGTTTGCGAGAGGAAGCGCTTGGACGATTTGTCTTGCGGGCGCGAAAAGCCGCCGGGCTGCAAGGCGCCGTGAATGTGCTCGTGACCACCAGTTCAGCTATGCGGGCACTGAATTCGCAGTTTAGAGGAAAAGACAAGGCGACAGATGTTTTGTCGTTTCCAACGGAATCGGATTCGCGCGGTAGGAAGCGGTTGGCAGGAGAAATTGCCATTTCCGCCGACATTGCCGCCCACAATGCCAAGCGGTTTGGCCACTCTGCCGCATTAGAAATAAGGGTGCTTGTGTTGCACGGAATTCTGCATTTGGCGGGGTTCGATCACGAGCGCGATAATGGAGCGATGGCGCGGAAGGAAGTCAAATTGCGGCAGGCACTGCATCTGCCCTTGGCGCTGATTGAGCGCAGCCTGGATTCCGGGAAAGGCCGGATTAAGGCATGACGATCGCTGCCGCATTCGCGCTGATTTTCCTGACCGCTCTGCTGCTGCTGGTTTCGTATGTAGACCGTGTCTATCAGGAAGCGGGAAAGTTTCTCTCGCGCGAATTCCAGGACAATATCGACGCTTTCGAGCAGAAAGTGGAGCCGAAGCTGGGAGTCAGCCGATCGCGAGCATCGCTCTCCATGGCTGTGCTCACGCAGTTGACGACAGCGGCAATCGCGCTGCTGGTCGCATTCCTGCTCTTCAACGACCCCGGGTGGAACATCTACGAAGCCCTACAGGCTCTGCTCGGATTGCTGCTCATAATCATTCTGTCCAACCGGTTCCTCCCGTTTGTACTTTTCTCGAGGACGAAGGGAGACTGGCTCCCCCGCTCGACATTCTTGTTGAAGGCCCTCATTTATCTGGTGATGCCAGTGACGATCGTTCTGGGATTTCTGCAGTCGGTAGCGTCACTGACGAAAGATGGCTCAAGGGAGCAGCCGGAAACTTCGGCCGAGGCGGTGGACGCACTGATCGAGGCGGGACAGGAAGAAGGAATCATTCAGGAGACGGACCGCGACCTGATCCAGTCGGTCGTGGAGTTCAGCGGCAAGACGGTGCGCGAGGCGATGAAGCCGCGTCCGGCTATGTTTGCCGCACCCGCGAATACGACGGTCGAGCAGTTCATCGAGACGCTACGGCCCAAGCATTATTCGCGCGTGCCCGTCTACGACGGTACCATCCACAACATCAAGGGAATTGTTTACGCGCAGGATGTATTGCAAGTCCCCGACAGCGAAGCGCACGTGCGGACGCTGGACACGATCATGCGGCGCGACGTTTATTTTGTCCCGGAGAGCAAACTGGGAAGCGATCTGCTGCGCGAGATGCAGAAGCAGAACATTCGCATGGCAATTGTCGTGGACGAATATGGCGGCGTGGCGGGCCTGGTAACGATTGAAGATCTGGTTGAGGAGATCGTAGGCGAGATTCGCGATGATCGCGACAAGCCCGAAATTGTGCGCGACGGCGACCATGCATATATCGTTACGGGCAGCATGGACACGGACCGGCTCTACGAACTCTTCGGCACGAAGCCGGAAGGGAAGGAGTCGGCGACGATCGCGGGACTGGTAAGCGAACTTGCGGGACGGATTCCGCGCAAGGGCGAGACCGTGGAAGAGGATGGACTGGTGTTTGAGGTCCTGGAGTCTACGGACCGCAAGGTGGAACGCGTGCGGGTGAGAGCCGTCGAGCCGCGACAGTTGAAATTGATTTGAAGCTACTAGCGGCTAGCTCCTGGCTTCTAGCCAAACTTCGGGCAATCGTGTTGTCCGGGCCCGAAGCTTGC
Source organism: Candidatus Sulfotelmatobacter sp. (assembly GCA_036268025.1). GTDB lineage: Bacteria > Acidobacteriota > Terriglobia > Terriglobales > Acidobacteriaceae > Sulfotelmatobacter. The sequence continues at coordinate 22,932 of DATAUY010000215.1, read as the reverse complement.
CTTCCTTAAGAGCCCGGGGCGCAAATCCTGCTATCGTGGATGTTGATACAAAGAGTCCCGCTTGAAAAAGCTAGAAGCTAGAGGCTGTTTCCCCGATGCCATTTCGATCTGGATTCGTTTGCATTCTCGGACGCCCCAACGCGGGCAAGTCCACGCTGCTGAATGCGCTGGTGGGCGAGAAGCTGGCGATCATTTCTCCGAAGCCACAAACCACGCGCACCCGGATTCAGGGAATCGTTCACGTCCCAAAAAGCAAAGGCAAGGGCGGCGCGCAGATTGTGCTTGTTGACACACCGGGAGTTCATAAGCCTGACAGTTCCCTGGGGCGGATGATGATGGTGCAAGTGCGCGAGGCCTTGGAAGGTTGCGATCTCGTGCTGGTCATCATGGACGTGACACGGAAGCTCGATCCGAAAGACGAATTTGCGCTCGATTTATTGCAAAAGACCGGAGCTAGAGCGTTCCTGATACTGAACAAAGTCGACCTGATCCGGGAAAAATCGAAGCTGTTGCCGATCATAGAACAATACCGGAAGCTGTACGACTTTGCCGAGGTGATTCCGGTTTCGGCGTTGAAGCGCCGTGGATTGAGCGTCTTGCTGGATGCTGTGGTCGCGGCGCTGCCCGCCGGACCGGCCTATTTTCCTGACGACCAAGTCACGGACCAACCAGCGCGGTTCATGGCCGCGGAGATCATTCGCGAGCAGATTTTGTTGAACACAAGCGAAGAAATCCCCTACGCGACGACTGTAGTGATCGACGAATTCGACGAAGGCAAGAAGCTGACGCGGATTGCGGCCACGATTTATTGCGAGCGCGATGGGCAGAAAGGGATTTTGGTTGGAAAGGGCGGCCAAATGCTGAAGAAGATCGGCACTGCCGCGCGGGTGCAGATCGAGCGAATGTTAGGGACGAAAGTTTTTTTGGAACTCTATGTAAAGGCGCAGCCTGGATGGCGGGACTCCCACGGATTTGTTCTGGAACTTGATTGGCGGCGGCAACTGGAGCAGAGGATGATGCAGCAAACGAATGCACATTCTGTGCAAGCAGGAGGCGCATTGCCCGACAAGGCCGAAGAATAAGTTGTGGTATTGTGGCCGTCACCCGAGGCGAGCGGCCATTGCCCGATGAGGCGGGGCCAACTACAATCGGTGAAACGGGCCCACGGTAAATAGGGCCAACAAACAATCGACCATGGAAGCTGGAGATTCCCCCGAAGAGCACTTTCCGGAGCACGACTTCGATCCAGAGAAGCTGAAGTTGCGCGTGCGCGTCATGCTGGCCGCCGATCGCAAAGCGGTGGATCCGGTCGTCGAGCAGGTGATGGAGGCTATCCGGGAAACGAAGTGCGTGAATGGCAAGGAAGATGCAATAGAGTTGTCGTTGCAGGAAGCGCTAGCCAATGCTGTCGTCCACGGCGCGAAGGAAGATCCGACCAAGGTAGTGGAATGCCTGGTAGCCTGCGACGATCAGCGCGGCGTCCTGATCATTGTGCGGGACCCGGGCGAGGGGTTTGATCCGAAGGGGATTCCCACTTGCACCATGGGAGAGAACCTTTATTCGAACCACGGGCGGGGAATTTTTCTGATCAACCAGCTCATGGACGAAGTGAAGTTCCGCAAGAACGGCACTGAGATTCACATGGTCAAACGGTAGGCTTTTCTCACACGTTGCCTGCCTGCAAATTTCAAGGCGAGGTATCCATGCGCAAAGCACGCGGGTTTTCCCTGATCGAGTTGTTGATTGTGGTAGCTATCATTCTCATTATTGCTGCGATCGCAATTCCCAACTTGTTGCGCGCGCGCATGGCCGCGTACGAATCGTCGGCCGTGGCGTCCATTCGCGCAATCATCAGCGCCGAAATCAGTTATAGCTCTGCGTATCCGACGGTCGGCTACGCCACCTCTCTGACGAACCTGGGCGGGCTGTCGCCGTGCATCCCATCGCAGGAGACCGCGTGCCTCATTGAAAGCACGCTGGCCTCGGGCACCAAGAGCGGATACAAGTTCACGGCGAATGGCGCGGGCGGACCTCCGATGACGAGCTATTTTGCATCCGCCGCGCCGATTACCTTGAATCAGACGGGCATTCGCAGCTTCTGTGCGTTTGAAGATGGAGTGATTCGCGTGCAACCGACCGGAGGCGATGTTAGCAGCGAGGCGGCATGCCAGGCGCTTCAGCCGCTGAATCAATGATCGGCGGGATTCATTCTTTCGCTGCGATCCCCAGCGTTTTCATTTTCCTGTAGAGATGGCTGCGCTCGAGACCGAGCACTTCTGCGGCCCGGGTGACGTTGCCGTGCGTCTCGTCGAGTTTCTTGAGAATGTAGTCGCGCTCGTAAGCGTCGCGGGCCTGATGCAGCGTGGAGAAATCGCTCTTGGGCGTGCGGCGTGCGCCGTCGCGGTAGACAAGAGGCGGCAAATGCTTGGCGTCGAAGCGGGTGGTCGTCGGATTCATGATGACGATGCGCTCGATCACGTTTCGCAACTCACGAACGTTCCCAGGCCAGGAATAGCGCATTAGAACGGCAATGGCGTCGTCGGTGATTTCGCGCGGACGGCGAGTGTAGGCAGCGGCAAATTCCCTCAAAAAGTGGCGCGTGAGCTGGGGGATATCTTCTTTGCGCTCGCGCAAAGGAGGGACGAAGAAGGGGATTACATTGAGGCGGTAGAAGAGGTCTTCGCGAAAGTTGCCGCGGGAGATTTCTTCCTCCAGGTCCTTGTTGGTTGAGGCGATCACGCGGGCATCCACGGTGATCGTGTTCTCGCTGCCTACCGGCGTGAATCGCTGTTCCTCGAGAGTGCGCAACACCTTTGCCTGCGTCTTCAGGCTCATATCTCCGACCTCATCGAGAAAGAGCGTTCCACCGTGCGCGCGCTGGAATTTGCCTTCCTTGTCGGCGGCCGCGCCGGAAAAAGATCCTTTGTAGTGCCCAAAAAGCTCGCTTTCGATCAGATCTTCCGGAATGGCGGCGCAGTTGACCTCGACGAACATCTCGTTCTTGCGCAGGCTCTGCGCGTGGATGGCATGGGCGACGAGTTCTTTTCCGGTGCCGGATTCCCCGTAGATCAGCACGCGGCCGTTCGCCGGGGCCATGAGTCCGATCTGCTGACGCAAGGCCTTCATCGGAATGCTGTCGCCGACGATGACATTCCTGGCCTGAAGCTGTTTTTTCAAATCGAGGTTTTCGCGGTGCAGCTTTTTGGACTCAACTGCGTTCTTGACGACGATGAGAGTTCTTTCCAGCGAGAGCGGCTTTTCCAGGAAATCGTAGGCACCCAGCTTAGTGGCGCGGACCGCAGTTTCAATCGTACCGTGGCCGGAAATCATGATGACTTCGGGAGGATTTTCGGATTCGCGGATTCGCTGGAGAGTTTCGAGGCCATCCATTCCCGGGAGCCAGATGTCGAGCAGGATCACGTCAAACGAAGTCTTGCGCAGCATGTCGAGACATTCTTCGCCGGATTGCGCGGCGGCGGTCGAATAACTCTCGTCCGAGAGAATTCCCGCGAGGGAGTCGCGGATGCCGGTTTCGTCGTCAACGATCAGGATGCTAGGCATGTTGAGGAGTGACGGGTAGTGGCGCAGATTCGGAGACAACCGGCAATTCGATGATGAAGCGCGAACCAACGGGATGGTTCTTTTCCACGCGGATCGAGCCGTGGTGATCTTCGACGATGCGGCTCACGATGGCGAGGCCGAGGCCCGTGCCTCGCTTTTTGGTTGAGAAGTAGGGTAGAAAAAGTTTTTCCTTGAGTTCACGGGTGACGCCGTGGCCGGTATCGGCGACGGTGATTTCGACCGCGTCATGACTGACCACCAGCGCGGTAGAGATTTCGATTTCGCGGAGCGCGGAATCCTGCGAGGCTTCGGCAGCATTGTCCACGAGGTTGGCGATGGCGCGTTTGATCGCCTCGCCATCGGCCATCACAGCCGGCAGGTCTCCGGCGAGAGATTTGTGAAGCGTGATTCCATCCAGCCGGTCGTTGAACATGGAAAGCGCATTTTCGATGACATCGTTGATGTCAGACGGCTGCGGCTTGGAGACCGGGAAACGTGCCAACGTCGCAAATTCGTCTACCAGTTGGCGGACGGTCTCGACGGCGCTCTCAATAGTTTCGGCGCAGGAGCGAACGACATTCATGGAAGCCGGATCTTCGGGGGTTGCGCGATCGAGATGGCGCTGGATGCGCTCCGCCGAGAGCGCGATTGGCGTAAGCGGGTTCTTGATCTCGTGCGCAACGCGGCGGGCCACTTCCCGCCATGCAGTTTGTTTCTGCGCCTTCAGCAGGTCGGAGAGATCTTCAAAGACGACTACGTATCCTGAGCGCTCACCTTGATGACGCAGTGTGGCGACGGTGGCGGCGACATTTAGCGTGGCGCGCTGGAGCTGCATTTCCATCTGGCTGGTGCTCGTGCCCATGCGATCGCCACGGCGCAAGAGGAGTTCGAAATCTTCCAGGAATTCGGGCGGGAAAATTTCAGAAAGCGCTGCTCCGAGCAAAATCTGAGGTGGTCCGTCATGGCCGTCCGGGTGAAACATGCGGAGCATGGCTTGGTTCACATGGGCGACACGCCGGTTGGCGTCGAGCGAGAGCACACCGGTAGGAATGCTTTCGAGGATGGTTTCGATCTGGCGGCGGCGCTGGTCGAGTTCGGCGTTGGCTGCGCTCAGATCGCGGCTGGAGGCTTCGATCTGGCGGCGGCTGCCTTCGAGGTCTTCCGCCATGCGGTTGAAGGAGCGGACCAGATCGCCGATTTCGTCGGCTGATTTCACGTCCACGCGGTAGTCGAGACGTCCCCGGGAAATTTCCTGCGTGGCTTCCGCGAGCGCCGAAAGGGGACGGGTAACGATCTTGGAAAGAAACAGCGCTAGCCATGTAGTGACGAACAGGACGATCATTGTCAGGAGAAGCAGCAGGCCCATGTAGGTGCGCCGGACGACGCGACGCTCGCGTGCCAGTTCGTAGTAGCGCTGCTGGCTGCTTTCCACCTGGCGGACGGTTTGCGAAAATCCGCGTGGAAGCGGGATGCCAACGATGATCGTGCCTCCGCCGGGAACGGGAGCGCTGCCCAGCGTATATTCCAGGTTCTGCCATGCGAACTGTGTGGGATGGCCGGAAGACGCCTCGGCCAGTGGCATGGCATTTTTCAAGACGAGCCAGGCGGCGGGCGCATTGACGCTGGCTTCCTCGTTGCCGTCGCGAATTGCCAGCGCAAAGCCGCCCTGGAGAGTGAGTTCGTGACGGTGGAATTCGGCGATGACATCCGAATAGCCGTGGCCGGAGAAATCGCGTTCGATGTCAGGGGAAGCGGCGATTGCGAAGGCTTCGGCACGGGCGTTTTGCGCCGCATAATCGGCGAGCAGGGAAGCCATCGCGTTGGTATCAGAGCGGACTTCTTCCACCGGCGTCGAGAACCACTTGTCGATCGAGCGGTTCATGAGGCCATAGGCAAACCAGTACATCACCATCACCGGCAGCGAAGACAGAATGAGAGCGCCGGCCACCATCCGGGTGCGGAATTTTGATCCGAGGACGCCGAGGCGTCGCTCGGCGAAGAGTTTGAGTAAATTGCGCAACAGCACGAACGTCAGCGCGACGAAGAGAAGAAAGATCAGCGCCGAAAGGGCGGCGAAGACGACGATGTCCTGATTATTCCCAGGGTGAAGGAAGTTGAGATCGAATGCCGTTTCGGAAACGAGAATGGCGAGCAGCAGAAAAACCGACACCGAGAGCAGAATGATTACCTGCTTGCGGTAAGAGGTCTTCTTCTCGGGGCGAATTGAATCCGATTGCGCCACAGGCTCGAGTGCGCCGGAAAGCACGCTTTGAAGCCATTATAGATGCCTGATAGCCGGCACTCGCACAATCTGAAGGTTAAGTAGCAGGTTCATCCAGCACAGCCAAGTACCTCATTTTCGGCGGCTTTTCATATTTTCAATCGCGTCGAGCATGGCGTCATAGCTAGGCTTTGGCTTGTAGTTCCCGTCAAAGGGAAGCGCAGCGCCGCGGGTGTGTTGCGAGTGCGTGCCAATCCAGGAATACTTATCCGTAAATCCCCAGGTCTGGATCGCTGTGCAACGATCATTTTGCAGGCAGGCTTCGGTCACGCCACGATAGACGTCCGCTTGCTTGCGGATATCGGCATCCTGTGCGTGCCCGGATGAGTCGACAGGAAGAGACACGTCGAGTTCTGTGATGTGGACCTGAAGCCCGAGCGCGGTGAGGCGCTTGATGTTGGCAGCGACCGCGGCGGTGTCGTAGTCGAGGCGCGAGAGGTGCAATTGCAGGCCAACCCCATCGATGGGAACACCGCGCTTCTTGAAGTTCTTCATTAAGTCGTAAACCGCGTCGGATTTGCGGTTGAGACCCTCGCCTTCCGCCTCGTTATAGAAGAGCAGCGCCTGCGGATCGGCTTCGTGCGCCCAGCGGAAGGCCTGCTCGACGTAGCTGGAATTCTTTGAGGGAGCGATACCCGGCTGGTTGTACCAGATGGAGTCTTTGAACTCGCCCTTTTCGTTCAATGCTTCGTTGACTACATCCCAGGCGAAGACCTGGCCTGCGTAATGCTTCATCACCGTCGTGATGTGTTCCTTCATCAGATCGGATAACTGAGCGCGAGTGAAGTGAGCTGGGGCGAGCCACTCGGGATTGTAGTGGTCCCACACAAGACAGTGCCCACGGACTTTCATGCCATGTGCCTGCGCGAAGCGGATGATTTCGTCGCCATCGTGGAAATCGAAAGTGGCCTTATCGGGCCGGAGGGCGCGCCACTTCATGGCGTTCTCCGGTTCGACCATGTTGTATTCGCGCGAGACGGTTTCTGAATAAGCAGGTTGGGACAGAAGGGAGGGCTGAACAGCCGTGCCGACTAACAGATTGATGCGATCGGCGGCCTGGCGCAAGGTGGCGGGCTTGTCTGAGTCTCCGGTCAACAGGAAGCTGAGAGCAGCGATGCAGAGAAGAAGGAGACGATGCCGAACCATGCTGAACTACTTAACGCCGGGGGAGGAAAGGCTGTAAAGGACATTCGTCACATTTTGGTTTCGATTTCCCACAATAGTTCTTGCCCACTCGGACGATGAGGCCGTGCATTTCGTTGTAGACCTGAGCGACTGCGGTGCGCTGCGCGGTGCTCATCGCGGATGGTAGATGCGCAGCGCCGCGAATTCTTCCGGGCGATGCCAAGGGAATGGGATGATCTTTTTGCTCGGGGGCGACGGGCGCTAGAGCATGCTCAAAGAGTTGTCGAATGTCTTCATAGTCTGTCTTTGGCGGCAGAATCGTGTGGCGTTCGAGAATGCGGCGTGTGTAGGAATCGACAACAAAGACAGGATGATTGGCTGCGTAGAGCAGGATTGAATCGGCAGTCTCCGGGCCAATGCCGTTCAGGGCCAGCAATTCTTCACGAAGTTTGGATGTAGGTTGCGAAAAGAGATTCTCGATCAATCCCTTGTAGTGCTTGTCGAGGAAGGCAACGAAGGTTTTGAGGCGTTTTGCTTTTTGGCGGAAATAGCCGGAGGGGCGAATCAGGCGTTCGAGGTTGCCGAGACGGATTTTACGAATTCCTTCCACGGAGAGCGTTTGGGCATTCCGCAGATTTGCGAGCGCGCGTTCCACATTAATCCAGGCGGTGTTTTGTGTCAGATATGCTCCGACGATTACCTCAAAACAAGACTCTGCCGGCCACCAATGCTGGGCTCCCCATGCGTCGTAGAGCGCAGTATAGTAGCGGCGGATTTCAGCTTCTTTCTTCATTTCTGATTGCACGAAGGCATTCCTGAAAGTGAGTCTAGTAAAGCGGGCAGATTCCTGCCACATGACTGTAGCGGCCCCGCGCTAAAGGCCCAGTTGAATTCCGGCGTCCTTTACCCGGCCCTGAAGGGCCGCGCCTCCGCGGTCCCGCTTACCGAAGTGCATGTACTCCGCGGAGCAATGCCTGGCTCAATCCTCTTAAAAACCCGCGATTGGCGTGGAGTTGCACATGAAATCCGGGCTTTGGCATGCTTTGCCAGGCTTTCCACGGACCGGTCAAGTACTTAAGTTACTGGAGAAGTAATCCGCTAGCGTTGACAATTTGTGTCAACGCGAATGAGCTGCGTCTCTCTCCCAATGATGCGCAGCCGCTCGCGCCATGCCTCGATAGACGTATGAGGCATTCGATCCATCTACGTGGGCAGGAGAGCAAGGTATGTCGCAACGGCTGGGTGACCTTCTTGTTAAAGAGAAGATCATTACCCCAGAGCAGTTGGAACAAGCGAATAAGGTGCAGAAGGAGCAGAGCTGCCGGCTCGGGTCTGCACTGGTAAAGCTCGGCTTCCTCACGGATGAGGACGTCACCAACTTCCTGTCGCGCCAGTACGGCGTTCCGGCGATCAACCTTTCGTATTTCGAGATTGACCCTGCCGTCGTAAAGCTGATTCCCTTCGAGACGGCAAAGCGCTACCAGATTCTCCCTCTCAGCCGCGTGGGCGCATCGCTCACCATTGCCATGGTGGACCCGACGAACGTCTTCGCCATGGACGACATCAAGTTCATGACCGGCTTCAACATCGAGCCGGTGGTTGCGTCGGAAAGCTCGATTCTGTCGGGGATTGATAAGGCCTACGGCGCGGGCAAAGAGGAAGACCTTGAAACGGTAATGCAGTCGATGTCGGAGATGGGCGACAGCGATGTCGAACTGCAGGCGGAACAGCATGAGATGGAGCTTTCGGAGCTCGAGAAAGCTGCTGATGAAGCTCCGGTTGTCAAACTGGTGAACGTGATTCTGGGCGATGCGGTGAAGCGAGGCGCCAGCGATATTCACATCGAGCCTTACGAAAAAGAATTTCGCGTCCGCTTCCGTATTGACGGCATTCTGCAGTCCATCATGTCGCCGCCGATGAAATTGAAAGATGCCATCACTTCGCGTTTGAAGATTATGTCGAAGCTCGACATCAGCGAAAAGCGGCTGCCGCAAGACGGCCGCATCATGCTGAAGATGAATATCGGCGGGCGCAAGAAGCAACTCGACTTCCGCGTCAGCACATTGCCTGTGCTGTGGGGCGAAAAGATCGTGCTCCGGCTGCTCGACAAAGAGAATCTGCGCCTCGACATGACCAAGCTCGGTTTCGAAGCCGAGTCGCTCGTGAAATTTGAGAAAGCGATTCTGAAGCCTTACGGCATGGTACTGGTTACGGGGCCAACGGGATCGGGCAAAACCAACACGCTGTACTCCTCGATCTCGACATTGAACAGACCCGACACCAACATCATGACTGCGGAAGATCCGGTCGAGTTCCAGTTGCAGGGCGTCAATCAGGTGCAGATGAAAGAGCAGATCGGCTTGAACTTTGCCGCTGCCCTGCGATCGTTCCTGCGGCAGGATCCCAACATCATTCTGGTCGGCGAAATCCGAGATTTCGAAACCGCCGAAATCGCGATCAAAGCGGCCCTGACGGGCCACCTTGTGCTTTCTACGTTACACACTAACGGCGCGCCCGAAACGATTACGCGACTCATGAACATGGGTATCGAGCCGTTCCTGGTGGCGACATCGGTGCATTTGATCTGCGCCCAGCGACTGGTGAGGCGTATCTGCAAAGACTGCATTGAGCCATTCGATGTGCCACCGCAGACACTGATTGATGCAGGCTTTACGCCGGAAGAGTCGAAAACGGTAAAGATCCAGAAGGGAAAAGGCTGCGGTGTTTGCAACAACACGGGATACAAGGGCCGCTGCGGCTTGTACGAAGTGATGGAGGTCGATGACGAGATCCGTGAACTGGTTCTGGTTGGGGCTTCGGCGGTGGAATTGAAAAAGAAAGCTATCGAGCGCGGCATGATCACGTTGCGCCGCAGCGGATTGATCAAAGTTGCGGCCGGGATGACGACGCTCGAAGAAGTAGCGCGCGAAACGATTCACTAGAGAAGTCCCAAGTCCCGAGTCCCGCGTCGCGAGACCGGAGGCGACAATTCAGGACCAGGGATTCGGGACTAAGGACTGACGAAAGGGAAACTTGCCATGGGTTTGTCGTTAAGCGATTTGCTCAAACGAATGCTGGAGATGAACGGCAGCGATTTGCACATCACAACCAATTCGCCGCCGCAGATTCGCGTCCACGGACATCTGGTGCCGCTCGATTTGCCCCAGATGACGCCGGCCGAGACCAAGCAGCTTGCCTACAGTGTCATGACCGATTCGCAGAAGCACCGCTTCGAAGAGAGCCTCGAACTCGACTTCTCGTTCGGCTTGAAGGGATTGGCCCGTTTTCGTGCCAACGTCTTCAATCAGCGCGGCGCGACGGCGGCTGTGTTCCGCGTCATTCCTTTCGAGATCAAGAACTTCAATCAGCTCGGCTTGGCGCCGGTGGTCAGCAAGTTGTGCGACAAGCCGCGCGGACTGGTGCTGGTGACGGGACCGACCGGTTCCGGCAAGTCCACCACGCTGGCCGCGATGATCGACAAGATCAACAGCGAGCGCCACGATCACATTCTTACTATCGAAGACCCGATCGAATTCGTGCACATGAACAAGAACTGCGTGGTCAACCAGCGCGAATTGCACGCGGACACCAAGAGCTTTACCGACGCTCTGCGCGCCGCGCTCCGTGAAGATCCCGATGTCGTGCTGATCGGCGAAATGCGAGACCTCGAGACCATCGAATCGGCGCTGCGAATCGCGGAAACCGGCCACTTGACCTTCGGTACCTTGCACACCAATTCGGCAACCTCGACCATCAACCGAATCATTGACGTGTTTCCGGCGCACCAGCAGCCGCAGATTCGCGCGCAGTTATCTCTGGTGCTGGAAGGCATCATGTGCCAAAGCCTTATTCCAAAAATCGACGGCAAGGGCCGGGCCATGATCATGGAAATTCTGATACCGAACCCCGCGGTCCGCAACCTGATCCGAGAAGACAAGATCCACCAGATTTATTCCTCGATGCAATCTGGACAGGAAAAATTTGGAATGCAGACATTTAACCAATCGCTCGCAACGGCCTACTTCCAGAAGCAGATTTCCATAGAAACGGCGATGGCGCGGTCGAGCAATGTGGACGAGTTGCAGGAAATGATCAACCGCGGCGCCAGTTTGTTGAGCCGCGGCAACGCGGGTGGAACGCCGCTGGCCAAGGGGGCTGCTCCCGCGAAACGCTAAACGCGGGAAGCAAACCGTCAGCCAAGAGTTCACGAGCTAGCAACAAGAGTGAGGAGAAGCTAAACCATGCCAGTCTTTACATTTTCAGGCAAAGACGCGTCGGGACAGAAAATTTCCGGAGAACGGATGGCCGCAAACAAAGCGGCGCTGTCGCAGGCGCTGCGGCGAGAGCGCATCACGCCGGGCGCGATCCGCGAGAAGGGCAAGGAATTTTCCATGCCCACATTCGGATCGGGCAGAGTCGGAACGAAGGACATCGCGATCTTCTTCCGCCAGTTTTCGGTCATGATTGACGCCGGCTTGCCGCTCGTGCAGTGTCTGGAAATTCTTGCGGCAAACCAGGAAAACCAGGCGTTTCAGAAAGTGCTGACCGGCGTGCGGACGACGGTAGAAGGCGGCGCTACTTTGGCCAACGCCATGCGCCAATATCCGGTGGTGTTCGACGACCTCACCACGAACATGATCGAGGCAGGTGAAACAGGCGGTATTCTCGACGTGATTCTGCAACGTTTGGCGACGTATGTAGAAAAAGCTGTCCGCCTGAGGGCAGCCGTGAAATCGGCGTTGATCTATCCGATCGCGGTCGTCAGTATGGCCGCGTTGATCGTCGGCGCCCTGCTGAAGTGGGTTGTGCCGATTTTCGCAAACCTGTTTGCCGGATTGGGCGTCAACCTGCCGCTGCCTACGCGAATCGTCATAGGTCTCAGCGGTTTCGTACAGACGTTCTGGTGGATGTTCGGTGTAGGTATGATTGGCCTCTTCTTCGGCATGAAGCAGGTCCGCAAGCACCCGCGGGGCCGCTACTACTTTGATAAGGGCCTGCTGTACCTTCCCGTGATGGGCTCACTCCTGCGCAAGATCGCGGTCGGACGCTTCACCCGTACGCTGGGAACACTGATCACGTCGGGCGTTCCGATTCTCGAGGGCCTGGCGATTACCGCCAGAACTTCAGGCAATGCGGTGCTGGAAGAAGCGCTAATGAAGGTGCGCAAAGCGATTGAAGAAGGACGCACGATCGTCGATCCGCTGCGCGAGTGCGGAGTCTTCCCCAACATGGTGACGCAGATGATCGGCGTCGGTGAAGCGACAGGCGCGATGGATTCCATGTTGCAGAAGATCGCCGATTTCTACGAAGAAGAAGTGGACGCCGCTACCAAAGACATGCTGGCCATGCTGGAGCCGGTCATCATCGGCCTACTGGGCGTCAGCGTCGGAGGCATCGTTATTTCTCTCTATATGCCGCTGTTTGCGATGATCGCGAAACTAGCGGGGTAGTTAGGCAAAGCTTCAAAGTGACAAGGTTTCAAAGTTTCGAAAGCAAAGGCCTGAAACTTTGAGACCTTGGGACTTTTACACCTTGAAACCTCAGAAACTTTGAAACCTTGAAACCTCAGGTTCTTCATGCATTCCACGTTTGACGAGCGCAATTGGCTGGGATGGCTGGTCCGGGTACGCATTTTCATCCTGACGCTGCTGCTGGCGATTGAGGTCGCGGTCGCGGAGTTCAGCCGCGCTCCGTTGCCCATGCGGCTCTTTATCAGCACCATCCTGTTCTGGTACAGCCTGTCGTTGTTCTACGTGCTGCTGCTGTCTGTGTGGAAGGAACACCGAATCCAGGCCGGGTTGCAGGTGCTGACTGACGTGGTTCTGGTCAGCCTTGTGATCCACGAGACGGGCGGATGGGACAGCTCACTCAATTTTCTTTATCCGCTGGTGATCATCGTCGCTGCAATACTGTTGCCGAGAGTATGGGCGCATCTCGTGGCGGCGCTGGCTTTCATCTTGTATGGAACCGTGCTGGAGCTGAACTACTACGGCATTGTCCCTTCCTACTGCACCACGACCCCCGGACTGAAGGCGCTGCAAGCGATCATCTTTGTAAATCTGTTTGCGTTTCTTGCGGTCGCTTATCTGGCGGGACTGCTGAGTACGAAGCTGCGCCAGGTCGGAGTGGAGCTGAAGACCACCAGCGGGGCGCTGGAAAACTTACAGGCGCTACACGAGCACATCATTCACTCCATCAGCAGCGGAGTGATTACCACCGGACTCGATGGGCGGATCACATTGGTCAACGCTGCGGCGCAGCGGTTGCTGGAAAGTTCTCCGAATACTCTAATTGGCGCTCCGGTTAGCCAACTTTTCCTGGATCCGCTGCCGTCGGTGGAGGCTCACACCGTACATGGCGAGGTGAGGTTTGATTCTCCGAACCGTTTTCGCAAGACGTTACGAGTGCGGGTGGCCGCTTTGACCGTACCCGAGGGCGGAGAACTGGGATATGTCTACGTGCTCGACGACCTGACTGAAATGCGACGACTAGAGCGGGAAGTGCGCATACAGGACCGGTTGGCCGCAGTGGGGCGGCTGGCTGCAGCAATCGCGCATGAGATTCGCAATCCGCTGACTTCGATTGCCGGCTCGGTGAGCATGTTGTCCGGCTTGCCGGAGATGAACGAAGACCATCGCAGGCTGCTCGACATTGTGACGCGCGAATCGCAGCGGCTCAACGGAATTATTACCGACTTTCTCGCCTACTCGCGCACAAAGCAATATCGCTTCGATAAAGTGGACCTGATCCAGCTCGTCGAAGACACGCTCACCCTGATGGACCATCGCATGACGGCGGAGAAGACCGGCATAACCATCGAGCGCAATTTTACGAGCAGCGAAGCCTGGACCATCGCTGACGGGGACAAGCTCAAGCAGGTCTTCTGGAACCTGTGCGAGAACGCCGTGCGCGCCATGAAGAACGGAGGATCACTGACCGCGACGATCGAGCCGATGAAGGACGATTGGCAAATCTGCTTCATCGATACCGGATCCGGCATGACGCCACAACAGGTGGAAAAAATCTTCGAGCCCTTCCAGTCGAATTTCGAGGGAGGCACGGGCCTGGGGCTGGCGATCGTCTATCAGATCGTCCAGGCGCATGAAGGAAAAGTCTGGGCTAGGTCGAAGCCGGAACAGGGAACTACCTTTGTTCTGAGATTGCACCGCTTCGACGTGCAGCCGATTGCGACGGACCAGAGCGCCGGCAAAGTGCACGTCATCTCACAGTCGGCCACAGCGGCAAGCGCAGGAGGCGCACGTGGCTAACATCCTCGTATGCGATGACGAACGTTCGATTTGCGAAATGCTCGATATTTCGCTGCGCCGTGAAGGTCATCGCGTCGAGACGGTGCAGTCGGGACAGACGGCGAAGAATAAGATTGACGGCGCCCTCTACGACGTCATCATTACCGACATCAAGATGCCGAATATCGATGGCATCGAAGTGCTCAAGCACGCGCACCGCGTGTCGCCCGATTCGGCGGTCATTCTGATTACAGCAGTTGACGATTACGAAGCTGCGGTCGAGGCCGTTAAGGCCGGCGGCGCGAGCGATTACATTCGCAAGAGTCCGGGCCTCGTGGACGAGATTAAACTGGCGATCAATCGCGCGCTGGAAAAATTGGTTCTCAGCAAGCAGAACTTCGCGCTGCGCCGCGATGCTGCGACGCGCAACTCGCTCGACAACATTATCGGATCGAGCCCGGCGATGGAAAAGCTGAAGCAGACGGTGCGCACGGTTGCGTCAACGGCCAGCACGGTGTTAGTCCACGGAGAGAGCGGGACCGGCAAAGAGCTTGTCGCGCGCGCCGTTCACGTATGTTCTCCGCGCGCGACTGGGGCTTTCGTCTCGGTCAACTGCGGAGCGTTTCCCGAGACTCTGCTGGAAAGCGAACTGTTTGGCTATCTGAAGGGCGCATTCACCGGAGCGAACCAGAACAAGCGCGGATTGTTCGAAGTCGCCGACGGAGGAACGATATTTCTCGACGAAATCAGCGAGATGACCCTGGCCATGCAGGTGAAGCTGCTGCGTGTGTTGCAGGAGCGGACGGTGCGGCCGGTGGGCAGCACCAGTGAAATTTCCATCGATGTGCGGGTAATCGCCGCGACGAACCGCGACCTTGACAAGGCGGTTGCCGAGAACCTGTTCCGCGAAGATCTTTACTACCGTTTGAATGTCATTCCCATCCGCGTTCCGCCTTTGCGCGAGCGGCGGGAGGACATTCCACTGCTGGCAAATCATTTTCTAAAAAAGTACGCGAGCGCCGCGGGACGCAGCATCCTGCGCGTGCACGGGGCATCGCTCGATTCGCTTTGCGACTACGAGTGGCCGGGCAACGTGCGGCAGTTGGAAAACACCGTTGAACGCGCGGTCGCGCTGGAAACGTCCGATGAATTGCATGTGGAACTTCCTGCGGAGCGTCCGAAGGTACGCGCGGCCGCCGCTTCCGCCGGAGGTGGCCTGCCCGAAATCGGCGGCGACGTTACTCTCCCCGCCGGCATCGGGATGGAAAATTATGTTGCGGGCATCGAGCGTTTGCTGCTGCAAAGTGCGCTCAACCAGAGTGGCGGCGTCCAGACCAAAGCAGCGGACATTCTGGGCATTTCATACCGCTCATTCCGGCACCTGATGAAAAAATATTCACTGTAGAAATCCTCGAATGATTTTCATCGAATCCAAGTCTGAGTTCATCGAATAATTACCAAGCAGGCTGTGGAAATCGCGAGATCCGCAGCTGTCTCGATTTGTCGATGAATAGAAGTACTCGGGTGAATCGTGTAATTTGTGCCTTGGGCGTCAAGTATGTTGGAACTTCTGACTAAGGTGTTTACCTGGGTACGCCCCTTGTTTTGTCTGGCCTCTACCTAGGCTGAGTATGCGCCTTCATTCTTTCTCTATGTTTGTTCGCTCAGACTAAATTGGGTCCGTTTCGTCGCCAGCGAACTCGTTTATCGCCTTTCGATCCATACCTCCCGCCGAAGCCTTTGAGTGGACAGGTTTTTGGGCATCCGGCTTCTCTCCTTGCGCTCCTGAGCTGAAAAGAAAGCAAGGATGCGATTTCTTGCGGCGACACCGGGTGCCCGCAAGTGCCTGTGGAAAATATGGTTTCCGGTCACAACAGGTGAAAAATGACGGATGTGGCAACGTGGGTGCTGTTGATTCTGGAAAGTCAGCAGTGAATGCCTGATCGGGCAACAGGCAAAAATCTACAAAGAGGGAGGTTGGGATGAATGAGCAGGCCGTCCGGCTCGGTCCGCGCGAACAGCAAATCGTTGAGCTGCTACTGCAAGGATGCGATAACGCAGAGATCGCCAGCCAACTCAAAATGGCGCGTCGGACTGTAAAAGCCCACTTTAACCGGTTGTTCCTGCGGTTCGGGATTACCGGCGGTATTAAGCGAGTCAAACTCGCGACCCTGCTGTACCGGAGGCAATCATGTCAGCAATCGGACGTTATGGGAACCGTGTCCCCAATGAGCGTGAACATCGTGTCATCGAGCTCGTTGCCGAAGGCCTGAAGAACAAGGAAGTGGCCGAGGCAATCGGGACCACCGAACACGTAGTGAAAAATTATCTGCGTGTCATTTACGACAAACTTGGACTCTGGAACCGCGTGGAACTTGCGCTCTGGTATGAGTCCCGCCGCAGTGCGCCTGCACTTGTGGCTCAGTAACTTTTTCTAACGAAGCAATAGATTTACTGTCACGCGTGAAGTGTGAGGGGCATCTTCGCCCTGCGCGGGATGTACTGGGCTCACTGGCAGCCGAACGCCTGGAGATTGCGCAGCCGCATACCCGCGCCGGCTACGCCTTTGCGACCAGCGGTGTCGAGCAGCACGCGCGCCTGGTCGCAGTTCTTGGAAACTCCGTCGCCCTTCAGGTATAAGTCCGCGAGGAGTACGCTCGCTTCGCCATTGTGCTTGGAAATGGACTTCCACAACCATTTTGCCGCTTCACCGGAGTCGCGGCGCTGGCCGTTGGTTCCGTTGAGATAGCGTTCGGCAACGGCGAGTTCTTCCTTGCCGTTGTCTATGAGCGGTTGCGGGGCGGGAGTCTGTTCAGTCACGCTGGACACTCGCTGAATGGATTTCTCTCGGTGATCTGAGGCTGGCAGTGAATTTTCGGGCGGATGCGGTTCCCCGTTTTTTGCCGTCGCTGGCGTCTGTGCCTGGCTTGTCTGCGGCGCCGCTTTCTGCTCACTTACGTTGGCATTCGGGTTTTGACCGGATGCAGAGGAATCCGGCGCCACAATTGCGGGCGCGGGTTTCGCTTCATGCGGGCGCTGTGCCGATAATTGCCCGCTGCGCCATGCCATATAGATGGCACCCGCCGTCAGGATCGCCAGCGCGGCTCCAAGATAAAAGCGGCGTCTCGGCGGAGCTTCGTCCCAGTCGTTATCGGATGAATCCTGTTCGCGGAAGCTGCGGAACAGCGACAACTCGTGAGGATGCGCGATCGACTCCTCGAACTCGCGGCGTTGCGGATCAAGTTTCGCGCGAATGTCTTCGATTGCGGCTGGCTGATGGCTTGCAGTTTCAGGCTGCGAAGAAACCGCATCTTCAACTTTAGAATTCTGTTCCGCTGAGCTTGACATCGTAGCGTGCGAAGGTTCAGCGGGCAATTCGCCGGTAAGCGGCGTGCCGCAGCCTCCACAAAACCGATGAAAAGCTGAATTTTCATGGCCACAGGAACTGCATTGCACGGTAGGCTCCTCAATCGTAGTTAGCGCCGACGCAATCCGCGGTGGGGGCGGCGGCGCGTTGCTTGCTGGTGCTTCGGGCCATGGAACAATCTTCCCTGGGGTTCCAGAGTCAGGTTTCGAATTCTCCGTTTGCAACTTATGCAGCAGATCGAGCACGGCTGCGTCGCGTTTTTCGGGCGGGCTTGTGAAATAGACCTCCGCCCAACGTCCCATGTGGTTCCCTAGAAGCGGATTCAAAAGGGGATTCAGTTCAGTTGAGGAAGAAGACTCCGTGGATTGACTCTGGCGTGGCACGCAGTATCTCCCGCCCGAAAACAGGTCCGGCCAACGAAGATATAAACCCGTGTAACTATGATTCCACTCTTGCCACAGGAGGTTGTCAATTTCTAATGTGCCTTGTCTAAGGCACGAAAGGGCTGGAACTTCCTTCAATTACAGGGTTTACGGTAGGCGGGCTGGTACTCGTCAAGCTGGGCGTCGCGCTGGGAGGCGTATTTTCCCCTGGGCGTCTTGCCATAAAGATCGGTTCCCGGGCAGTAATATAGCGCGGTATGTAGATCCACCCACACCCGGACAGAGGGATCGCCTTTGTCTTCGGGGACTTCCGGGGTATCGGCCAAACCAAGCGAGATCAACATGCGGTCGAAGAGCGAGAGACTCGCAGTTGGGTCAATGGGAGCAGGTTTTCGATGACCCTGAACCGTGGCGTTGGGACTATTCGTGGCACTGACTGGATGGTTCGACCAGATACCCCAACGAATCACGCAGGCGACGAGAATCACAGCTACCGCGAGGTAAATGTCGCCACGACGGGCATTCCAGAAACGGGCCAGCGCGCCACGCGGTTTTTCTTCCGTCAACTGCTCGAGAAATTCCCGAGCGGACGCCGCTGAATTCCAGTTGGCAGCTGCCGGCACTTTGGTGATCGCAAGCTCTTCCTCAGAAGCGGCAGGTTCTTCAATTTTGTCCTTGGAGTCGATCTCGTGATTCAAATCGCTGGAAGGGCTTGATGGTGCTTCGATGGCGCTTCGATTTTCGGTGTGAATTTCGTATGGAGTGAAGAAGTCCGGTATTTCCGTTTGGAGCATGGCCAGTGATTCTTCCGTAGGAGCAGATGAAGAATTCTGTGCGGTAGTTTCATGAGGCACTTCGAGAGCGGGCGCGGCCTCGGCGGCGATTTCGATTTTCGGCGTCTCCTGCATGCGCAACAGCGAGGCGACTTTACTCTGCATGTTCGCCGTGCCGCTGCGCGGCGATCCGCACTGCCCGCAAAACTGTTCGTCGGCGCTGAATTTGTTCCCGCATTGCGCGCAGGCAATGGCTTGTGTCTGCGGCGCGCCGATTGGCATGGCTTTGGGCGCTGTCTCCTGCTTCGAACTTTGTTCGGCAAGGGCCGAAAGATTGGGCTTAAGCTTCTCGATCGCTTCCAGCATGGCCGCGCGTTCGCTGGCGAGAGATTGTTTCCAGGTGTGCTCTTCATCGCGCGCGAGCGCCTCGGTGACGAGGCCGGCCATCAGTTGGCAGGTATGGGCATCCTGCTCGGAGAATCCATGCGGGGCCGCGTAATAGAGTTCCAGGCCGCCGGCAGCGACACCTTCGTGAAAAATCGGGACGGCGATGAGAGATTGAATGCCGCGTCGCCTGCACTCCTCCGAATCCACCAGGAATTCCGGATTCACGTCAGCGCAGCGGAACACCTGCGCGTTGCGGATGCAGGGTTGGCACAGCGCTTTCTCGGTGGGAACTTCCGTCCCCAACCTCAAGGTCATGGATCCGAAGACGGCGCGGTAGCGGACTTGCTTTCCATCCAAAATGCCGATAGCGGCGCCGCCCGCGCGCGCAATTTCCATGACCCGCTCAGTGACCAGCGCCATCGCTTTTTCCAGTTCGAGATTGCGAATCTGGATCTGGTGCTGGGTAGCGACGATTTGCGCGAGCGTGAAGGTATAGTCGGTAGGCGCAGGCCCGCGCGGCTTTGCGGGCTCGGGAGCGGATTTCGCGTTTGTCTTTGCTTCGGATTTGGCTTCCGCTTCAATCTTGTCGCGCTTCAGGTCGAGGCCAAGCTCGAGTTCGCGCAGTTCGCGATTGTGTTCCTGGAGGACGTAGGCAGCTTCCAGCAACTTGGCGAGTGTCTGCTCGTCGAGAACTGGTTTTTTCTTTTCCTCGGACACGATGCCTTTTTCCACCGGAGGAAGCCCGTCCTTGCGCGCAGAGTCCGCAAATCTGTCCGGAATGCGCTTATTCTAGAGCAAATCTGATATCTACAAGAGTGCCAACACGCGGGGGAACGAAGGCTTAGGGGGGAATTGAGTCCTTCGGCCACCCTAAGGGGGCAGGCAGCCTTGATTGCTTCCTAGTGTAACGCCAAACGCGGATGAGTTGCGATTGTTCTTTCGTGGTACGCACCCTGGCGTGGTAACCATCTGTTGGTAACCACAGTAATGCGTAAAGGTTGCGCGATTTGGTGTGTCCGCAAGCATCTGTTCGTCGTCGTTCGTTTGTCTGGGAGGCTATTTCTTCTGTGGTTCGGTGGGATGGGGTTCCTCGCGCTCGTAGGACTTCGGCGGCAGCAGAAATTGCAGACCGAAGTATCCGACAAAGTGCGGCTGGTTGGCCGCCGCGGGCCCAAGGCTGCGCCCGGCCATCCCCAGCAGGATGATCGGCCGGTGTAGCCGGTAACGCGCGCCGACATCCAGAGTGGACTGCGCGAACCCTGGATGAAACGTGCCGAGGCTGTAGAGCTCGGCGTCAAGTTCCAGTTTTTTTGTAAGGTCGTGTCCCACCACCAAGCCGGTGAGCCATCCATCCGGTCCGAGGTGGACGAAGCTGTATCCCGCCTCCGCGTTTACATCCAGCGGCCCTATTTTCTTGGTGAATTCGATGGGGAGAATCAGGCTTGCACCGGGCGGCGTGATGCCGCGCTGCACGGAGTGGTTCGGATTATTGATCGAGAGTTGCGGAAAGACGGAGAACGAGGGATGGTCCTCGCCGCGATCATAGAAGCGCCACTTGACCCCGAGCTGGTCTTGACCGAGTCCGTACTTAGTTATGCCGGATGGATCATGCACGCGCAGCCAGGCGTTCTCATACGTCAGTTGAATGCGGTTTCCGACGCCGAAGTTGATGTCGACATCGGGGGTGTGGGAGATCGAGTTGTCGCTGTACAGGAACGGCATGTAGCCGAGATTAATTTCCCAATTGTGGTTTCCCGGCGTGCCGGGATCGTTGGTGTAGTAAGGAGGGCCGCCTTGGCCGAAGGCGGCTGCGGATGCAACCGCAAGAAACCCGGCGAAGAACACCGCAGTGCGAAATCTCTTGCGAAGCAGCAGCCGACGAGAGAAGTGCGGGACCTTGGCGCGCCGCATTAGTTCAGGCAAAGCGTTTCCTTTATGCGTTTTGCACAGCCCTGGCTGAAGAGGGACCGCATCGGTTTCAAAATGGAAAAGCTATTCCACATGGTAGATCAAGACGGGAAGCGCTGAAAGCGCAGGCATGATGCGGTGTGGGAGCGCTTCTCCCAGCGATCCGAGCATCACCGTTCATGAGAGGGCGCAAAGAGGCGGTTCCAAAATGGAACTTGGATCGGTAAGCCGCAGGTCGCAGCAAACCATAGTCTTCCATCCCAAGTGCCGATAGCTGTGTGACTTAGTGCCAGTGGCCTTCGCCTACGAAGAATTGGCGAAAGTCGTGCTATGGAAAAACGTCAGTACGATCCCAAAGGCAGGAGGAAGTCATCGTGGTAGACATAGCCGAAGTGAAAGTTACTCCGCGTGACCAGCAAGTGCTTAATCTGCTGGTGCAGGGTTGCAGCAACAAGGAAATCGCGGGCCAGCTCAAGATCAGCCCGCGCACCGTTAAGCAGCACTTGCGCACATTGTTCCTGCGTGCAGGCATTCGCGAGGGGCGTAAGCGAGTGAAACTGGCAATTGCGATGTACAGCCGGGAAGGAGCGCAATCATGATGCCCCGGCAGAGGCTCACCGAGAAAGAAATTCAGATCGCAATCCTCGTTTGGGAGGGACTGACCAACCGCGAGATCGGCAGAATCATCGGCACCACGGAGCAGGTCATCAAGAACCATTTGCGCAGCACCTTCGACAAACTTGGGGTCTGGAGCCGTCTGGAACTCGCGATGTATGTGGCCAGCCATGGGGGAAAGAAATGGCCGGCGTCCGAGGGACTGGAGTCAGGCTATGGGACCGCGGTGGGAGCGTGAGTATTGGTCTCAGGGCTTGGGTCTCACGTCTACGTCGGATGGAAATCAGGCCTATGAAGGCAAAAGGTTTGCCCGATGCGGGCGGTATCCGAGCGTGAAGTCCAAGCATCACGCCAGAATGCCTTGGGCTTGAGCGAAGATCGAAGGATCGGAGACCCAAGACCCAAGACCCGAGACCCGAGACCCGAGACCCAAGACACAAGAATTGAGACCCAAGACCCAAGACCCCGACGAAATGCAAAACTTTTCTGACAATTCCGGGAGGGAACGTGTTTCAGCGGAGTAAGTCGTTTATTGGCAATCGATTGAAAAAACGGAGGTCGGCAGGGCAATTGCACCGTTCCCGTCAGCCAGCCCGGCGCCCACGGGTTGGTTCCGCATTCCCAGGGCTCGAACGACCGATGGCCTACAAAGAAACCTTCTGGATGGCGTGCGATTCCACCGAGCAGTTGCGGGCCGAGTATGGTCCATTCCACAGCCGGGAAGAGGCCGAGCAGGAGGCTAAGAAGCTCGGTTTCGGTTACCTGTTGCGGTACGAGCACTTACTCGGGCCGAACGAGCAGATTGAGGAAGTGCGCTGCATCTTCGTAGAGTTGCCGGGCGCGGCCCCGATTGGCGTTGAACCGCTCCCCATAACGCTTCACACCCGCTGTGCCAGCTGCGGCGAATCAGCGGCGCACGACAAGGCGTGGCAGGCGGAAGTCTGGGCTGACATCCATGAATTCGAGCACTCCCGGCATAAGGTGCGGCTCTTCGAGCACGCCCGCGGTAAAGGATTGAAGGAAATCAGCGGCTGGCGGGCATAGGTCGGGTCTTAGGGTCTCAGATTCAGACTTCAGGCCCAGACATCGAAACCTCGACCTTTCAGACCTCGATCCTCAGATTTTGAACCCCTGACTCAACCAGCCTCAAACCCAAGACCCAAGACCTGAGAACCAAGAACCAAGACCTAAGAACCAAGACCTAAGAACCAAGACCTAAGAACCAAGACCTAAGAACCAAGACCTAAGAACCAAGACCTAAGAACCAAGACCTAAGAACCAAGAC
>DATAUY010000214.1:0-7597 GCA_036268025.1 Candidatus Sulfotelmatobacter sp. | reverse complement strand
CCCGACAACGACGCATACTTCGCGCCCGCGCGCAAAAGCGCACTCTTACCTTCACGCAGCTCGGGATACTCAGGAAAGACGACTTGTTCGAAGTCGTTCTCGATCCCAGCCCGGACGAGCCGAAGAAGCGGATTCCCGGCCCGGCCCCCTCCACCAATTCCAGAAGGAGCACCGGAGTGAAGCTCGCTCAGCCACGCCGACAAGCCACGGCCAAGCTCATCCATTCTATCGGAGGCGCCCGATAGCGTCAATTTTGACTGCGGCTGAGAAGCGCTTGGGGGGACAGCCGCTCTCGATTGTCCGGCCGAGCGAAGCTCGGCAGGGTTTACGCCTGAAGTTATTTTGTTATCCGACAGTATCGGTGATCCCTCGCGGGCGGGGGCGTCCGCTCCACGCAACCGGTCCCATGCGGTGAATGCTTTCGGAGTCGAGACTCCAACTTCCGGAGTTACCACGACGCATGGAATTGCAGGCAAGTCCGGCAGCGGATACACTTGCTCTCCGCGGCCAGCTCCCAGAACGGTCCCGCCGACTAGAAAAAGCGGCAGGTCTGAACCGACCTCTGCAGCGATCCGCAGCTTCTCCTGCGTGGAAAGTCTCTTCCTCAGGGCGCGTTCGACCCCCAGCAGAGTCGCAACCGCATTCGCCGATGCCCCGCCGAGCCCACCTTGCACCGGCAAGCGTTTCTCAATCTCGACGAGAACGCGACCCTTCGCCCGCAGCGTGGCCATCGCGCGCTCTACGATTCGATAGCAAGTATTCGACTCATCCCGAGGAACGCGAGGATCGGCGCAACGAATCTCGATTCCCGATCCGCGCTCAACTCCGATGCGGATCACATCATGCAGCGCAATGGTCTGATAGACCGTGAGCAGTTCGTGAAAGCCGTCCGCGCGCAGAGCGCCGATGCGCAGTCCAAGATTGATCTTCGCGAATGACCGCACCTTCACCGTCATGGCGGGATGATTGTAAAGTCTCGCCTCCCGAATTACGATGCCGAGAATTCAGACGCGCCTTTTTCGTCCACTGAAGTCCATTTGATTTCGCCGAGATCGTGTTTCCCGGCGCGAGCGCCCGGGGCTTGGATGAGAATCCGGCAAGCCGGTCATGGCCTCCATCCGGAGCGCCGTCTGGCACGCGCAGAGGAATCGCTCTTTTAAAGCTTAAAGTTTCAACTTTTCGGCACATTGAAGCCTTCCCCGCTTCGCTTACAATCGAGGCGCCCACTCGGAGACCATCCATGCCTTTCAGCCGCAAGTTTTCAACATGCGTTCTTGTGCTGTCCGGATTCGCCCTGACAGTTTTCGCTGCCGCACAGGATCAAAAGCTTCCCAAAGACAAACAAAATCAAATCGAAGCGGCCGTCTCGAAATTCATGGCGACCACGCATCTCCCCGGAGTCTCAGTTGCCGTTGTCGAAAACGGCGAGTATGAATGGGCTTCCGGCTACGGCCTGGCAGACGTCGAAAACAATTCTCCCGCCAGCGAACACACGCTATTTCGGCTCGGTTCGATCTCAAAGTCCTTGAGCGCGGTGGGCGCGATGCAACTCTGGGAACGGGGAAAGATCGACCTGGACGCCCCGGTCCAGAAATACTGCCCTGCCTTCCCGCAGAAAAAAGAGCCAATCACGACTCGCGAAGTCATGGGACATCTTGGCGGCATCCGCCATTACAAAACCGGCCCGGATGATCTTGAAGTGGGCAACACCAGGCACTTCGACAATCCAATCCAGGCTGGACTCGACTTTTTCAAGAACGATCCGCTGGTAGACGAACCCGGCAGGCACTTTCACTATTCGACGCAGGGCTACACGCTCGTCGGTTGCGTCATGGAAGGAGCCTCGGGCGCCAAATACGTCGATTTCATGAGTCGCGATGTTTTTGCTCCGGCCGGAATGGAACACACTCAAGCCGACAACCGCTTCACCATCATCCCCTACCGCACGCGCTTCTATCAGAAAACAGAGTCGGGGACGGTCGAGAATGCGGACTTCCTCGACTCGAGCTACAAGATTCCTGGCGGAGGCTGGCTTTCATCCGCCGAGGACATGGCAAAGTTCGAAGTCGCAGTCCTGCACGACAAACTGATCAAGCGCACTACGCGTGACCTGATGTGGACTCCGCTCAAGCCTTCCGACGGCTCCAATGACACCTACGGCCTCGGCTGGGGCGTCGGCAACGAGGACGGAATCATGACGGTCGGCCACACTGGCGGCCAGCAGGGCACGAGCACTGCTTTCACAATCGCACCCGCCAAGCAGGCCGGAGTCGTCGTCCTCACGAACATGGAGGGAGTCGGCGCGGGCGATCTGGCCGCGGAAATTCTGAAGATATTGACCGGAACAGAAGGGGCTTCGAAACAGAAATGAGCGCCAGCGCTCGTCAGTCTGAAAGCTAGTGTCCCGAGTGATAGGGGTGGCCCTTCAAAATCGTAAATGCGCGGTATATCTGTTCCAGCAACACAACTCGTGCCAGTTCATGCGGCAGTGTCATTTTTCCCAGAGAGATCACATGCTGTGCCGAACGGCGGGTTTCGTCACTGAACCCATCGGCGCCACCGATTGCGAACATCAACGGTAGCGGAGTCCGGTCCTGATAATCGCCAATAAATTTCGCGAATGTTTCGGATGAAAATTCCTTGCCGCGCGAATCCATCAGCACAAGTGTTGATTTCGCCGCGCTCTTGCCGGATCGTCCTGAAACTTCCAGAAGAGCACCTTCGTCACGCAGCCCGATGCCTTCAACCTGCGCGAATCGCGAGATGCGTTTCAGATATTCGTCCGTGAGGGATTGGACCGCAGCTTCCTTCGTCTTCCCGATCCATGCAATCTTGATCTTCAAAGTTGGAGGGTTGCGGCACGGACGCTCCTGTCCGCGTGAGGGAAAGCAGATCCGGCCCTACGCCCTTTTTCTCTTCTTCACCGCGGGCATGGCCGCCAGTTTGCGAGTTCGCGCCGCCGCCTTTAGATCCGTAGGCTCCAGCCGCTTTGCCGACTTCCACAGCCGCTCCAGATCGTAGAACTTCCGCGCCTTTTCCGAGAAAACATGGACGACGAAATCCACATAATCAATCAGCACCCATTCGGCCTGCTTATAGCCCTCGATGCTGTTGGGCCGGATGCCGGCAGCTTTGAGACGCAGTTCGACTTCGTCGGCAATGGCCTGTACCTGCCGCGGGTTGGTTCCGCTGCACAGCACAAAATAGTCGGTAAATGCTCCCGAGCCTTTTTCCATTTCCAGGATGCTGAGTTCTTCGGCCTTCTTCTCGAGGCAGGCTTGAATGGCGGCGGAGACTTGCTTTTTCAGTTCTGTCTTCTTCATTCAGTCGTCGGTGGCTGGTTGTCGTTCGCTCGCGCCATCCATTGTATCGGAGTTCATGCGGGCCACTTTCCACAGCTTATTTGGCTGGCTTTGCTTCCGCGGCTGCGCGCTCGCGCAATTTGGCCATCGTGGCCGCCGAGTGGTCTTTGCGATTACTGTTCTTGTTGCGGCGTTTCGGTTTCGTAACGTAGTGGTTCTTCGCCATGAATCTTCCCTCAATCTCTACTCTCGGCGGTTCGGGACGCCAGCCCTGAATTCTGAACCTGTGGCTGCGATTTGCGCTTCCGTTAGATTGTACCAAGTCATTTTCATGGCAGCCTTCACCGACTACTTGTACAAGCCCATTTTCTTTATGTATTCCGCGACCAGCGGATGCACGAACCGTCCGAGCGGCTTTCCCGCCGCGGAAGCCTGACGGATGGCCGTGGCTGACGCTGGTTCCTTCAAATCCGCCATCAGATGAAGAGTGACTCCCGGCAGCACCAGATCTCCACTGGCCTCCTGCTTCTGAAAGGGCTTCGTGATTTCCGCTCTCGGCCGCAACTTTTCCGGCAGGGCATTCGCCACGTCTGCCAATGAATATCCTGGCCTGCCTGCGATGATGAATTTGCATTCGCGGAACAATGAGTCCGCCTGGTGCCACTTTCCGATGTCCGCAAAAGCATCCATGCCGATCAACAAATACAGTTGATCGCTGTTTTTCAGGGACTGTTTGAGGCGTCGCACCGTGTCGATCGTGTAATTCGGCTTTTCCTTCTTTGCGTTTTGCTCCGGGGCTTCGAGCAGCGACGGTACGAACGCCTTTTCTTCCGCCGTGGCCAGTACGAGCATTGCGAAACGGTGCATGAATGGAGCCAGGGGCTGTTGCTTATGCGGAGGAGTCCCCGCCGGCACAAAGCAAACACGATGCAGTTTGCATCGCTCCATCGCCGCCCGCGCCAACGCCAGGTGCCCGCGATGCACCGGATCAAAGGTCCCGCCAAATAGTCCAATGTTCATGAATGTTCTTGCCCGACCTAGTGTCCAGATTCACCCGGCTTGTTGCAAGTGCGAACTGCCATGTCCTGGTGGACGCTGCTCGGGCGGCCAATGGACACAACAGGACGAGTCCATTGTCAAGCAAAGATGAACTCCTGTAACTATGCTGTTTCCCATTTTGGAACTAGGATATTGCCATGCGAGTAACCCTCCCCCTACTCCGCATTGCGCCCGCCCGTGCTCCGATTCTGCGCTACGGCGTTGCCGTTCTGAGTACGGCGCTGGCCCTCATTCCCACCGTTCTGTTAGCGGACGTCTCTGAAAGCCGCCTTGCCCTGTTCGGCGTCGCCGTCATGGTCAGCGCCTGGTACGGTGGCTGGAAGCCCGGCCTCGTCGCCACTTCGTTTGCGTTGACGGTCAGCGCCTATTTCTCGCTCGTCGGTCCGCACTCTCCGGATCAATTGCGCGTCGCGATCCTTCGTCTCTCGCTTTTCTTTTTCGTCGCGATGCTCATCTGCTGGCTCAACGCCGCGCTTCGCGCCGCACAGGAGAGTTTGCGTCGTTCGGAGGCCAACTTTCGCTCGCTGGTGACCAATGCTCCCTATGGCATCTGCAGCTGCGATTCAACCGGAAATATCCTCGATGCCAACCCGGCGTTTCTCGAACTGCTTGGCCTGACCTCGACGAACGAATTAGTCGGCCAACACATTTACAGTCTCTATGCGGAAGCGGACCAGTGGTTCGACCTCGCTGATTATCTGCGCTCGGCTGTGCCGTTCAAAGGCTTGAACGCCGAATGGAAGCGCAAGAACGGCACCACGGTGGTTCGCGTTTCCGGCCGCACCGTAACAAACGGACGCAAAGAGGGAGTCGTCTTCGAACTCTTCGCCGAAGACGTGACCGAGCGCCGCGCGCTGGAGCAGCAACTGCGCCAGTCCCAGAAGATGGAAGCGGTCGGCCGCCTCGCAGGCGGTATCGCGCATGACTTCAACAATCTTTTGATGGTCATTTCGGGATACTCGGAATTTCTGCTCGAACGCCTCGGGGCGGAGCCTCATCTCCGCGGTCCCGCGCAGGAAATTGCCAGTGCCGCCGAGCGGGCGTCATCGCTGACCCGCCAGTTGCTTGCCTTCAGCCGCAAACAGATGCTCGCCCCACGCATCATCAATCTCAACGACATCGCCACCGAAAACCTGAAAATGCTCAATCGCATGATCGGTGAAGACATCGATCTGGTAATGACACCCGCGCCGAAGCTTTGGGCCGTCCGCGCCGACGCTGGACAGATCGAACAGGTCATCATGAATCTCGCAGTGAACGCCCGTGACGCGATGCCCTCCGGCGGCAGGCTGACGATAG
Source organism: Candidatus Sulfotelmatobacter sp. (assembly GCA_036268025.1). Classification (GTDB taxonomy): domain Bacteria; phylum Acidobacteriota; class Terriglobia; order Terriglobales; family Acidobacteriaceae; genus Sulfotelmatobacter. The sequence continues at coordinate 1,937 of DATAUY010000214.1, read as the reverse complement.
AAACTTCCAACGTTACTCTCGACGAGGACTATGCCCGCCTCCACGGTCCGTCAAAACCCGGCGACTACGTGATGGTCGCCGTCACCGATACCGGCGTTGGCATGGATCCTGACACCCAGTCGCACATCTTCGAACCTTTCTTCACGACCAAGGGGCCGAAGGGCACGGGACTCGGCCTGTCCACCGTCTACGGCATCATTAAGCAAAGCGGCGGATACATCTGGGTCTACAGCGAAGTCGGACGGGGCACGACTTTCAAAATTTATCTGCCTCGCGTTGCGTCTACCGGAGAAGCCGTCTCGCAAATCGTCGTGCCGGTCCAGTTTCAGAAAGTCGAACCCGGCACGGAAACGATCCTGCTGGTCGAAGACGAAGCCAACCTGCGTTATCTCGCGCGCCAATATCTCGAGAAGCAGGGCTACAAAGTCATCGAGGCCGCCGACGGCGCAGTCGCCGTGCAGATTGCCGTCGCGCACGAGGCGACCATCCACCTGCTGCTGACCGATGTCATCATGCCCGGGATGAATGGACGCGAACTCGCACAGCGCATCTCAGAGATTCGCCCGAACGTAAAAGTGCTCTACATGTCCGGCTACACCGAAAATGTAATCGGACACAACGGCATGCTGGACGCCGGCGTTCGCCTGCTCCAGAAGCCCTTTAACCTTCGCGACCTGAAAAGCAAAGTGCGCGAAGTGCTCGATGCAACTCCAACTCCCCCGGAGGTCGTCATGTCTTCACAGTCAGTCCATCCCCAAGCCGCCGTCCGCGCAACCGAAGCTCCGCACATGCGCGCGCAACGGTTCCAGCTTCACCTGCCTCTGCGCTATCGCCGTGTCGGCGAAAACCAGTGGCATGTGGGCACCACCGAAAACATCAGCCGCTCTGGAATGCTCTTCCAGGCCGACGAATCGCTGCAACCCAGCTCTCAATTGGAAATTAGTCTCGTATTACCGGCAGAAATCGCGGGCTTGCCCGGAACGGAAGTCGTCTGCCGCGGAGAAGTTGTTCGTACCATCGAACGCCGCGGCGAGACCCTCAGCCCCGCGCTGGCTGCGCGCATTCTGCAATACCACTTCCAGCACGGCCCGTTGCCACGGGCATAAATCAATCACAGGTTCTGTCGGGATTGGAGAGGGCGGCCTGCGGGCCGCCTTTATTCACCTGCGTGTTCCCGCGTTGCAAAGACGAACCTTTAATAAGGAAAACCCTTATTAAAGGTTCGCGTTTCACCGGATTGGCTCCGTCCCTGCCGCAACCATCGCTAGATATTTTGGATATGAGAAGACACGATTTCTCCTGCCGCCCGTCATCTCCTTTGCGATCCCCAGCTTGCTGAGATGCTGTAACGAAGCCGTCACTGTCGGGACTGAGATCTTCAACGTCTTAGACATCGCGCCGATGTTCGCGATCGGCCGCTTCTGCATATATTCCTGCACGCGCAACGCGGAAGACGAAGCCCGGCCCAGAGCCCCAATCCGTCTTCTATCTGCAGCAAACAGAGCCAGAGACCGGCGCACAGCCTTTGACACCTCGTCTGCTGTAGTCTCGATCCCATCGAGAAAAAATGCCAGCCAGTCTTCCCACGCGCCCTGCGTGCGCACCCGCTGCAGCAACTCGTAGTAGTGCTCACGATGGGTCTTAAAAAAAAGGCTCAGATACAGCAGCGGCTCCCGGAGTGCCTTTTTCTCGCAGAGCAGCAGCGTGATCAGAAGCCTGCCCAGTCTGCCGTTGCCATCGAGAAATGGATGGATCGTCTCGAACTGCACGTGAATCAGCCCTAGCTTCACCAGCAGTGGTAGTGACTCGCTGTCATCGTGCAGGAACTTCTCGAACGGATCGAGACATTCCATCAACCTGTTCGGCGGAGGCGGAACGAACGATGCATTTCCCGGACGCGAGCCTCCGATCCAGTTCTGCGAGCGGCGGAATTCCCC